>JAZLHZ010000191.1:0-6260 GCA_045617085.1 Clostridia bacterium
TCCGGCTCTGCCGGATCTGCCAGATTTTCCAACGCCGTGCGGATGGTGTCGGTGACGCCCGTCTCGACCATGAGCTTTGCCTGACGCAGCGCATTCTTGAAGGCAGTGGCATTGGATGAGCCGTGCGCCTTGATCATCGGCGCATTGACGCCCAGCAGGGGCGCACCGCCGTATTCGTCCGCATTCATCTTTTTCTTGAACGTGGACAGAGCGGGCTTCAGCAGCAGACCGCCGAGCTTGGCTCTCGTGCCGGATTCCATGATGGTCTCCTTCAGCATACCGGTCAGCGCTTTGGCAAGGCCCTCGGTGTACTTCAGGATGACGTTGCCGACGAAGCCGTCGCAGGCGACCACGTTGCAGGGACTGGAGGGGATATCCCTTGCCTCCAGATTGCCGTAAAACTCGTACTGCTGCTGTGCCTTCATCAGCTGATGGGCTTCCTTCGTCTGCTGGTTGCCCTTGCAGTCCTCGGTTCCGTTGTTCACGAGACCTGCCACGGCCTTTTCCACACCGGCGACCTTCTCCATGTAGGTGCATCCCATCAGGGCGAACTGGTTGAGATTGGCAGGCGAGCAGTCCACATTGGCGCCGCTGTCGATCAGCAGGAACGGATGCGTGCTGCCCGGCAGCATCGTGGCGATGGCGGGCCGGTCGATACCCTTGATGCGCCTTGCGTACAGAATTCCGCAGGCCATGATGGCGCCTGTGCTGCCCGCAGACACGAAGGCGGCGCAGCGGCCTTCCTTGACGGCGTTGACGGCCATGACCATGGAGGACTGCTTCATGCGTCTGGCTGCCAGCATGGGCTGCTCCTCATCCATCGGGATCTCCTCCGGACAGTCCACAACGGTCAGCCGGGGCTCATTTTCCGGGATGTATTTTTGTATTTCTTCCTGTTTGCCGAAGAGCGTGACGGCGATGTCTCCGTGCTCCTTCAGCGCTTCGACGGCACCTTCACAGGCCGCCTGAGGAGCGTTGTCGCCGCCCATGGCATCCAGTGCGATATTGATGAGCATACTGTGAAAAACACCTCAATCCGATTAACTGATTATTCATCTTATAATACCACAAAATTGCAGTATTGTCAAGGGATAATTTCCGCAGGCTTTGTGAAAACACGGGGCGGGATTAGGAATTGCTTATTTTGAAGAGCGTGTTCTTGCATCGGGCGGAAAGCTGTGATATAATGATGGGCGAAAAGGAAGGTGAGAGCCGATGTACGACGTGATCGAAAAGGTAAGGGAAACACTGGACAGGAACGAGATCAGATATACCGTGAACGATGACGACAACGAAGTGAGCGTGACCTATTCCCTGCAGAACGGCAGCGACGTCACGTTTCATGTGATCTTCCGCAGCGATGACAGCGGCTTTGACCTGAGATGCTTCAACATTGCGGTGCTTCACGACAAGAACAACCGTGACGCCCTGTACGAGGCGGTGAACGTCCTCAACAGCGAATACCGCTTTATCAAGTTCGTTATTGACGAAAAGGACCGGGTGGATGCGGAGTTCGACATGTCCGATATGGCGGATGTCGGCTGCACGGGCGAGGTGGTTTATGAGCTGCTGTACCGCATGTGCAACATTCTGGACGATGAAATCCCCTACCTGATGAAGGCGGCATGGACGGGAAAATGGGAACGGATTGAAGAAGAGGATGACGGTGAAGAAGATGATGACGACGGGCAGATTTCCTTCGACGACATTCTGAACGGGGATGAGGAGGAATGAGCATGGAGCAAAAGGACAAGCTCGAACTGATCACCCGGACGCTCCGGGAGCATTCTGTCAAGTGCAGTATGGTCGGGACCGCCGATATGAAGCGGGTGGAATGCATCTGCTGCACGAGGGCCGGAACACTGGTCGCCATCGATTATATCGTACCGCCCTCCGGAAACGGGGTGACGCTGCATACAGTGGGACTGGGGAGGCTGATGGACAATGCGTTCCGGGGCGAAATGCTTCGGACGCTGAACGGCTTCAACCGCCGATACAAATACGTCCGCTTTTCGATGTCGGACGATAATATGATCTCCTGCACCTACGACATTCCGACGGAGACCGAGGGGCTGGAGGATGTGGTGACAGACATTCACATGTGCATGATGGATATCATCGACCACAGCATCCGGGAGATCCTCTCCATCGCCATCAGCGGCGCAGACGACGAAGAAGACTGACCGGAAAAAGATGGAAGTTGTGTAAAATGTTCAGTAATACTATTGACAAACCCTGTTGATAGTATTATTATATGGACAACGGTTAGCACTCACCACCATCGAGTGCTAACAACAAAAGGCGGCAGCAAAAAACAGAACAGCAGGGAGGCGATCATTATGAACATGGATGAGCGGAAGTTTCGTATTCTGGAAGCCATCATCGACGACTACATCATGACCGCCGTTCCGGTGGGCTCAAGGACGATCTCGAAGAAATCGGGCGTGGGGTTCTCCCCGGCGACGATCCGCAACGAGATGAGCGACCTTGAGGAGCTGGGCTATCTGGCGCAGCCGCATACCTCGGCGGGCAGGATCCCTTCGGCCAAGGCGTACCGGCTGTATGTGGACCGGTTCATGAAGCTGGCCGAGCTGACCGATCAGGAGACCGGCGTGATACGGGATCACCTCAGCAGGCGCACGGCGCAGGTGGAGGAGGTCATCCGTCAGGCGGCGCAGGCGCTGTCCGACACGACACACTACACGGCGGTCATTTCGACGCCCCGCATGTCGGAGGTGGAGATCAACCGGCTTCAGCTGGTGCCCGTCAGCGACAATGCGGCGCTGCTGGTCATCGTGACCACCGGCGGCATGGTCAAGCAGCGGGTCGTGAGCGTGCCCGAGGGCGTGGACGAGGACCGGCTGTGGGGACTTTCCAAGCGGCTCACCACCGCACTGCACGGACTGACGCTGCAGCAGGCGAGAGAGCAGCTTTCCGAAATGTTCAGCGAGCTGGGTCAGCACAGCAGCCTGATGGACGCCGTGCTGGGCGAGCTGGATACGCAGATCGAGGGCGAGAGCAGCGCACCCATCGTGGTGGGCGGAAGATCGAACCTGCTGAATCTGCCGGAGTACAGCGACATGGAAAAGGCCCGTTCTTTTCTGGCCGTGCTGGAATCGCAGGACAAGCTGGCACCGCTGCTGCGCAACAACGGCGTGGAATTCACCGTGAGGATCGGTCCGGAAAACAATGTGCCGGAGCTGTCCGACTGCTCGGTGATCACCGCTTCGTACCGTGTTTCCGAAAACACCACCGGTACGATGGGCATCATCGGCCCCACGAGAATGAACTACGCCAAGGTCGTGTCCATCATGAACTATATGGGCAAGGCGATCAGCGAGATGCTGAAAAATGACGAACTGAATTAGGAGTATGCCGACATGAACACCGAAAACGAAAACAGAGCCGAAGAGCTGAATACCGAAGAGGTCAAGGCCGAAGAGGTCATCACCGAGGAAGTGCAGACCGAAGAGGCACAGGCCGAAGAAGGAAAGGCTGAAGAAGGAAAGGCTGAAGAGGCAGCCGAAGAGGTCGTTGAGGAGACCGAGGATCAGAAGGAGATCCGCAGGCTGAGGAGCGAGCTGGAAAAGGCGATGCAGCAGCGGGACGAATATCTGAGCATGGCGCAGCGGGCGCAGGCGGACTACCAGAACTTCAAAAAGCGCAACAGCTCGGTACGCACCGATGCGCTGGAGGAAGGCTCAAGGGAGACCGTTGCCGGGATGCTGCCGGTCATCGACAACCTCGAAAGAGCGCTGGAGGCGGCGGAGGATCCCGACGATCCCGTGGCCAACGGCGTGCGGATGACGCTGAAGCAGCTGATGGATATCCTCGGCAAGCAGGGACTGGAGGAGATCCCCGCCAAGGGCGAAAAGTTCGATCCCGACCTGCACAACGCCGTGCTGAGAGCTTCTGCGGAGGCAGGCGAGCCCGGCACCGTGGCAGAGGTGTTCCAGAAGGGCTACCGCATCAAGGACAAAGTGATCCGTTACGCAATGGTATCGGTCGTTGCGGATGAATAACAACAAACAATTACCTACTGACATCATACACACACAAATTTGGAGGAAAGCAAAATGAGCAAGATTATCGGTATTGACCTCGGTACGACCAATTCCTGTGTAGCCGTCATGGAAGGCGGCGAGCCCGTAGTTATCGCCAGTGCAGAAGGCGCCCGCACCCCTCCCTCCGTCGTCGCTTTTGCCAAGAACGGCGAGCGTCTGGTCGGTCAGGTGGCAAAGCGTCAGGCTGTTGCAAACCCCGACAGGACCGTCATCTCCATCAAGCGTGAGATGGGCAGCAATTTCAAGGTCGACGTTGACGGCAAGGGCTATACTCCCCAGGAGATCAGCGCCATGGTGCTGCAGAAGCTGAAGGCCGATGCGGAAGCTTACCTCGGCGAGACCGTTTCTCAGGCCGTCATCACAGTTCCCGCATACTTCTCCGACGCACAGCGTCAGGCCACCAAGGACGCAGGCCGCATCGCCGGTCTGGAAGTCCTGCGTATCATCAACGAGCCCACCGCAGCCGCTCTGGCTTACGGCCTGGACAAGGGCGATTCCCACAACATCCTCGTTTACGACCTGGGCGGCGGCACCTTCGACGTGTCTCTGATGGAGGTCGGCGACGGCGTGTTCGAGGTTCTGGCCACCGCCGGCAATAACCGTCTGGGCGGCGACGACTTCGACAACCGCATCATGGAGTACGTGGCTGCAGAGTTCCAGCGTGAGAACGGCATCGACCTGCGCAAGGACCGCATGGCCATGCAGAGACTGAAGGAAGCCGCAGAAAAGGCCAAGATCGAGCTCTCCGGCGTGATGAGCAGCAACATCAACCTGCCCTTCATCACCGCAGACGCCACCGGCCCCAAGCATCTGGACGTTACCATCACCCGTGCCAAGTTCGACGAGCTCACCGCAGACCTCGTTGAGAAGACCATCCAGCCCCTGACCCAGGCCATGAACGATGCCGGCCTCAACGCCAGCAAGATCGACAAGGTCATTCTGGTCGGCGGCTCCACCCGTATCCCCGCCGTGCAGACCGCCGTACAGCGTGTCACCGGCAAGGAGCCCTTCAAGGGCATCAACCCCGACGAGTGCGTTGCCATCGGCGCTGCCATTCAGGGCGGCGTTCTGGGCGGCGAGGTCAAGGACGTCGTTCTGCTGGACGTCACTCCTCTGTCCCTGGGCATCGAGACCCTCGGCGGCGTATTCACCCGTCTGATCGACCGCAACACCACCATCCCCACCAGCAAGAGCCAGATCTTCTCCACCGCAGCCGACGGACAGACCAGCGTTGACGTACACGTCCTGCAGGGCGAGCGTGAGATGGCCGCCTATAACAAGACCCTCGGCCGCTTCCAGCTGTCCGGCATCGCTCCCGCTCCCAGAGGCGTACCTCAGATCGAAGTCAAGTTCGACATCGACAGCAACGGCATCGTGCACGTAACCGCCAAGGATATGGGCACCGGCAACGAGCAGAACATCACCATCACCTCTTCCGCAAACCTCTCCGAGGAAGAGATCAAGCGCGCCACCGACGAGGCTGAGAAGTTCGCCGCCGAGGACAAGGCCCGCAAGGAAGAGATCGAGACCAAGAACCAGGCCGACAATCTGATCTATCAGACCGAGAAGACCATGAAGGAGCTGGACGCAAAGCTCGATCCCGCCGACAAGAACACCCTGACCGAGGAGCTGGAGGCCTTCAAGAAGGTCCGTGCCACCGACGACGCGGCTCAGATCAAGGCAGCCATGGAGGACTTCACCAAGAAGACCTATGACATCTTCGGCAAGGTCTATGCCCAGCAGCAGGGTCAGCCCGGCGTACAGCCCGGTGCAGGCTTCAACGGCGGCGCACAGGGCGGCAACAACGACGGCACCGTAGATGCAGACTACGAGGTACATGACAACTAATCCTTAATCCGTATCCCCCCTTCCTACCCGACGCTCCCCGGCTTCTGACGGGGAGTGTCAGGTTATATAGGCTGCGGGGAAAGCAGGTGTGAAATGGCATCGAAGAGAGATTATTATGAAGTGCTGGGCGTCCAGAAGGGCGCATCGGCAGACGAAATAAAGAAAGCATACCGGCAGCTGGCAAAGAAGCTCCATCCCGACGTGAACCCCGGCGACAAGGACGCCGAGGCGAAGTTCAAGGAAATCAACGAGGCGTACGAGATCCTGTCCGACGACCAGAAGCGGGCCCGCTATGACCAGTTCGGCTTTGAAGACCCGTCTCAGGGCTTCGGCGGCTTCGGCGGTTTC
>JAZLHZ010000192.1:0-12896 GCA_045617085.1 Clostridia bacterium
AGGATCAGTTCAAGCTGTACAAGCTGATCTATTCCAGATTCCTTGCCAGCCAGATGCCCCCGGCATTGTATGACACGCTGTGCGTGGATATGAAGGGCAACGACGTGACCCTGCATACCGCCGGTTCGAGACTGCACTTCCCCGGATTCACCGTTGTGTATGAGGAAGGCGTGGACGATGCCAATGTGGAGGAAAACGACGGCATGCCTGCCCTGTCCGAGGGTGACAGGCTGAAGGTACTGGATGTCAACAGCGATCAGCATTTCACACAGCCGCCGCCCCGCTATACCGAGGCTTCGCTGGTGCATGCGCTGGAAGTTGAGGGCATCGGCAGACCTTCCACCTATGCGCCGACTATTACGACCATTATTACCAGAGGGTATGTCGCCAAGGAGCAGAAGCGCCTGGTGCCTACGGAGCTGGGCATGGTGGTCAACGACGTGATGAAGCAGCACTTTGCGGAAATCATCGACAAGACCTATACCGCCGGTATGGAGACCCGTCTGGATGCGGTGGAGACCGGCGATATCGAATGGCATTCCATCGTGGCAGACTTCTATGAGCCCTTCAGCCGGATGCTGGAGCAGGCGGAAAGCACCATTGAGAAGGTGGAGCTGGCGCCGAAGGTCTCCGACGTGAAGTGCGAGAAGTGCGGCGCCATGATGGTGTACCGCACCGGCAGGTTCGGCGAGTTCCTGGCCTGTCCCAATTTCCCCGAGTGCCGCAATACCCAGACCATCGTGAAGTATGTCGGTGTGGAATGCCCCCAGTGCGGCGGCAGCATCATCGAGCGTATGAGCAAGAAGGGACGCCGTTTCTACGGCTGCGAGCATTATCCCGAGTGCTCCTTCATCAGCTGGGAGCGCCCCGTGGCGGATAAGTGCGAGAAGTGCGGCGGCATGATGGTACAGAAGTTCGGCAAGAACGGCGAGGAGTGGCATATCTGCATCAACGAATCGTGCCGGCATAAGGTGGAGATCGCCGCAGGCGGAGGAACCGAAAGTGACGACAAGTAACAACTATCCCACCGTGACGATCGTGGGTGCCGGTCTTGCGGGCAGCGAGGCGGCATACCAGCTCGTCCGGAGAGGGATCCCGGTCAAACTGATCGAAATGCGGCCGTTGAAGCACAGCCCCGCCCATGTGACGGACGGCTTTGCGGAGCTGGTATGCTCCAACTCATTGAAGGCGGAGCATCTTTCCAACGCTTCGGGGCTGCTGAAGGAAGAGATGAAGCTGTTCGGTTCGCTGATCCTGAAGGCGGCGTATCAGGCGCAGGTGCCTGCGGGCGGCGCACTGGCGGTGGACCGGAACGAGTTTTCGAGGATCATTACCGAGACGCTGACGAACCATCCGCTGTGCGAGGTGGTGCACGAGGTCGTAGCCGAGATCCCGGACAGTCCCTGCATCATCGCCACGGGTCCTTTGACGGACGACGGACTGGCCGAAGCGATACAGAAGCTTCCGGGCATGAACGCCCTGCACTTCTTTGATGCAGAAGCGCCCATCGTGACAGCCGAGTCCATTGACATGACGAAGGCGTTCAGGGCTTCCCGCTATGACAAGGGTGACGGCGACGACTATATCAACTGCCCGATGACGCAGGAAGAATACATGCGCTTTTACAATGCGCTGATCACTGCGGAGCTGGCGGAGGTCCACGATTTTGAGAAAAAGCTGGTGTTCGAGGGCTGCCTCGCCGTGGAAATTCTGGCGGGCAGAGGTCCCATGACGCTGGCCTTCGGACCGCTGAAGCCGGTGGGACTGACCGATCCGCATACGGGACGGCGCCCCTTTGCCGTGGTGCAGCTGCGGCAGGACAATGCCTCGGCGACCCAGTACAACATCGTCGGCTTCCAGACCCGGCTCAAATGGGGCGAGCAGAAGCGGGTGTTCGGCATGATCCCGGGTCTTGAGAACGCCCAATACGCCAGATACGGTGTAATGCACCGGAATACGTACCTTGACAGCCCGAAGGTGCTGGATGAAAACTATGCGCTGAAGGGGAATCCGCTGCTGCGCTTTGCCGGGCAGATGACCGGCGTGGAGGGATATATGGAGTCGGCGGCCAGCGGTATGACGGCGGCCATCGCACTGGCGCAGCGGCTGATGGGAAAGGACGAACCGCATTTTGCACCGCAGACTATCCTCGGCGCACTGGTGCGGCATACCGTGACCGAAACGGGCGATTTCGAGCCGATGAATTCCAACTTCGGCATTCTCGATCCGCTGGACGAAAAGATCAAAAACAAAAGGGAACGCTATGAAAAAATGAGCGCCCGCAGCCTTGAAATCATGAAAAAGACCATCAACGAATACGGGCTTTTGGACAATACGGAGGAATAAAACAAAAATGGAGACCTTCAGGGGAACAACGATATGCGCCGTCAGAAGAAACGGCATTACCGCCATCGCCGGTGACGGTCAGGTGACCATGGGCGACAGCGTAGTGATGAAGAACGGCGCCGTAAAGGTAAGAAGAATCTATAACGGACAGGTGATCACCGGCTTTGCAGGCACGGTGGCGGACGCCTTTGCACTGAGAGAGCGGCTGGAAGCCAAGCTCAATCAGTATGCCGGAAACCTGCAGCGTGCCTGCGTGGAGATGGCGATGGAGTGGCGGCAGGATAAGGCCATGCGCAAGCTCGAAGCCATGCTGATCTGCGCCGACAAGGACAACATGCTGCTGCTGTCCGGCTCCGGCGAGGTCATCGAGCCCGATGACGATATCCTTGCCATCGGCTCCGGCGGAAACTATGCGCTGGCGGCGGCAAGAGCGCTGCTGGACAATACCGAGCTTTCCGCAAAGGAGATCGCAGACAAGGCGCTGCATGTGGCGGCATCCATCTGCGTTTTCACCAACAATAATATCAGGGTGGAGGTAGTCGGAAATGAATAAGCTGACACCCAGAGAGACCGTTGCCCAGCTGGACAGATATATTATCGGTCAGGACGATGCCAAGCGCTCTGTCGCCGTGGCGTTGCGGAACCGTTACCGTCGGGCCCAGCTTTCTCCCGAAATGCAGGAGGAGGTCACGCCCAAGAACATACTGATGGTGGGCCCCACCGGCGTCGGCAAGACCGAAATCGCAAGGCGGCTCGCAAAGCTCGTCGAAGCGCCTTTCGTGAAGGTGGAAGCCTCCAAGTTCACCGAAGTGGGCTATGTGGGCAAGGACGTGGAGAGCATCATCAAGGAGCTGGTGGAGGCATCCGTGCGGCTTACCAAGGAGCTGCATCAGCAGAAGGTGCATGTCAAGGCCTGCGAGGCGGCAGAGGTACGGCTGGCGGATCTGATCCTGCATCCCGACAAAACGAAGCATACCAATCCCATCGATCTGTTCCTGGGCAATAAGCCGAAGCAGCCCGAGCTTTCCGAGCAGGAAAAGGACAAGGTCGCCAAGGAGCGCGGCGCCGTCATCGCCCAGCTGCGAAGCGGCGCACTGGAGCACAACATCGTGGAGGTCGAGGTCGAGGAGACCCAGCCCCGGCAGGAGATCCCCGGCACCGACATGACCATGGCGGACATGATGGGCGGCATGATGCCCAAGAAGACCAAAATGCGGAAGATGGAAGTCCGTGACGCAAGGCGTCTGCTCATCAATGAGGAGGAGCAGAACCTCATCGACATGGATGCGGTCTATGACGAGGCCATTTCCAAGGCGGAGCAGGACGGCATCGTGTTCATCGACGAGATCGACAAGGTGGCGGGCAAGGCTTCCGGCCACGGCCCCGACGTTTCCCGGGAAGGCGTACAGCGGGACATCCTGCCCATCGTAGAGGGCTGCACCGTACAGACCAAGTACGGCCCGGTCAAGACCGATCACATGCTGTTCATCGCCGCAGGCGCATTCCATGTGGCCAGCGTATCCGACCTGATCCCCGAGCTGCAGGGCCGCTTCCCCGTGCGGGTGGAGCTCAAGCCCCTGACCGTCGAGGACTATAAGCGCATTCTGACCCAGCCCGAAAACGCACTCATCCGCCAGTATCAGGCATTGCTGGCCGTGGACAAGGTGCAGCTGGTGTTTGAGGATTCCGCCATCGATGTGATCGCACAGCAGGCCTTCGAAGCCAATGAAAAGCAGGAGAACATCGGTGCAAGAAGACTGCATACCGTGCTGGAAGCACTGCTCAACGACATCGCCTTCAATGCAGGCGGCGGAGACTGTCCCGAGGTAGAGGTACGCATCGACGCCGAATACGTGAAGAAGCAGATGGGAATAGAGGAAAAGAAAGAAAACGTCGAAGAATTCATCCTGTAATCAGTATCAATTATGATAAACGGAGGGGTGTACATGGCGGACAAGTGGGACAAAAGGTTCATGGATATTGCCGGAGTGATCGCCGAATGGGCGAGCTGTTACCGTCCGGATCGGAAGATCGGCGCCGTGATCGTCAAAAACAAGCGCATCATGACCACCGGCTACAACGGTGCTCCCGCAGGTGTCAAAACCTGCAAGGAGCGGGGCGAATGTCTGCGCACGAAGCTGGGCATCGCCTCCGGAACGAGGCATGAGATCTGCTATGCCACCCATGCGGAGCAGAACGCCATCATTCAGGCGGCAAAGTTGGGCGTGTCCATTGACGGGGCAACGCTGTACTGCACGCATCAGCCCTGCGGCGTGTGTGCCAAAATGATCATCAACGCCGGTATTTCCCGTGTGGTATACAAGAACGGTTATCCGGACGATTTCGCTCTGGAAATGTTTAAGGAAGCCGGCGTAATACTGGAAAAGCTGGAAGAGGAATAACCCCCGATGCATGATTTCAAAAACGAAGAGGAATTCAGAAAAGCGCTGAACGAAGCGAGAACGACAAAAAAAGACCTGCGGGGCGCCGCATGGTCGGCACTGGGCGAATGGCTGATCGCCAGCACGCTGGCTGGATTCGTCATGGTGGTCTGTCTGCTGATGCAGCGCAGCGATGAGCTGTTTGCGCTGGTGGAAAAAACAAGGGACACGGCGCAGCTGGTTCCGCAGATTTATGCGATCCTTCGGGAGCAGCTGCAGTCGCCCTCCTATGCGGAGATCGCCGTGATCATCACGATGATCTTTGCGGCGCTGGGATTGATCCCGTATTTGATCTATGCCAGACGCAGGAGCATCCGGCTCAGTCCCTTGCTGGGCATGAAAGGCGTGGATATAAAGAAGCTCGGCATCATGGCGCTGGCAGTGATCGGGCTCAACAATCTGGCGGGCTTCGGCATGCTGGGCACGGAACTGGCATTCAACTCCATCGGCTATACGATCATCGTCGATATGTCGATGGACGACACGGTGCTGTCGTTCTGGCTGATGAACTTCTATGCCATCCTGCTGGGGCCGGTCATCGAGGAGGTCATCTACCGGGGCATTCTGGTCGAAGGCCTGAAAAAATACGGCGAGTATGTGGCGATCATGGGCAGTGCCGTGATCTTCGGCATGGCGCACGGCAACCTCATGCAGTTCCTGCCGACGGTATGCATCGGCTTCCTGCTGGGCTATATCCGGGTAAAGACCGGATCGCTGGGCGTGACGATCATGCTGCATTCGCTGAACAACCTGTATGCAACGCTGTATACCGAGATCGCCAATCGCCTGCCGCAGAATGAGCTTACGACGTTTGCCGATTTTGCGCTGACGATCGTGCTGTGCGTAGTCGGCGTGCTTGTGATGAGGAAGCTGTATAAGGAGTACGGCAGGATCGGCGAAGCGCCCGAAGGTACACTGCCGGTGGGAATCATGGCTTTCGTCAGCATTCCCATGCTGCTGTTTGTGTATTTCGTGCTCGATACGGTCATTTCGGCAATCGTTCCGCTGTAAAGAAGTCTTTCTCCGATGAGCTGAGGAAGAAACTCTGTGAGTGGGAGAAGATCAACCATTAGAATAAAGGGAAGTTCGTGTCATGAAGAAAATACTCGGCTCCAAAATTACGTATATCATCGCCGCAATCGTCATTGTTGCCGTTGCGGCTGTTTTGCTGTTCATGCCGGGTTCGGAAGAGGAGATCGACGAAACGCTCAATCTGCTTTCCAATTGGGATTTTGAGCAGGCGGACGGCGAAGTCCCCGCTGGCTGGGGCATCGACCGCTGGTTCTGGGACGAGGGCGTCAGCACGCTGAAGGTGACGGACGAAGGCCGCAGCGGAGGCAAATGCCTGTATATCGAGAACATCGAGGAGAACGATGCCCGTTTCACCCAGACGGTGTCGGTCAGGCCGAACAGCATTTATCGCATCAGCTGCTATATCAAAGCGGAGGACTGTGACCTGACGAGGAACGGCGCCGGTATTTCCGCCGAAAACACGTTCATTTCTTCCGAATATGTCTATGACACAGAAGGCGAATGGACAAAGGTGACGCTGTACGGCGAGACCGGCCCCAAACAGACGAGTATGACCGTATACCTGCGTATCGGCGGCTACGGCTCGCTGTGTACGGGCAGGGCATGGTTCGACGATGCGGAGATGGTGCGGCTGAAGGACATCCCCGCAGAGGCGGTGCTGGTGTCCTTTGCCACCAACAAGCCTTCCTCCGCCGCAGCAGCGGAAAGCAGCGACGGATCCTCCGATCCCATGCCGATCGCCTATCTGGTCAGTGCACTGTTTATCATTCTTGTACTGGTCATTATGCTGAAGGGCGGCAGCAAGATCGTCAAAGGCAAAGAGAAGCCGGTGCTGATCGCTGCCTGCATCGTCGGCGTGGTCGTGCGCTGCATCCTGGCGGTGAGCGTGCGGGGCTTCGAGGTGGACGTCAACTGTTTTGAGGGCTGGGCGTACCGTATGGCGCAGGACGGCTGGCTGCGGTTCTATGACAGCTGGTGCGACTATCCGCCGGGATATATGATATTGCTGTATCCCATCGGCAAGCTGCAGCTGTGGTTGGGGATCGAGTACAATTCTGCGGCACACTGGCTGCTGGTGAAGCTCATTCCCATCGCCTGTGACGTGCTGACCGGGCTGCTGCTGTATCATATCTGCAAAAGAAAGGAGAACAGGAGCCGGGGTGTATTGCTTTCGTGCTTCTGTATCCTCAATCCCGCCGTCATTTTCAATTCGGCGGTGTGGGGACAGGTCGACACCGTGATGACGCTGGTGCTGCTGCTGGCCGTGTACTATGCGGTGGAGCGGAAGTGGTACAAGGCGCTGATCATCTACGGCGGCGCCATCCTCATCAAGCCCCAGGCGCTGATGTTCGGCCCCGTCGGCATTATGCTGATGGTTTCGGACGCATGGATGATCCGGCGGAAAGAGGAGCGCACAAAGGAAATCAAGACCATGCTGCTCGCCGCGGCGGCGGCGATCGGCGCCGTGATGCTTGTCTGCCTGCCTTTTGCCTTGGGACAGAACAGGGATCCGTTGAGCTGGCTCATCCACCAGTATACCGAATCCCTCGGTGAATACAATTATCTCACCGTGAATGCCTGCAACCTGATGGCGCTTCTCGGCAAAAACTGGAAGCCGCTGGCTGGCTCGGGCGTACTGCAGGTGCTGGGCTGGATGATGTACGGCGTGGCTTTCGTCGGTGCGGGGCTTCTGATATTCCGTGGCAAACGGGATCAGAACGCCTGGATCATCTGCGCAGCCATGCTGGCGGTGATCTTCATGTTCGGCGTGAAGATGCACGAAAGATATATCTTCCCGATACTTGCGCTGCTGATGATGGCGTATATCGAATCGGGTGACATCCGCATTCTCGGAAGCGCCCTGCTGTTTTCCTGCACGCTGCTGCTGAACAGTGCGGTAGTGATGACGGATACGTGGATCACGACCCATGCTCTCGAGCTGGTGCTCGTTCCGGTCATGAACCTCATTGCGACGGGGCTCTGTCTGTATGCGGCGGTTGATATCGTTCTGCGCAGAAACAGCTTTGAGACGGCGGCATACATTCCCGCAAACAGTGAAAATACAGACGCCGATAAGAATGAAAAAAGTGAAAAAAAGCCTGTGACGTTGCTGGTTCGGGATGCGTCCCTTCATATGAAGCGGATCGACTATATCCTGATGGCTCTCATTACGGCGGCCTATTCGGTGCTGGCATTCACGAATCTGGGCAGCACCAAGGCGCCGCAGACCGCATGGAAGAGCAGCGCCGCAGAGGACAGCGTCATTTTTGAACTGGAAGAAAAGGAAGAGGTCCGGGTGACGTATTACGGCGGCATCTGCAACTCGGCTTTCACACTGGAATTCTCGGACGACGGCGAGGAATGGTCGGAGCCGGAGACAGCGGCGTACAGCCAGGGCGATATTTTCCGCTGGATATGGTTCTCGCCCCAGTACCGGGCTGATGACGGCACGCTCAAGCCGCTGGTTCCCGGAGACTATCCGATGCAGGAAGCGAAATATATCCGTCTGACCCCGGAAAAGGCGGGACTGATCCTGCACGAGGTGGCATTCCTGAATGCAGACGGAGAGGTACTGAATATCAGATCTGTTACCGGCAGTGAGACGGCGGGACTGCTGATCGACGAGCAGGACACCGTGCCGGAGCACCCGAGCTATTACAACAGCTCCTACTTTGACGAAATATATCATGCCCGCACGGGCTATGAGTTTGCCAACAACCTGCATCCGTATGAGAACACGCATCCGCCGCTGGGTAAGGTGTTCATCATGCTGGGCATCGAGCTGTTCGGCATGACGCCCTTCGGCTGGCGGTTCTTCGGCACCCTGTTCGGCGTGCTGATGCTGCCGGTGATGTATCTGCTGATCAAGCAGCTGCTGAAAAAGACCGAATGGGCAACGATGGGCACGCTGCTGCTGGCGCTGGATTCGATGCACTTTACACAGACGAGGATCGCCACCATCGACACCTACGGGGTGTTCTTCATCCTGCTGATGTACCTGTTCATGTTGCGGTATGTCCAGATGAACTTCTATAAGGACGATCTCAAGAAAACGCTGATCCCGCTGGGCCTGTGCGGCATCAGCATGGGACTTGGCATCGCCAGCAAGTGGATCGATATCTATGCGGTGGCGGGACTTGTCGTGCTGCTGGCGTGGTCGGTCATTCATCGGGCGATGGAATACAATGCCGGCTGCCCGGAGGCAAAGGATAAATTCTGGAAGAACTCGATCATCACCGGCGTGTTCTGCGTCGTCATGTTCATTATCGTGCCGTTGGTGATCTACTATTTCTCGTACTACTGGTTCATGAAGCCCTCGGGCGGGCTCAGCATCAGCAAGGTCTGGAATGCCCAGCTGACGATGTTCAATTACCACAGCGGCCTCGGCGCAGACAATCACTTCTTTGCCTCGCCCTGGTACGAGTGGCCTCTGATCATCAAGCCCATGTGGTACTATTCCGGCAGCGAGTTCGTCGGCAGCGATATGGTGTCTTCCATCTCCTGCATGGGCAATCCCGCCGTATGGTGGACGGGACTGGCAGCGCTGATCCTGACGGCGGTGTTTGCAATTTGGAACAGGTATACGGAGAAGCACAGGGGACTTGAGACCGACAGAAGCGATCTGTACAAGGCGCTGTTCCTGCTGATCGGCTTTGCATCCCAGTACATGCCGTGGATGCTGGTGACCCGTTCCATGTTCATCTATCACTACTTTGCCAGCGTGCCGTTCATCATCCTGTGCGTACTGTTCATTCTGAGCGTGGTGGTCAAAAAGAACCGGATGGCGGCAAAGGTCATCGGCTGGAGTATCGTCGCCTGTGCGCTGGTGCTGTTTGCGGCGTTCTATCCGCTGGAGTCGGGTCTTCCGGCAGCGAGGGAGTACGTCAAGTATCTGCGCTGGTTCAACTGGTACAATTACTGATTTTTTGAGGGAGGAAACGGTTTATGAGCAGATTATCCGATTGTTTGAACAACAAGGGCGGCAACTATATCCTTCCGTTTTTCTGGCAGCACGGCGAGGATGACGAGACCCTGATCCGTGAAATTCAGGCGATCTATGACAGCGGCGTGTATGCCCTTTGCGTGGAATCCCGTACGCATGAGGATTTCTGTAAGGACGGCTGGTGGCACACCATGCGTCTGATCCTTGACGAGTGCAAAAAACGGGATATGAAGGTATGGATCCTGGACGACAAGCATTTTCCCTCCGGTTTTGCCAACAACATCATTCCCGAAAAGTATCCCGAAAAGCGCATGTGGGCGGTCACCGAGCGGCATATCGACGTGACGGGTCCGCAGAAGGATGCGGCGATCATCTGCGACTGGAAGACAGCCGAGGACGACAAGCTGCTGGGGATCATTGCCTGCAAGCGGGTATACGGCAGCGAGGTGCTGACCGGTGAGACCATGGACCTGACCGGCTGCGAGAAGGACGGCATGGTGTACTTTGACCTGCCGGAAGGCTGCTGGCGTATCGTGTTCCTGTTGAAGAGCCGAAGCGGCTTCAACAGCAGGTTCATCAATTATGCGGATAAGCTGACCAAAGAGGGCGGCGACGCCTATATCGAGGCGGTATACGAGCCGCATTTCCGTGAGCTGGGCGACGAGTTCGGCAAGACGCTGGTGGGCTTCTTCTCGGACGAGCCGGGCTTCGGCAACAACAGCGCCAATGTTTTTCGTGCGGATCCCGGCGTGAAATACTCCCATTTTCCCTATGCCGAAGAGGTCATTACGCTGATGAATGAAGAGCTGGACGGCAAAGCCATGACGATGCTGCCCGGTCTGTGGTTCGACAGCGAAAACCGCATGACATCGAGAGTCCGGCTTTCGTACATGAACACCATTACGAAGCTGTACAGCAAGTACTTTACCTATCGGCTGGGCGACTGGTGCCGGGAGCACAACGTGGAATATATCGGCCACGTCATTGAGGACGACCAGCAGCATACCGGAACGCAAAACAGCGCCGGACACTACTTCCGGGCGCTGGACGGACAGGATATGGGCGGCATCGACGTGGTGCTCTGTCAGGTCGTGCCCGGCATGACGGACAACATCAACACCATGCCCTGCACGTATGACATTGCCGAGCCGAACCTGTTCCATTTCACACTGCCCAAGCTGGGCTCCTCCCACGGACATATCCAGCCGCTGAAAAAGGGCCGCTCCATGTGCGAGATCTACGGTGCCTACGGCTGGGCTGAGGGACTGAAGATGATGAAGTGGCTCACCGATCTCATGCTGGTTCGGGGCATCAACCGCTTTGTTCCTCATGCCTTTACGCCCATGTTCCCGGATCACGACTGCCCGCCGCACTTCTTTGCGCAGGGCAATAACCCCCAGTATAAGAAGTTCCGCATGCTGATGGAGTACATGAACCGGGTCTGCCATATCCACGACGGCGGCGAGCATATCCAGTCGGCGGCACTGCTGTACCATGCGCAGATGCGCTGGGCGAACGGTGACGGCGAGGGTGCGCACATGCGGGTGGACGAGCTGGCCAGATATATGACCGAGCATCAGCTGGACTACGATATCGTGTCCGAGGACTATCTGGACGATGCCGTGGTCGAGAACGGTGTGATGCAGCTGGCAAATGAGAAGTATCCCTGCCTGCTGGTGCCTGCCGCCAAGAGCATTCCCGAGAGCATCCTGAACTCGCTGAAGAAGCTGGCGGCCAAGGGCCTGCCGGTATACATTGCAGGCAATGCGCCCATCGTTTCCGAGACCGGTGAAGAAGCGCCGCTGGGCGATGTGAAGCTGATCGCCGTGGAAAATATCGAGACCGAGCTGAGGGGAAAGGGCTTTGCGGACGTCACTACGGACAAGCCGCAGCGGTTCCTCCGGGCGTTCCACTATACGCACGGAAAAGAGCATACCTACATGCTGACCAATGAGGACATTCACAGCACGGTGGACGCCGAGATCCGGTTCTCCGCATTCGGCGGCGGCAGGTTTATTTGGTACGACGCACTGGAGAATCAAGCATTTTCGGGCAGCAGTACAGACGGCAGCATCCGTGTGACTCTGCCTCCGTATCAGTCGGTGTTCGTTGTCTTCGGTGATGACGAAGAGCTGCCCGAGCGGAAGACCCTCACGGACAAGTCGGAAAAGGAACTCAAGCTCACATGGAATATCGCCGTTGCGGAAGAAAAAGAGCTGCCCGTATTCACTCCATATAAGAACGGCGTGGAGCAGCTGTTCAACATCAACGGCAGAGACGCTCTGCCTTCCTTCGCCGGACATATCCGCTATACCGCAGAAGCGGAGCTTACGAAAAAGGACAACGAGAGGTTGATGCTCGATCTGGGCGAAGTCGGCGAGTCCGTCACGCTGAACGTCAACGGAGTGCATGTCGGCGACAAGATCGTGCCGCCGTACCGGTTCGACATTACCGATGCCGCCGTGAACGGAAAGAACGAGATCGAGGCTATCGTCACGACACATCTGGGATATAAGATGCGGGATCATTTCTCCAAGTACCTGCTGATGGAGCCCACCGGACTGCTCGGACCGGTCAAGATTAAAGTTGGCAGTTTGCAGTGAGCAGTGTTCAGTTGAAGCGGCTCTGCCGCCAATTAAAACGAACTGTCCTTATGCCCTGTTCAAAGTTCCTCCCCACTGCGGTGGAGAGGTACTTATGTATATATAACAATAGCAGACAGCAAAGCTGTCGGCATACTGCTCACTGAACACTCTTACTTTTTGGATATCTTATCGAGGATGTCTCTTGCTTTCGTATAGCAGACTTGATTGCAGGCGAGAACGGCGGCTTTTTTGTCGTAGACGTCCTTTTCCTCAAGAAACTCATCGAATACGCCGCCGGCTTCCCTTACGATCAGCACGCCGGCCGCAAAGTCCCATGGGGAGAGGATCATTTCGAAGAACACGTCGCTTCGGCCGCAGGCGATGTCGCACAGCTCGATGGCGGCTGAGCCGCATCTGCGCAGGTCGCCGCCGGTCAGCAGGAACTCCCGGGCGCACTTGAGAGAGATATCCGCCAGCTCGCTGTTATAGGGAGAAGTACCCATGGCGATGAGCGAATTTTCATAGGGTGTATCGGAGACATGGATGGGC
>JAZLHZ010000193.1:0-6069 GCA_045617085.1 Clostridia bacterium
CATCCCGCGAAGCTTTTCTGTTCCGCAGGCATTCGTATAACGCGTATATCCGTCGTTCAGCGCGGCGATACCCGCCTCTACGATCGCACGTGATATATCCTGATCAGGTTCGCCGACGCAGAAATTGATGATATCATGTCCTTCCGACATACGCTGCTTTGCCGCAAGGTCGACTTTCAACGCAGCCGATAAAGGGAGGGAAGAGGCGGTCCTGTTGATCTGTTTCATATGTTCCTCTTTTACACATCAAAGCTTCCGGCAATGGATTCATCGCCGGAAGCATGGATTTTATCTGCAGGAGGTGCAGGTCTCGAAGTCTTTTGTTATCGTTGCCGTTCCGAAATATGCCCTGACATCCTGGATCGTTTCAGCCTGACGCAAAGGATGTCCGACCGGGATATACAATACGGAATATGTCTTAACATCGTTGCAGCGCCCGGAAGGCTTCTTCTTGGATCTTGTGCAAAGCGTGATCCTCCGGTGCATATTGCACGATACGGAAGGCTCAGTCCCGACCGCGTAATAGTCCGTCGTTACGGGATACTGCCTGTCGGCATAACAGGCTGCTGTCGGCTTCATGCCGGACACGCCGCAGACCTCGACCTTGAAGAGGCCCACATCGGCGGCGGACTTGGTGCGGATGGGCTGATCGACGGTGTAGCCCAATACCTTATGCGCCTTTGCCATCATGGCTGCCCACAGGGGGGCTGCATAGGAACCGCCCGATGCGCCGGTGACGAGAGGCTTGTAGGTATCTGCACCGATCCATACGGCGCCGACAAGGTAGCCGGTCATTCCGGCGAAGGTAACGCCTCGGTAGTCCGAGTTCGTTCCCGTCTTTCCGGCAACGGTCATTTTTCCGAACTTGGCCTTGGAACCGGTGGAGCCTTCGATCTCGGGATCGCAGCAGCCCAGCAGCAGGTCGACCAGCATCCATGCGGTGGATTCTTTGTAAACCTGACGGTTGATCTGTACGTCGTAAGCATCGATATAGATGCTGCCGTCCGCCTCGCAAACCTTGGAGAAGGCGACGGGCTCCAGATATACGCCGCCGTTGGCGATGGCGGAGAAGCCGCCTGCCAGCTCAACGGTGGACAGACCCGAGGAACCCAGCGCCAGACCTGCGCCGGTGGCATTGATATGACTTTCCTTGACGCCGAGACGCAGCAGGTATTCGACTGAATTGTCGATGCCGACATAGGTCATCAGTGCCTGTGCGGCGGCAGTATTCAGAGATTGGTTGATGGCCTGACGCATCGTGACAACGCCAGTGTAGGCGCCGCCCTCGTAGTTTTCGGGGTAACCGGTCTCACTGTCCCAGTCCTTGATCTGAATGGGCAGATTCATGACGGGGGAGCCGGGGGATGCGCCCAGATCCAGTGCCGGGCCGTAGACCGACAGAGGCTTCAGAGACGAGCCGACGGGCATGGAGAAGTTGTAGGCCCGGTGCGTCTGCTTCCAGCCGGTGGGAACGGATCTGCCGCCGACGATGGCGACGATCTGTCCGGTGTGCCAGTCGATGATGGTGGCGGCAGCCTGGGGCTGTACCACTTCGAGGTATTCGCCGTTGCCCAGAGATGCTTTATATACGCCGTCTGCTGCGGAACGCATTCTGGGGTACTGCTCCCATTCGGTGATGACCCGCTGTACTTCGTCCTGTACTTCGGGATTGAGGGAGGTGTAGATCTTATAGCCGCCGGTACGCAGCTTGTTTTCCATCATCGAGCGGTTGGTGGAGTTGTCCTCGAGGTTTTCGAGGCGCAGCATCTTGGTGACCACATCATAGATGGCATATTCCACATAGTACAGGTTGTCGCACAGCTCGCCCGACGAGGAGGCGGAGTACTGCAGCACATGCAGCGTCTCGCTCATGGCGGCGTTGTACTCGGTATCGTTGATGAGCTTCTGGTCGTGCATGTTCTTCAGCACCAGATTGGCTCTCTCTTCGATGACCTCGGGCTTATTGAGCGTATAGTAGTTCTTGCGGGGATTGTACTTGTTGGGGCTGCGGATGATGCCGGCAATGGCGGCGCATTCCCGCAGGGAGAGCTCGCCGAGCTCCTTGCCGAAATAGTCGTTGGCGGCGACCTTTACGCCGTAGTTGCTGCCGCCGAGGAAGACCTCATTGACATATTCGGTGAGGATGTCCTCCTTGCTGATCTTCTGCTCCAGTTCAATGGCAAGATATACTTCCTGTATCTTGCGCTTGAAGGTCTGCGCATCGGTCAGTATCGTGTTCTTGATCAGCTGCTGGGTGATCGTGGAGCCGCCCTGCATCGAGTCGGTATCGGTCAGCAGGCCGATGAAAACGCCCGCCAGACGGCGCATGTCCACGCCGTTGTGGCTCCAGTAGCGCTGATCCTCAATGGCGATGATCGCATTGATCAGGTTTTCGGGCAGCTCGTCATAATTGACGTCGACACGGTTTTCCAGCCCCTTGAATGTCATGATCAGGTCGCCGTTGCCGTCGTAAATATAGGAGGTCTGGGCAGTGTCGTCGAAGATCGACAGGTCGAGGATGGGCATCGTTTCGACCCACGCCTTGGCTGCGCCGATGACCAGACCGGACAGTCCCACGCCGACCAGCAGGGCAATGACGAAGAACATCTTTGCCGAGGTCATGATGACTTCCAGAATGAAGCTGTGCGGTCGGGTGCGCTGCTTGAACGGCGACGGCGCCACGGCGGAAGCCCGTTTCTTTTTTGTTCCGGTAGTTTGATTTGCCATAGTATCCCTTTCAGAATTTACAAACACTGTTGCAGTATATCATTACATTCTCCATTATACCACATCAGTTGGGTATTTTCATTAAAATAATGGGTTTTTTTGCGGCGAATCAAAGGCTTCCGAGGTCTTTCAACAGCTTTTCGAGGTTCTCTTCGGTGGTCGCCCAGCTGGTGCAGATGCGCACGGCGGTGTGGGTGTCGTCCACGTTGCCCCAGGGCGAGAAGATATATTTTTCACTGAGTTTTGCCAGCGTGGTGTTGTCAAAGATCGGGAACTGCTGGTTGGTATCGGACGGGATCAGCACGGGGATGTGCTTCTCCTCCAGCACTGCCTTGACCTTCAGTGCACAGTCGATGGCGTGTTTCGAGATCTGAAGGTACAGTCCGTCCTCGAACAGCGTTTCATACTGGATGCCCAGCAGTCTGCCCTTGGCCAGCAGTGCGCCGTTCTGCTTCATCATCGTGCGGAAGCAGTCGTTGTAGGCGGGATTTACGATGACCACGGCTTCGCCTAACAGAGCGCCGACCTTCGTGCCGCCGATGTAGTACACATCGCATACATCCTTCAGCTCCTTCAGCAAAAGGTCGCCCTCCAATGCCGCCAGCGCATAGCCGAGGCGTGCGCCGTCAATGAACAGGGGAATGGAATACCCGGTGCAGACCTTTTTCAGCGCAGCCAGCTCTGCCTTGGTATAGAGACCGCCTAACTCGGTGGATTCGGAGATGTAGACCATACCCGGCTGCACCATGTGGGAATAGGTGGAGTCGGCATAGAAATCCTTCAGCCATTTTTCCAACATGGCGGCGGTGAGCTTGCCGTCGCTGCTTTCGATGCCCAGCACCTTGTGACCGGTGGCCTCGATGGCGCCGGACTCGTGGACATTGATGTGTCCGGTGGCGGCGCAGAGCACTCCCTGCCAGGGGCGCAGGATCGAGGAGATCACGGTCTTGTTGGTCTGAGTGCCGCCCACCAGCAGGTGGATACGGTCGGCGGGTACGCCGGTCTCGGCGGCGAGCAGCGCCCTTGCCCGGTCGCAGTGCTCGTCGCAGCCGTAGCCGACGCTCTGCTCCATGTTGCAGGCCATCATGCGCTCCAGTATTCTCGGATGTGCGCCTTCGAGATAGTCACATTCAAAATTGATCATATGGTTATTCCTTCTTTCTGAATTTTCAGTTACAGTTAGACGATAATTACCGATGAATTGTTCCAACATCATCGAAACTGTCTGCTTTTACATAATATGTGTTGCGTCCGGTTCCGTTTTTGATGAGTATTCCTTCGTCCGTCAGCTTTTTAAGTGCTGACAGAACCGATGATCGGCCTGCTGTCGGACAATTGATGAGGACTTCTGCACTGTCAAATTTGCCTATTTTATTCTCGACATACTTTTTGACAATGTCATAGGCTGTACTTTTGACACCGGTGTTTTCGACAAGCCCTACACGCTCCTCAAATTCCGTATAACATGCCAGTATCACCTGTAACATATATCGAATGAACGGTGTCGTGTCGTTTTTTTCTTCATGCCATCCGGTATCGGCACTTTCCAGAACATCATAATAGCGATCCTTTGTTTTTTCTATCTGTTTTTCTATACTCACATATTTGCCGATATTGTATCCGCTTTTATAAAGCAAAAGCAGTGTGATCAAACGGCTCATGCGTCCGTTTCCGTCATTGAACGGATGGATACAAAGAAAATCACAGATGAAAGTCGGGATCAAAATCAACGGATCAACGGTTTCCCTTGTTGCCGCCTGATTGTAACTCTCACAGATAGCCGTGACGGCAGCCTCCGTCTCATAGGGTTCAACAGGGGTAAAGCGTATATGATCTGTTCCGTCCTGCCTGGTTTCTATAATATAGTTTTGTACGCTTTTGAATTTTCCGCCATAGGACAGTCCTGTGCGTTTTAACATGTCCCGATGCAGCTGCAGAATATAAGCGGGGCGAAGGGGAATGTATTCGTAACTTTCGCGGATCGTATTCAGAACATCCCTATAACCTAATATCTCGTGCTCATCTCTGTTCCTCGGAACGGTTTTCTCTGCAAACAACTGCTTCATTCTGGTAGCGGTCGTGACGATACCTTCGATTTTGTTTGATGCTTCCGTACTCTGAATTTTGGCGATTTCTGTCAGCTTATCCAGCTCGGCAGGTTTCTGACGAATAAACAGTTCCTGCCGTCCCTTATATTCATGTATTTTGGCGACAAGAGTCATGATGTCTGTGTCCCACATCCTGTTTGCAAGGGATGAATAATCGAATCGCCTCATAAGCGCCTCCTTCGTCCAATAATCATTCTTTTCGTCCAATTATACTATGATTTTGGACGAAAGTCAATACGGTTGGACGAAAAAACAATAACAGGCAGGAAGAACCTGCCTGTTATTGTTCTCAGTTATGCGTGATTATTTAGCCTTGGTCTCGATCTCTTCCATGAACTTGGCGATGATGGCATCATAATCCATGGTGCCGAGGTCGCCGTCCTTGCGGGAGCGTACAGCGGCAACGCCCTGCTCGACTTCCTTGTCGCCGAGGACGAGCATGTAGGGGATCTTCTGCACCTGAGCCTCACGGATCTTGAAGCCGATCTTCTCGTTGCGCAGGTCGGTCTCAACACGGATGCCCTTGGCGAGCAGCTTGTTCTTGAGAGCGATGGCAGCATCGTCGGCACGGTCGGTGATGGTGAGGATACGTACCTGCTCGGGAGCGAGCCACATGGGCATTGCGCCGGCGTACTTCTCGATCATGTAGGCGAGGGTGCGCTCGAAGCAGCCCAGGCTGGTGCGGTGGATGATGTAGGGGCGCTTCTTCTGGCCGTCTGCATCCACATATTCCATGCCGAAGCGCTCAGCCAGCAGCATGTCGATCTGGATGGTGACGAGGGTGTCTTCCTTGCCGAATACGTTCTTGTACTGAACGTCCAGCTTGGGTCCGTAGAAAGCGGCTTCGTCGATGCCGACGGTGTACTTGGTGCCCAGGTGGTCGAGGATGTTGCCCATGTCGGGCTGAGCTTCTTCCCACTGCTCCTTGGTGCCCTCATACTTGTTCTTGGGGTTGGCGGGATCCCACTGGGAGAAGCGGAACGTGCAGTCCTCCAGCAGACCCACGGTATCCAGCATGTACTTGGCCAGCTCGAGGCAGCCCTTGAACTCCTCCTCCAGCTGATCGGGACGCAGGATGTAGTGACCCTCGGAAATGGTGAACTGGCGCACGCGGATCAGGCCGTGCATCTCGCCGGAATCCTCGTTGCGGAACAGCGTGGAGGTCTCGGTCAGGCGCATGGGCAGATCGCGGTAGGAGCGCATGCGGTTCAGATAAACCTGATACTGGAAGGGG
>JAZLHZ010000194.1:0-4986 GCA_045617085.1 Clostridia bacterium
ATCCCCGTCCTCAAGGACATTCCCTTCCTCGGCGAGCTTCTGTTCAACCAGACCCCCATGGTCTATCTTGCTTTCGCGCTCGTCATTTTCACCAGCATCTTCTTCAGCAGGACCCGCGCGGGCCTGAGCTATAAGGCGGTCGGTGAGCATCCCAAGGCCGCCGCCTCCCTCGGTATCCCCGTCATCCGCGTGAAGTATCTCAGCTGTGTCATCTGCGGCGCACTCAGCGGCATCGGCGGTGCCTACCTCACCACCTGCTACTCCAACACCTATACGCAGGGCAACATCGCCGGACGCGGCTTTATCGCGCTGGCAGCCGTCATCTTCGGACGCTGGAGCGGCGGCGGTGTGCTTCTGGCCTGCCTGTTCTTCGGCTTCTGCGACGCACTGCAGATCCGTCTGCAGGTCGGCTCCTTCGGTGTGCCCTATCAGTTCTTCCAGATGATTCCCTACATTGCAACTATCATCGTGCTGAGCGTCATCGGCGCAAAAAAGGCCGGTCCCCGCGCCAACGGTCAGCCCTATCGCCGCGAACAGCGGTAACCCGGTAATAGCCGCAAAGCGGTTGTTATAAATCACTTCAACAATATTACAGGAGGAAACAAAGATGAAAAAGTTTATCGCACTGGTTCTCGCACTGGCTCTCGTTCTCGGTCTGGCTGCCTGCGGCGCCAAGGCCCCCGAAGCTCCCGCTGCCGAAGAAGGCAAGGCCTACAAGGTCGCTATGATCTGCGACTCCAGCATCAACGACGGCGGCTGGGGCGCTGCCTGCTACAACGCCATGGTCAAGGCTGCTGAAGACATGGGCTGGACCTATGAAGTCACCGACTCCATCGCTCAGAATGAATACTACGAATCCATCGCTGCCTACTGCGCCCTCGGCTATGACATGATCTATGCCCCCGGCAACCAGTACACCGATGCTGTTCTGCAGGCTGCAGAAGAATACCCCGACATTGCCTTCGCTCTGCTCAACGGCGGCGAAGACACCCCCGCCAAGGCTGCCAACAAGAACGTTTCCTCTCTGCTTCCCAACGCCCAGCAGATCGGTTGGATCGCCGGTGCTCTGGCCGGCCTCATGACCGAATCCGGCACCATCGCCTTCATCGGCGGCATGGAGCTCGACACCACCAAGGGCAAGTATGAAGGCTACGGCGAAGCTGCCAAGTACGTCGGCGAACAGGAAGGCAAGACCATCAACCTGCTGGACTGCCCCTATGCCGGCTCCTTCGACGACAGCGCCAAGGGCATGGAATTTGCCAAGACCATGATCGAGCAGGGCGCCGATGTCTTCTTCGGTGATGCCTCCGCCGTTGACTCCGGCGCTCGTCAGGCCATCGACGAATACAACGCTTCCGTCGGTTCCGTTGCCGTCTACGACATTGGCCAGCCCGCTGACATCCTCGGCCAGAACGAATGCATCATCTGCTCCCAGTGCACCGACAATGCCGCTATGATCTCCGCCTCCATGAAGGCTGTTCAGGACGGCAACTTCGGCGGCGAGACCCTGTACGGCAGCCTCCAGAACGGCGCTCTGTCCAACGGCAAGCTGTCCGACCTCGTTCCCAAGGAAATCCAGGACAAGTACCTCGAATACATCCAGCAGATGATCGACGGCACCTTCATGAAGTAATTTCCCCAAAATTTTGAGCCGCTGCAAAACCGCAGCGGCTCTTATTTTATTCCATTGCTTCGAAATGGATCACGTACATGTGGTCGTTGGCGCTCCATGTATAGCTGCCGAGCGTTCGTCCGGTCTCCTCGCAGTAGCGGGAGAGCAGAAGCTGGATCTCGCCGTTATCAAACAGGAGGCGCTTGGCCTCCGCATAGGCAGACTGACTTGTGAACTTCATGCCAAAGCCTTCTCCCCTGTCAAGCGCGGCCTTCAGCTGTTCATAGACCCGCCCGTCGCGGCAGCCGGAGAACAGGCAGCCGGAAAGCCGATAATAGTCATAATCCGTCGAGGTGCATTCCGGCACCCTCTGCTCGCTCTGATGGGAGCGGGCAAGCTCCTGTGAAGTGACGCAAAGGTAGTCATACAGGATGACCTGCTCGCCGTTATCGGCCACAGGATCGCCCCATGTGGCGTCCAGGGCATAGTATTTGCCGTCCAGCTTCACGATGTTCCACGAATGGCTCTCCCCTTCCGCGGTTCCGGAAACATACAGCGTCTCGATCCCGAGCTGCTGGAGCAGATACTGCACCGCACGGGTATAGCCTGCGCACACGCCTTTCCCGTTAAGGAGCACAGAACACAGGCTCTGATCCTCACAGGACTCGTCATAGGCCGTATGCTCGATGACGTATTCATAGACACCTCGTACCTTATCATAGTCGCTTCGACCCGTCAGCGCGCTGCACAGGGGCGCGGTGCGGCTTTCAAGCTGCTGCATGACAGTCTGCGCCTTATCTTTCTCTATGGTATAGGTAAAGCTCAGGGTGACGACATTGCTTTCATCGTTTTCAAAATATTCTGCTTTGGCCGTACCGTCAAACCAGAAGTATTCGGGGTGATCCTCCAGCACGAGCTCGCAGAGCTCAAACAGGCGCTCATAGTCTACGCCGCGGGTCTCCACCGTGTCGCATTGTTCACGGATCGCCTGCGAAATACGGTCATAGGCCTCGATCTCGGTGCCGGATAAGGTCCGCCTGCCATAATAGATGGCGCTGTGTTCCCTCGGATCCAGCTTGATCGGAGGAAGCGGCTGCGATTTTGCTGCCCGAAGCACGGGGTCCGGGTGCTCAGGAAGAATTCCCTGCATACAGCCGCTCAGTGCAAGTATTATGGCCAGAAGCACAGGAAAAAGATGCAGTTTTCGCACAGCCCACTCCCCTTTCGTAACGGATGATCCTATTATATTTGAAAAATCAGCGCTTCGCAAGTCAGAATATAAACGTCCGGGATATTCCTTTAGGAATACCCCGGTTCATTTTTTATTCGGGAATTTCGCGGATGACTCTGCGGTAGATTCGGAGGAACAGCAGCAGCGTCACGGTGATGGACATGATCTCGGCGATCGGGAACGCCAGCCAGACCATGTTGAGCTTTCCGGTCAGGGAGAACAGATAGGCAACCGGAAGCAGGATCACAAGCTGACGGGCGATCGACACGATGGTGGAATAGGTGCCGTGACCGAGCGCCTGGAACACGGAGCCAAGCGCGATGCATACGCCCGCAAAAATGTAGCTGGTGCTGATGATACGCAGGGCGGTCACGCCGATCTCAAGCATTTCGGGCGAGGCATCAAACAGGCTGAGGGCCTGTGCAGGCAGGAACTGCATAATGCAAAGTCCAAGCAGCATAAAGCCGGTGGCCGCGGCACAGCCGATCTTGACCGCGGACATCATGCGCTTGCGGTGCCGGGCACCATAGTTGAAAGCGATAATGGGAATGACGCCGTTGTTGAGGCCGAACACGGGCATGAAGATGAAGCTCTGGAGCTTAAAGTACACGCCGAACACGGTAACAGCCAGATCGGAGAACTTGTTGAGGATCTTGTTGATGCCGGTGGTCATGAGCGAGCCGACTGCCATCATGAGGATGGAAGGAATGCCGACCTCCAGGATGCGCCAAATAACATGCTTCTCGGGGATGAATGCGGCCTTCGTCAGCTGCACCTCGGGATTCTTGAAATGATTGAGGATGACTGCGAGGATAAACGCAATGATCTGACCGATGACCGTGGCTACGGCAGCGCCCTTTGCGCCCATGGCAGGCAGCCCGAAGTAGCCGAAGATAAAGATGGGATCGAGCACGATATTGCATACCGCGCCGAGGCCCTGCGTGAACATGGTAAGCAGGGTCTGGCCTGTGGCCTGCATATAGCGCTCAAACAGGATCTCACCGAAGATGCCGAAGGAGAAGCAGCAGCAAACCGTCAGATAATCGTCGCCCGCAGCGATGATCTCGGGCGTATTGGTCTGGAAGGCGATAAACCAGCGGGCACCGAACAGGCCGAACAGCAAAAACAGGATGTAAGACGCTAACGCAAGCAGGAAGCCGTTGCCGGCCGCACGGTTGGCGCGCTCATAATTCCTTTCGCCGAGGCTCTTGGACAGCAGAGAATTGACACCAACGCCCACGCCGGTGGCAAAGCCGATCATAAGATTCTGCGCCGGGAAAGCATAGGAGACAGCAGCCAGTGCGGCCTCGCTGAACCGGGAAATATAGATACTGTCGACAATGTTGTAGCACGCCTGCACCAGCATGGAAATGATCATCGGCAGCGACATGCTGAAAACCAGTTTGCCCATGGGCATGTAGCCCATCTTGTTCTCTTCTCGCATAGGGATTCCTTTCAAACATTCTGAGAAATACTGTAACCATTACATAGCCACATTACTATACTCTACTTCCGCGCTTTTGTAAATTGGCAGGATATATAAAAAGTGCCGAAAAAACAGGCAATATGTCTACATATATATTTGGGGGGTTCAGAAAATTAAAAAACAGCACACAGTTCCGCTTTCGCTTTCCTGTGTGCTGTCTTTGCAGGGTCGATCGGTCACGGGCCCAATGCCCTCAGACCTTTGGGAGATCCTCCGGAGGAGTCAGTCCAGAATCCTCCGGAGGCGCGATTCAGGGATTATTCGCAGTCGTAGCTGCCTTCAAGGAAGCGCATGATAATGGCTGCGATCTGTGCACGGGTGGCGTTGTCCTTAGGAGCGAGCTTGGTCACGTCGCCGGACTTGATGCCGGTGATGAGGCCTTCTTCGACAGCCCAGACAAGAGCGTCAATGGCATAGGTGCTTGCATCGTCAGCGTCGGGGAACGCCTTGAGGTCGCCCTCGACCTTGTCAGCCTTGCTGTAGCGATACAGGATGGCTGCGATCTGCTCACGGGTGATAGCGCCCATGGGATTGAACTTGTTTTCGCCAACACCGTTAACGACACCGTTGGCAGCGGCCCACTCGATGGCATCGGAGTACCACTGACCGGCGGGAACGTCGGTGAAGGTGCCGGAGGTGGTGACAGTCTTTTCACCA
>JAZLHZ010000195.1:0-2391 GCA_045617085.1 Clostridia bacterium
AATCGCGCTTGAGACCGGCCGACCCAAAGCCGGAAATGTAGAATAAACAATCATGCATCTGGTGCGTTGGCTGATTTAATCCGATGAGAATTGGTTAAATTAACCCGATGAATGCTTGGTTGATTTAGCCCGATGCTAACACTATTAAACAAGTACCATTTCTTCATATACCAAAGATTCGTTGTGCTGAATCCTCTGGCAGAAGGAAACTCTTTTTGAAGATCGAGACTTACCTGCTCGACAATACCAGATCCCCACTTTTCCTCAGCTTTACGAACAACCAGATCCCTGCCCAGCATCCAATTGAACATTAACTGTTCCGTATTCACTCGAACCGCCGCTCTAATCTGCGCACAGCGATATCTTTCTTTAACCTCATGCATCCACTGCGTATATTCAGTGTCTATATGCACATCATGAGATCTGACAATCATCGGTTCCTTCCTCATATTACTACCTCCCGTATTTCTGCCTAAAGGTATAAGTTCCACCATCCGAATCGTAGATTCGGGGTGTCACTTAAGTTCTATCCCATCGCAGTTCTGCATAAGCGTTTCCAGCTGTTTGCGGATCAGTACCATATATGCATTCAGATCAGCTTCACTTTCCAACCTCTTTGCCGGGAATACGATCTGCCGGTTATATGCTTTGATGATCTTCTTGGGTGCAGGCTTCGGAGGATCGACCGGATTCACAGGCGGCTGCGGCGGCTTAGCCACAGGTGGCTTACTCAAGGCGTCAATCCTCTCGCAGGCATCACCCTTATGCTGAAGCATCGGCGGAATCAGACCGTCAAGCAACGCAAGGCTTTCCATAGTTGCGATTTGCTGTTTCTTCTGGGTATAGAATGTGTCTGCCTTATCGCTGACTGCTTTGCAGGCTTCGTTAGCCCCAGCAGAAGTGTGAATTGCTTCCATGCACTGACGGACGATTTCAAGGACTTCTTCTCGTTTGGACGCAAGCAGACGCCCATGCCCTTCACGCACGGTATCCATCAGCGTGTTCAGTTCAGGAACGCATTTGTAGTCAAACTTGCTTTGAACAATGACCAGCAGGCGAATACGATTCAAAGCCTTGTTTGCCTCTTCCTCATGGGAGAGATAGTCAAGCTCGTTGGATAGATCATCCAGCATCTTAACTGCGGCGTCAAATACCTGTACCTGACTCTTGAAGAAGGCTTCCACATTTTGCATGGCGTCCTTGTTGTCGTAAAGATCATCTTCCTTCTTGATAACTGCGGAAACAAGGGCGATATTGTCCTTTTGCTGAGAGAGGACATCATTCATGAGCTGAATGGAATGATCTACCAGTGCCTTAAAGCGTACCGTGAAATCAGCAGAACGGATGAAGGAAAAGCTGCGTGATGTATCGGAAAAACAGCATAAAGAAGAGCTTACAGAAACGGCATTGCTCTCGTACCGTTCAACTTCAAACCGTATGAAACAGGCGGCGGCTGCGACCGCAAAGGCTGCAGAAACAACGGTAAAAGCAACAGAGAAGACGGTGAAGGCGGTAAAGGCTGCTGTAACGAAGGTTTCAGCAATACTTGCCGCAGGCGGTACGGCGGCAATCCTTACTGTTGTTCTGATCTGTATGCTCGGAGTGATCGTGGGATCGGGTTTCGGCGTCTTTTTCTCCAACGAAAAAGGAAATAAGCTGACCATGCGGAAGGCAGTCTCCGAAATCAATGCCGAGTATCAGGGAAAGATCGACGAAATACGGAATGGCACCTCATACGACAAGCTTGAAATGTCCGGATCACGGGCAAACTGGCCGGAGGTGCTTTCTGTCTATGCGGTGAAGACATCGACCGATCCGGAAGACCCGGAAGAGGTCGCAACGATGACAAAGAAGAAACAGAAGCTTCTTTCAAAAATCTTCTGGGAGATGAATTCGATCACCTCCCACACTGAAAAGAATAAAGAAACGGTGCTTGTGGAAAGTGTTGACGATGACGGCAATATCGTAACCGGAGAGAAGGAAGAGACGACAGTCACCCTTTTCATTGAGGTGACACATAAATCCGCAGAAGAAATGGCGTCTGAGTATAAGTTCGATAAAGACCAGACAGAACAGCTCGGTGAGCTTCTCGCGTCCGAAAGTTCCATGTGGTCGTCGGTTCTATACGGAATCTATGACGGCGATGAAGAGATCGTAGAAGTGGCCCTATCGCAGATCGGTAACATCGGCGGCGAGCCCTACTGGTCATGGTACGGCTTTTCATACCATGTGGAATGGTGTGCCTGTTTTGTCAGCTGGTGTGCGGATCAGTGCGGCTATATCGACACAGGCATCGTTCCGAAGTACTCTCTCTGTACGGACGGTGTCGCATGGTTCCAGTCCCGTGGGCAGTGGCTTGACAATACAGCGGAACCGTCGCCTGGCATGATC
>JAZLHZ010000196.1:0-8273 GCA_045617085.1 Clostridia bacterium
CACGGTTCCGGCGTGTTCACCAGAGGCCAGACCCAGGTCATGACCATTGCCACTCTGGCTCCCATGAGCGAGGTCCAAATTCTGGACGGCATCGGCACCGAGACCAGCAAGCGTTATATGCATCACTACAACTTCCCCGGCTATTCCACCGGTGAGGCAAAGCCCCTCCGCAGCCCCGGCAGACGTGAGATCGGCCACGGAGCTCTGGCAGAAAGAGCCCTTGAGCCCATGATCCCCTCTGTGGAAGAGTTCCCCTACTGCCTGCGCCTGGTCAGCGAGGTCATGAGCTCCAACGGCTCCACCTCTCAGGCTTCCGTATGCGGTTCCACCCTGGCACTGATGGATGCAGGCGTTCCGATCAAGCGCCCCGTCGCAGGTGTTGCCATGGGTCTGATCAAGGACGTTGAGAACACCGGCAAGGTCGCCGTTCTGACCGATATCCAGGGCCTCGAGGACTTCCTCGGCGACATGGACTTCAAGGTAGCCGGCACCGCACTGGGCATCACCGCCATTCAGATGGATATCAAAATCAAGGGCATCGACGAGCCCATCCTTCGTCAGGCACTGTCTCAGGCTTATGACGGACGTATGCACATCCTGGGCAAGATGCTGGATGTCCTGCCCGCTCCCCATGAGGAACTGAGCAAGTACGCTCCCAAGATCATCCAGTTCTCCATCGATCCCGAGAAGATCGGCGAGGTCGTCGGTCCCAGAGGCAAGATGATCAACAAGATCATCGAGGAGACCGGTGTCAAGATCGACATCGAGGATGACGGCAATGTCTACATCGCCACCGAGGACAGCGTAGCCGCCCAGCGTGCAAAGAGCATGATCGAAGGCATCGTCAGAGAGCTCAAGGTCGGCGACGTGTTCACGGGCACCGTAGCCCGCATTATGCCCTTCGGCGCATTCGTTGAGTATGCCCCCGGCAAGGATGGCATGATCCACATCTCCAAGCTGGCTGATCACAGAGTCGAGAAGGTCGAAGACGTCGTGAAGATCGGCGACACCCTCGAGTGCAAGGTTTGCGAAATCGATGAGAAGGGCAGAATCAACCTGATCCGCAACGACATCGAATACAGCACTCCCGTAACCACCGGCAGACCTCCCCGCCGTCACTGATAATAAATAAACCATTGCCCCGCTGTTGTTCCGGCAGCGGGGCAAATCATTAAAAGGAGTACACCGATGCTTCAAACCCATACATTAAAAAACGGTCTGAGGATCGTGGCCGAGCATCTCCCTTATATCCATTCCGTCGCCGTCGGCCTGTTCGTACACACCGGTTCCGTATTTGAGACCGAGGACGAGGGCGGCATTTCCCACTTCATGGAACACATGCTGTTCAAGGGCACCGATAAGCGCAGCGCCCGACGCATCTCCGAAGACGTGGAAGGCGTCGGCGGCATCCACAACGCATTCACCAGCAAGGAGTATACCTGCTTTCATATTCGGGTCATCGACGAATATACCGAGCTCGCCATGGACGTGCTGTCGGATACCCTGCTTCACTCCAAGTTCGATCCTGCCGAAATGGAAAAGGAAAAGGACGTGGTCATTGAAGAGATCGCCATGTCCGAGGATGACCCCGAGGATCTTTGCGGTGAAAAGGTCATGGAGGCCCTGTACGGCAAACAACCCATTGCACTGCCCATCCTCGGCACAGCGGAAAAGGTCAAGTCCTTCACCCGGGATCAGATGCTGGCATACCGCAAGACCCATTACCGCCCGGACAACAGTGTGCTTTGCATCGTCGGCAATATCGACTTTGACAACATCATCGCCCTATCCGAAAGGTACTTCGGCGAATGGGAGGCTTCCGCTCCCAACAACGGCGAATATCCCTACACCGGCGAGCATCCTTCCGTGATCCGCATCGAAAAGCCCATTGAGCAGGTGCATATCTCCATCGCTTATCCCGCATTCAAGCAGTCCGACAGCCGCAGTCTCGCAACGGCTCTGTTCAACAACAGCTTCGGCGGCGCAGGTTCTTCCCGCCTGTTTCAGACGATCCGCGAGGAAAACGGCATTGCCTACAGTGTCGGCAGCTATTCCGGCGGCAGCGCCTATGCAGGTTCATTGATCATCTATCTTTCCACTACAAAGCGTCATGTAAAAAAGGCGCTGAAGCTGATCGACGAGGAGATCGATGACGTGCTGAAAAACGGCATTACCGAAGCCGAGTTCACCATGAGTCGAAACCAGTTCCGCGGCAATCTCGCCCTCGGCGCCGAAAGCAGCAGCAACCGCATGCAGTATTACGGCGGCAAGCTGATCTGCGGGCTTGAGGTCAACACGCTGGAAGAGCGGCTGGAACGTCTGAACCGGGTCACCTTGGACCAGGTCAATGCCGTTGCCAAAGAATGTCTGAGCGGCGTCCGGGCAGCTGCTTTCGTCGGAAACGGTGCAGACAGCATTGAATTTCGACAAACCGATAGTTAATCTTTTTGTAATACGAATTTTATTGACAGTATCGCATAAGGCTTATATAATACTAAACATCTGCTGCAAAGAAAGGAGGGAGCTTTATGATCAGTCAGTATTACTGCATCTGCACCAAAAAGAAGTGCAGACAATCTGCGATGTCGCCGGGAATGCTGAAGGATCGCTCCCTGCGTCTCCAAAGCGAGTTCATCGCCATGCAGCACTGTCCGGAAGGCACAGCCTCCCCCGTATACTGTCAGTTTCCCTATAAGGACGGCATCCTGCTGATCCGTTACTCGCCCTATAATAACGGCGAGTATTTTGCGCATATCCTGCTGATCACCGATCCTTCGGATATTGCTGCTCTGCGCAGTGTACGCCCCGTCAAGAGTACACTGCTGGTGGATCCGCCCTCCGGCTTATGTCCCGATCAGCTTCCCGAGCTCAGCTCGGCAGCACTGAGAGACGACGGACTCTGCAATAAAGCGTTCCGGCTGATCGAAAGCCTTTTCAGCGAGACACTGTTGATCGGTTTTATCGATGCCCTGTACCATGCGGCACAGGAGCCTGCGACTCGCATCCGGGTGTGCCTTGCACAGAACACTACTGCCGTTTCCATGCAAGCCCGTCTTATCATGGAACTGCTGCTGCGTTGTCTGCCTGCAGAGATCGCCAATGCCATCAGCTACTCCACCTGTGCGGATACTGCCGCATCGGTCAGCTTTTCGGATAAGCCGGATAAAAATGCCATCATATTTGACTTGACAAAAGGCACATGTTCCCGGCTTCCCTTCCCCATTGACGAAAAGTGCGGGCAACTTGCCCATGCGATACTGGAACATGACCTTCTGTGGGTGGATGAGCTTCTCGGCATCGCCGTTGACTACGGATTCGATGAGGAATCGCTGCGGTTCACTGCGCCGGAATTCGTCAAAGGTATGCAGATGCGGGCTTATTTTGAGGACTGGTGCGAGGGAATGCGCCTTCGAAAGAGCCGTCTCAACATGGAGGCCTACAACAAGCTGCTGTCAGAATCCTTCGATTCTCTCGTCAACCGCATTATCGAAGCCTCCGAAGCCAGTCATTCCGTACGCTTCTGTCGTGAACTGGCTGCCGCGCTGGAAGACATTCACGGCACAGTCTGTGAACAGCTGATGATCGATTCCCGCCGCTATAACCAGCTTTTGCTTATCCTGATGGATTCTGTACCGCTCAACTATCTCGACCTCACAAAGGAAAGCCATATGAGCTGTCTGGAGGAGGTCAGCGCCCTTTCCGGATATTACATTCCCGAATTGTCCGACGAGAACGATGACGGTTTGCCGCAGGTCTATCGGATGTGCCATACCCTGCTGACAGAGCCGGTGAAGCTGCTGGATGCCGAAAAGGCCAATCTCACGGCAATGGTCATCAACCACAATGAGATGTTCGCCTCGCTTCAGGGATGCTTCAACCGTTATATCGACAAGCGCATCGGCGAATACAAAAAAGAGACCGACGGATTAGGCATCGTGGATATGCGCTTCACTGCCATCACCATTGTCGCCGGGTTCACGGTACTTGGGAATTCCCCGCAGGTATTGAATATCCGCCACAAAATGCACATGCGTTTGACGGATATCGGAGGCAAACAGGCAGCCCTGTATTCCGGCTTCTTCAAGGACATACACAGCAGCGATTCGGATGCCCCGGAGATCATCAATCCGAAATCTGCGGTGATCCTGTCGGTAGTCCTGCTGCTCATCGTGCTGTTGATCTGGGGCTGTTATGCGCTTTTCAGTTGAATACAGTAATAAAAAACAAGAAATACAGGGTTGAATTTTTCACTGCTTCGTGGTATAATTGATTCAGTAATACAAAAGGAGGTCTTTCCCATGGTTGATATGCTTCAGTGGCAGGAGATTGCGAAGAAAAATATCCACAATCGTCCCGCTTCTACCGGCCGTCTGGCAGGCAAGATCGCAATCGTTACCGGCAGCGCACAGGGCTTCGGCAAGGGCATTGCAGAGGAAATGTATAAGGAAGGTGCCTACATCGTCATCGCCGACCTGAATGAAGAACTTGCAAAGACCGTTGCAGAAGAACTCGGCGAGAGAGCCATCTGCATCAAGGTCAATGTATCCGATGAGGAAAGCGTTGCTGCAATGATCCAGCAGACCGTAGAAAAGTTCGGCGGCCTCGATATCTTTGTCAACAACGCCGGTGTTGTCCGCTCCGGTCCCCTCACCCAGATTGAGCGCAAGGACTTCGACTTCGTGACCAACATCAACTACACCGCCTACTACCTCTGCGCCAAGTATGCCTCCATCATCATGCAGGCCCAGTACGAGGCAGACAACAGCTGGTTCGGCGACATCATCTGCATCAACTCCAAGTCCGGTCTGGAAGGCTCCAACAAGAACTTCGCCTATGCAGGTTCCAAGTTCGGCGGCATCGGCCTGACCCAGAGCTTCGCTCTTGAGCTGTGCCCCTACAACATCAAGGTCAACGCCATCTGCCCCGGCAACTACCTCGAAGGTCCCCTGTGGATGGATCCCGTCCGCGGTCTGTTCGTTCAGTACCTCAACGCCGGCAAGGTTCCCGGCGCCAAGACCGTTGAAGACGTCAAGCGCTACTACGAGTCCAAGGTTCCGATGAACAGAGGCTGTCTGCCCTCCGACGTGGCAAAGGCTATCTTCTACGCAGTAGAGCAGAAGTACGAGACCGGCCAGGCGATCCCCGTAACCGGCGGCCAGGTCATGCTCAATTAGTTCTTTCTTTCCGCAAGGCTGTCGGCAACTCGTCGACAGCCTTTTCTGAAATCTGTATTTTGAGGCAATATGAAAAGAATTGTACAAAGCCTTTTGCCCTCGTTTCTGTTTGTCTCCGCCTGCACGATCCTTTCACTGCTTCCGGTGAAGTACAGCGGCAGACTGCTGTCCGGTGTGCTGATGGAATATGCCGATGCGCTCTGTCAGCTGGAAGACGTATTCATTTTTCCGAGCATCCCCGTTTTCCTTCTGCTGACCGCATTGACCACCCTGATTTTGATGAACGGAAAACATCGGCTTCTCAAGTTAATCCTGTTATTTATACCCTGTATTGCGGTCTCGTTGCTTGCGATGAACGTAAACGGCATCTGTTTAGGCATCGGACTCAGATCTATCCTATCGCTCCTGACATGAGGTAATAACCCATGATAAAAAAACTGATATCCCTTCTCTGTATACTCCCGCTGGTTGCCATGCCGATAGCCCTTGCAGAAAACGAAGACGAGCTGTTCACCTTCGGCTATGGTGAAGCAGCGATCAAGGCGGACCTCAGTCAGGTCCACTACGTGGCAGGCTATCACAACGAATACAAGGCCACCGGCATCCTCGATGACCAGTACGCCAAGGCCTGCATTCTGAACGATAAAAACGGCAATGCCATAGTACTGTTGTCCGTGGACTGCGTAGCGTTGAGCCGGGGTGATGTGAAGCATATCCGCAAGCTGTTGAACGGCTTTTCACGGGAAACCGGCATTACCCAAATCCAAATTATATCCACGCATGACCATGCAGGTTCGGACACATTGGGACTGTGGGGACCAATCGGCTGCGACGGAAAGAACAAGGACTTCATGGAGTCACTGTACAATGCCTGTGTTTCTGCAGTAAGGGGTGCCTATGCCGATCTGAGGGAAGGCAAGCTGTATTTCGGCTCGATCAAGACCGAAAACCTGCTGGAGGATACCCGGCTGCCGAAGGTCATGGACGAAAACCTGTACAGTTTCCGGTTTGAACCGCTGGACGGAACGCCGCAGACAAGGCTTCTCAACTTCGCCACGCATGCCGAATCGCTGGACGGCAGCAACACCATGATCAGCGCCGATTTCCCCGGTGTCGTGGCGCAGAAGCTCAAAGAAGAGGATGGCTGCCGCACATTGTGGTTCCCGGGCGCCATCGGCGGACTCATCCGCACCCGATTCATCAATGTCGTCCGACAGACAAACTGCATGGAAACCGGCAGCATCATCGCCGACTATGTATTGAAGATCGACAATGAAGTGCCTCTTACCTCCTCGATATTCACACATACCGAAGAATTCTCGCTTCCCTGCGACAATCCTCTCTTCGTCACGATGAAGATGCTGGGCGTGCTGGGCGAGGAATGCACTACCCGAGGCTTACAGACGTACATAAACACCGAAATGACATATCTGAAGATCGGCGAAAAGCAGATATTGCTGATCCCGGGCGAACTGTTCCCTGAACTGGCCTACGGAGACGACAGCAATCTCAGGGTCGCTGCACCGGAAAAGAAGCTGCCGACACTGTGCTCATTGTTCGGTGATGACCTGTTGATCTTCGGCCTGGCGAATGACGAGATCGGCTATATCGTCGCTCCGGAAAACTTTGTCCTCAGCGAAAAAAAGCCCTATATGGACACAACCACCGACAACAACGGTGAGAATCATTACGAAGAAACCAACTCGGCAGGACCGCTTACTGCACAGCGCATCTATGAGACCGCAGCCCTGATCCGGTCCAAGCTCAAATAAAGGAGAAAACCAACATGGATATTCAAAACCGAAAAGGCTTCCGCATTTCCTTCAATTCCCCGGTGGTACTCAGCTTCACCGCCATCTGTCTCATCGCCGTACTGCTGGACATGATGACCAACGGCCGCTCCACCGACCTTATATTCAGTACCTACCGCTCATCTCTGGCAAGTCCTCTGACCTATATCCGCTTTATCGGCCATGTATTCGGTCATGCGGGCTGGGAGCATCTCGTCAATAACATGATGTATATTCTCATTCTCGGGCCCATGCTGGAGGAGAAATACGGTGCCGAAAACATCATTCTGCTGATCGTCGCCACTGCCCTCGTGACCGGGCTCATCAACTTCATCTTCTTCCCCCGTATAGCCCTGTACGGCGCCAGCGGTGTGGTGTTTGCAATGATCCTGCTCTCATCCATCACCGGACTGGAAGAGCACAGTATCCCCCTCACTTTCATCCTTGTCGCTGCTCTGTATACCGGTCAGCAGGTCTATGAAGCCTTCGCTGTCGGCGGAGACATTTCCTATCTCTCCCACATTCTCGGCGGCGCCACCGGTGCGGTTATCGGATTTGCGCTGAACCGACATAAGCTCAGGAAACATACTTACTGATCTGTATATTCCGATTCATACTCACCAAGGAGGATGAAGATCATGAAAGCATTTGAGATCATGGATGAGCTGTTTTCCCTCGGCATCAACCGCACGGATTACTCCGTCACCTGCGACACCTGCAAGGCAGGCTCACCGGAAAAGGAAGTCAAGAAAATCGCCGTATCCATGTTCGCCACGCCGGATCTGGTAAAACGTGCTGCGGCATGGGGCGCCGATCTGCTGATCGTACATGAACCCACCTATTACAACCACATAGACGTTCATTCGGACGAGAAACTGGAATGTGAAAAGCGGGCACTGATCGAGAGTACCGGAATCACAATATACCGTTTTCACGATCATGCGCATGCTGCCGCACCGGACATGATCGTCGCCGGCGAGGAAAAGTACATGCAGCTGGATGCAAGGGTGGAAAGCATGGACGGCTTTGACTGCCTTCGTCTGGTACTGAACCATGCCATGACGCCTCGGGAAGTAGCTGCGCATCTGGAAAAGACACTGGGGATCCGTCATATCCGTATTTGCGGTGCAGCAGATGTACCCTGCACCCGTATTACAGGTATGTTCGGCACGCCGGGCGGCGTATTTGACGAATTGAAAAGCGAGCAATGCGAGATCCTGATGACCGGAGAAGCCACGGAATGGTCGCTGGACGAGTATGCCCGGGATGCCGCACAGCTGGGTCACAAAAAAGCGCTCCTCGTGCTGGG
>JAZLHZ010000197.1:0-1535 GCA_045617085.1 Clostridia bacterium
TTCAGTTCGATTGCGATATCCTTATCTTTGAGCATAATTTGACTTCCTTTTTGTTTGTCTAAGCAACTTACATTTAAAGTCTTTTATGCTCTTTTTGCTACCTCGTTTTTGTTATATCCCCCAACTTTCCGTGAAGAGCCAAATAAATCCCTGATGGGATCTGTGAAATGCGCTTCGTGCGTGAAATACACCTGCGGTATGTGAAATGCCTGCGGGCGTGATGGGGTTTATTTCATTTCACGTTGCCAAGCAACATTTCACTTTTGACGGGAAGAAATGGATCTATGTAGTATATCGGCAAGTGAAAATAATGATATACTAATTTGACATATAACGATATAATGGTGTATAATACCAACAATCAAATTCAGGGACATATAGAGAAGGAAGATTGTTCAGAAAGGGGATATTTCATGATCTTTGATATAATAGGTGTTCTTCTGATTATCGGTTTTATCGCTGCCATTGCAAACGGGATATCAGAAAGAAAAGCCCAAAGGGCAAAAAAAGCGGAACCGGTTCCCCGTCCATTTACTGATGACGAATTGATCGAACAATTGACAGACTATGTGAATCAGGTAAAATTGTATGAGAAAAACACTGACACATATACGAGCGAGCTGGTAGAACTCACAATTGTAAAACACAGATATAATTTGCATCTCGTTTTTGATCCCGACAAGATCAGATTGGTCTGGACATATCACAGCGTTATTCTGGAGGCGGATGGCCGTGAAACGAGTCCGTTAAAAGAAGAGCAGGATGAGTGGTTATATTATATGGATTATAAAGGCTGTTATGTGAGGGAATACCAGGTCAGCAGTGATGTGGTTCAACATGCCAAGAATGTATTGCTTGGGCGCAGCTATTCAAGCTTCAGCGTAGACATGAACGGTAATATCCGGAAATACGAAGCATCATGACTATATCAGGAGGTATATAACATGGAGAACAGCATTCCGAGAGACGAGTACGAACAGTACAGGGAAGAGATCCAGTACATCAACGACCACGGCACCAAAGAGGAAATGGCAGCGCTGCTGCGCCGCATCAAGAACAAGTACGGCGACTGCAGCGACCTGCACATGCTGGACAGCTACAACAGGCACTGGAGCGGACTGATCTGACGATATAAAAAGACATGTCATTGCAGAATGTAACTGCAATGACATGTCTTATATTATCCGGTACTTTTGGCGGATTCGCTGCCGTTATCAGGGCTCGACGTCCTCGTATTCGGCCATGGCTTCGAGGGTCTCGCAGCTCTCGAACATGCAGTTGAACCAGAAATTCTTTTCAGCGTCCTCGGTATTCATCCAGTGGGTCGGGATCTGGCCGTTCTCATGCTGGACAATGGTGAGCTGGTCGCAGAGTGCCTTTGCCTTGGCAAGGTACAGGCTGCCGCAGCCCGCCTTATACAGGGCGAGGAATCCGGAGAGGATCGTGGCGGTGGAGGCATCGATGGGCACGTACCAGCCGTACTGCTCCAGGCCTGCGGGAGTATGCCAAATGGAGGTGTCATAGGGCGTGCCGTC
>JAZLHZ010000198.1:0-14741 GCA_045617085.1 Clostridia bacterium
CCTTCAGTGTCGTGATTCCTTCCGGAATGACGATGCTCGTCAGAGCGCTGTCCTCGCCGAAGCAGTAAACATCGATATCGGTAAGCGTAGAAGGCAGGGTAACACTTGTCAGGCTGCTGCAGGAATTGAACGCCGTAACGCCGAGATATTCAACGCCTTCTTCGACCACAACGCTTTCCAGCGGGGATGATGTAAATGCACAAGTATCTACAGTCTTTACGCTGCCGGGGATCGTAACGCTCGTGAGGCCGCTGTCCTGGAAAGCAGACCAGCCGATGTACTCCAGACCGTCGGGCAGCTCAATACTCGTCAGAGCAGAGCATCCGTAGAAGCAGTTGTTACTGATGATCTTGAGGTCCGCAGGCAGTGTGACGCTTGCCAGGCTTCCGCAATTTGCAAAGGTGTTGTAGCCCAGTTGCTCGACCTGATCGGGAATGACGATAGCGGGTAGTCCGCTGCCCTCAAAGGCTCTGTCGCCGATCCAGAACAGGCTGTCGGGAATCTCGATATCGTTCAGGCTCGTGCAGCCTCTGAAGACCTCGGGATCGATTCCTTCCAGTCCATCGGGCAGATTGACCGTCGAGAGCGACGTGCAATCGAGGAACATGCCATGACTGAGCCAGGTGATTCCATCGGGGATAGTGATCGTGCTGAGGTCGTGGCAGCCGCTGAAGGCATACTCGCCGATATCATACAATGTGCTCGGCAGGAAGACCTCTTCCACGCTGCTGTCGGTGAATGCCTCGCCTTCGATCCATTCCACGCCCTCGGGAACGGTGACGGAGGTGATGTTGCTGCGGCGGTAGAAGGCGCCGGTCCGGATGCCGATGACGCCGTCCGGAACGACGACATCTCCGCCCTCACCGTAGTAACCTACCAGCACGTCGTTCACGATCTTGAATTCGTCGGATTCGCCGTTGATCCGGTAGAGCAGGCCTCTGTCTGCGCAGTACTCATGTGCGTAGCTGCCTTCTTCCACAACGAAGGTGGTGAAGCGGCAGTCGTCAAATGCGTTCTCGCCGATATAGGTAATGTTATCGGACAGATAGAGGGTATCCATGATCGTGTGAGCAAAGGCATACTCGCCGATGCTCGTAACGGTTTCGGGAATATTGATATCGGTCAGATTGTCACAGCCGATGAATGCAGCCATGCCGATGGAGGTTACGCCCTCGGGCAACGTGACGTTGGTGACGTTCCAGCTTGCGAAGGCAAAGTCGCCGATCTCGGTAACATCCTCGGGCACCACCACAACGGTATCCACGCCGTAATAGGCCACCAGCACGCCGTCTTCGATGACGAACACCGGGTTTTCGCCCTTGATGACCACGGGAATATCGGTACCCTCAAATGCCGCAGAGGCATAAGAATTAGCATACAGATATACGACCACATTGGGGCAGTTATTCACACAGTCGCTATAAATGCGTGCGCTGTAGGGAATATCCAGTCTTGTCAGGGACGGGCAATTGTCGATAATGCTGCCATACGCTATAGTGTTTGCAGACAGAACGATGCTTTCCAGATTATCGCAATTGCGGATCGCCCAATCATCGATAATGACAACGCTGTCGGGAATGACCAGCGTACGGAGCATGCCGGACTGAATGGCATCGCTGCGTATCTCTTCGATGCCGTCGGGAAGGACGAGCTCCTCGGCGTCTCCGTGATAGCCGTACAGGACACCGTTCTCCATGTCGAACTCGGGGAACGGCACAAGCTCAAAGTTCAGATCGTTCTCTATGCAGTACTGCTGGATGCTGCTGTCCTCCCAGCCCTTCAGCGTATCGATGCCGAGGAAGGCATCCTCGCCGAATTCGTTTACAAAGGCGGGAACAAACAGCTCGGTCAGCGAAGTATTGGCAAACGCCCTTGCGCCGATGGCTTCCAGATTCCTGTTGAGGGTGACGCTGGTCAGGGTCTGATTGTTTTCAAATACGCCGTCGCAGATGATCCGCACATCGGGGGGCAGCACGACATCGCCGCCTTCGCCGTTATAGCCTCTCAGCTCGCCGTCGATGCAGAAGAACTCCGTATCATATACCCAGAACGGGATCTCTCTGTCACGGCAGTACCACATCGCATCAGACTCGTTGCAGACATAGACGCACTCAATGGGTGTATTGTCCAGAATTCCATCACCGATCTCACAGTAGCCTGCGGGAATCGTGAGGGTGCGCAGCTGAGAATCGGCAAAGGCAAAGTTGCCGATCCGCCAGACGCTGTCGGGCAATACCAGCTCGGTGATGCCGGTATTTGCAAACGCCCAATCATTGATTTCCTCAATATCGGGAATATCCACCGATGTCAGATTGGGGCAGTCTGCAAACAGTCCCACCTCGATCATCCTCAGATTCTCGGGCAGATGCACCGTCGTCAGGCTTGCACAGTCGGCAAAGGCATAATCCTGGACCTCGTTCACGTTATCGGGAATGTACACATTCTCCAATGCACAGCCGCTGAATGTCCAGTAACCGATACGCTCCAGGCTGTCCGGCAGATCGATCTGCGTCAGCGAAGAGCAATTCATGAAGGCCTCATCGTCTATATCACGTATGCCCTCGCCCACTGTCACGGATGCCAGATCCTCGCAGTCCGCAAATGTGCGAATGCCGATCCGATCGACGCTTCCGGGAATGACCACGGAAGTAAGTCCGGAATTGCAGAAGGCACGCTCGCCGATTTCATAAAGCTGATCCGGCAGTTCCACAGTCTGCAGTCCGGAATCCATGAACGCTGCACGCCCGATCACTTCCAAACCGGAGGGAATATCGATATACTGCAATGCCGTGCAGCCTTGGAAGGCGCTATCTTCGATCATTCGAATGCTTTCGGGCAGAGACACATCCGTCAGACTCGTGCAGCCGTTGAACGTACCGATACGGATGTATTCGACATTTTCGGGGATCACGATGCTTTCGAGGTTAGTGCAGCCTCTGAAAGCTTCATTATCTATGTTATAGACGGTATCGGGAATATTGATCTCACGCAGGCTGCTGTTGCGGAATGCCTCGGCATGGATCCTTTCCAGACCGTCGGGCAGATTGACAACATCGATATCCTGATTGTCCATGAACGCTCCGCTTGCGATGACGATCACATTTTCGGGCACGTTCACGGTGGCGCTGCTGCCCATGTAGCGGATCAGCGTATCGTACCGAATAATGAATTCATTGGTATCGGTGCTGAGGATATAGGGAAGGTCATACTCGATGCAGTAATCCTCTGCATAGCTGTCCTCCTCCACCACGACCAGCAGGTAGGGATTATTGCCGAAGGCATCCATTCCGATGCTCGTCACATTTTCGGAAAGATGCAGGGTTCCCACACTCGTTCCGTAGAAGGCAAAGTCACCGATGGTCGTCAGCGTGTCGGGCAGGCTGACCTCTCTGAGATCATTGCAGTTGACAAAGGCATAATCACGGATCTCCGTCACGCCCTCGGGCAGTGTGACACTGTTCACATGCCAGCCCTCAAAAGCGGCTTCGCCGATCACGGTGATATCATTCGGCACGGTGACATCAAGATCAACGCCGTAGTACTTCACCAACACATTGCCGTCCTTCACGAAGATGGGGCTGTCACCGTTGATATGGTAGGAAATACCGCATTCGTCATAAACCTGCTGGGCTTTGGAATACCGGTACAGCCAGATGCTGGCATTTTCGCAGTTGTCTGTCACAGGATTGTCCATCCATACCGTGTACGGTATGCGGACGCTGCCAAGCGATTCACAATCACGGCAGATAACTCCTTCCAGAACACAGTTCTCAGGGATATCCAGCGTCTGCAGATTATAGCAGTTGACGATGGCACAGTCTGCAATACTGCACACACTGTCGGAGAAATAGATTGCAAGCATTTCCTTGCTGTCAAAGGCATGACTCTCGATGCGGGTTACGCCATCCGGAACAACGACATACTCGTCGTTTCCGTTGTAGCGGTACAGCACGCCGTATTCGATCTCGAAGTCCGGCTTGTCTGCCAGCTCATAGGGCAGTCCCAGCTCGTCCATCAGCCACTGCGTCTGGGTATCGCCGTAGACGTAGACGGTCTGGATGCCGTCAAAGGCGCCCTCGCCGATGCTTTGCAGATTCTCGGGCAGTGTCAACTCGGTGATGCAGGTGCCCTTGAACGCCTCGGCACCGATAGTATTGAGGTTTCTGGGCAGGTAGATATCGTTGAGGGAGACGCAGTTGCGGAAAGCATAGTCCCGGATCTCATAGACGTCTCTGTTCAGCTCCACATACTCCAGCGTCGAGTTGCCCTCAAAGGCGCTCTCGCCGATAACATGCAGATAGTCGGGCACATAGAATTCGGAATCGGTGCCAGTATAGGAAACCAGTACGTCTCCGTCATCTACATAATCCCGGTCGATACACCTGAAGGGGATCTCGTTATCACGGCAGTAGAAGTAAGCATCTGTCTCATACTTCACCAGCACCAGCGTATTCCTGTCGCCGCCGAAGATGTCACCCTCGAGTCTATATACTTTTTCGGAAATGTACAGCTGCGCCATGTTGCATCCCACAAATGCCCCGTCGCCGATCTCTCCCAAAGAATCCGGCAGAGTGATCTCGGTCAGGGAGGTACAGTTTGCAAAGGCGAAGTTGTCGATCCTTTCCATCATGCCGGGCAGTGTCACGTTCGACAGGCTCGTGCAGCCCCGGAACATGGCTTCACTGATCCGTGCTGCGCCGTCTGCGAAGCACACATCCGTCAGAGACGAGCAGTTTTCAAAGATACCGACGCCGAACTCCTGCACATCAGCGGGAATGTCAATGCTCGTCAGTCCGCAGCCCTCAAATGCGTTATCTCTGATGCTGTTCAGGCTGCCGGGCAGAATGATGCATGTCAGTCCGCTGTTCTTGAAGGCGTTGTTGCCGATCTCCCGGATGTCGCCGTCAAAATCAATGCTTTCCAGCGCATAGCAGTCCTCAAAGGTGCTGTCATTGATGATCTCGACATACTGCGGCAGCGTGATCTGCTCAATACCGCTGTGCATGAATGCCCTGGCAGAGATGTCATCGACACCGCTGCCGAAGGTCACATCCGTCAGGCTCGTGCAATCCCTGAAGGAATCAAAGCCGACACGGTATACATTATCGGGGATCTCGATGCCCGTAAGGGCGGTGCAGCCCCGGAACGTATCGTCCTGTACAGTGTCCAGCGATGCAGGCAGCTGCACCTCGGTCAGACTCGTGCAGTCCATAAATGCGGCTCTGCCCACGAAATCAACGCTGTCGGGAATCACGATACGCTGCAGCGTGCTGCCCCGGAATGCTTCCTCTTCAATTCCGCCGAAGTTCGCGGGCAGTATCACTTCTTCGATATCCTTGTTGTTATAGAATGCGCCGTTGCCGATACGGCAGATCTCCTCGGGGATCGTCACAACGCTGTCATGGCCGTAGTAGCCGATCAGTCTGCCTTCGTCATCGACCTCAAAGTCATTTTCTTCATCGATCATGCGGTAGTGGATGCCGTGGTTCACACAGTAGATCCAGCCATAGCTGTCGCCGTAAACCAGAGCGGTCAGATGTCCGCAGCCGTCAAAGGCATCGTCGGCAATATATCGAATGTTCTCGGGGAATACGGTATGTCCGATGCCGGTTCCGGCAAATGCTCTGCTGCCGATGCGCTCCACGGTGTCGGAGAATACGATCTCGTTCAGGCTTTCCACATTCTCAAAGGCGCCCTCGCCGATCTCGAACATGCCGCTCTGCAGGGTGACGCTCGTCACGTCCCAGCCGCTGAAGGCATGATCGCCGATGGCGGTATAATCTGCCGGTACGGTCACTGCGGATTCGATGCCGTAGTAGCCCTCCAGTACGCCGTTGTCTCCGACGAACACGGGGTTGTCGTCGATGATGCTGATGCTGATCCCGTTCACCGTGCAGACCTGCTCCGCCTTGGAGTTGCGGTACACGTTCACCACGGTATTCGAGCAGCGGCTAACCGGTGCCGCAGAAACACAGCAGGTATAGTCAATGGTGACGGATTCCAGATTTGCGCAGTTCACGAAGATCGTCTCGTCGATCCTCAGACCTGCGGGAAGTGTGACACTCGTCAGAGAATTGCACTCCCGGAATGCGTTGCCGTCGATCTTACGCAGGCTTTCGGGGAAGATCACGGTCTCGATATCCCGATTCGCAAATGCGTCATAGAAGATCTCGGTGACACCGTCGGGAATCGTTACCTCGCTGTCGTTGCCGTTGTAGCGGTACAGCACAGAGCCTTCGATCTCAAACGTCGGCCTGTCGATGATCACATAGGGCAGACCGTTCTCATCGCAATAGCCGCAGATCCATGTATCATCATAGACATAGATCGTTCCGATGTCGTCCAGTGCGCCCTCGCCGACACCGCTGATATTCTCACCAATGGTCAGAGAAGCGATGTTTGTTCCGCTGAAGGCATATTCGCCGATCATCCATACATTTCTGGAAATGGTGACGTCCGTCAGTGCCGTGCAGTTCATGAAAGCACGGCTGCCGATCTCGCTGACATCCGAGCCGATGACTACGGATTCCAGCGTGGTGTTTCCGGCAAAGGCATCCTCACCGATGCGCCAGATGCCCTGGGGAATCTCAAAGAAGGTCTCGCTGCCGTAGAACTCGATCAGCTCGCCGTCTCTCTCGGTGTAGCTTCTGTCGATGCAGCGATAGGGGTAGTTGTCAAAGTCCCTTGCGTGATAGTAAGCTTCGGTATCGTAGTATACCATCAGGAAGATATTGTCGTTGCCGTCAAACGAATTGTTATGATACCACTGCAGGCTGACGGGCAGCACGACCTCGCCCAGATCACAGTCTCTGAAGGCACCGGATTCGATATGTGCAACGCCCTCTTCAAATTCGACCTGCGACAGATTAGTGCACCGCACAAACGCCTCGTAGCAGATGCTCTCCACACTGCCGGGGATCGTCACGGAAGACAGAGACGCACAATCGGCAAAGGCATACTCTGCGATCAAGTATACGCTGTTCGGGATATCAACAGAGGCAAGGCTCGTACAGCCGGAGAAGCAGTTTGCTTCGATGGTATTCAGGTTTTCGGAAAGACGGATGCTCGTCATATTGCTGCAGCCGTCGAAGGCATTGCTGCCGATCTCGCATACGCTGTCCGTCATGGTGACGGAGGTAATGGCTGTGTTGAAGCCGAAAGCGCCGTTCTCGATCCTGATCACGCCGTCGGGGATCGTCACTGCGCCGCCGTTTCCGTAGTAGGCAAACAGCACGTCGTCCCGGATATCAAATTCGGGCAGCGTGTCGGGATAGAAGAAGTTGATACCGCAGTCGATGCAATACTGCTCGGCAGCGCTGTTGCGCTCCACGACAACGACATGGATGCCGTCGGCAAAGGCTTCCGGACCGATATTCTGTACGGAAGAAGGCACATACAGCATGTTGATGCCGGTACCCCGGAAAGCGCATTCGCCGATGGAGGTCACGCTGTCCGGGATGGTCACGGAGGTGATGCTGCGCTTGCCGTCAAACACATGGTCCGCAATGGCGGTGACGCCTGCAGGAATCTCCACGATATTCGTGCGTCCGGTATACTTGACCAGCACATCGCCGTCATAATGGAACACGGGGTTGGTATCCACGGCAACAAAGGGAATGTTGTATTCGATGCAGACATCCTCCGCATCGGAATCGTGCGAGCCGTATACAGTAACAAAGCCATCGTTGAAGGGATTGCCGCCGTCCACTGTCACGGTATAGTCGGCATCGATACGCTCAAGGTCGATGCAGTTGATCACTGCACCTTCATACATGATCGAATCCTGCGGCACAGTCAGTGTGGTGAGGCCTTGCACATTTTTAATTGCAGCGTTCATAAACACTATGCCGTTGCTGTTGAACTCGATCTGCCCGATGGTGCTGTTCTCAATGCTGTTGAAAGACAGCCATTCCATACTTGAGGGCAGAACCAGCCTGTCCGCCGTAACGCCTTCTATACACTGGGCATACATCTCACGGACGCCTTCCGGAACGATGATCTCGTTTGCACTTCCGTTATAGCGATACAGGACACCGTCTGTGATCTCAAATTCGGGACGGTCGATCACCTGATGAGGAATATAATACTCGTTGCAGAATTCCTCGGCATAGGTATCCGCATAGACATAGATGGTCTGAATACCCACAAAAGCATCCTCGGCAATATATTGCACATTGCCGGGTACGGTAAGAGAAGTCAACGAGCATCCGGCAAAGGCCTGATCATGGATCTCACGCAGATTATAGGGCAGCTCGACGCTCGTCAGCGTCCGGTTGTCCTTAAACACCTGACTGCCGATCACACGCACATCTGCGGGGATCACGACGTCGCCGCCGTTGCCGTTATAGTGGGTCAGTACGCCGTATTCAACGATCTCAAATTCTAGGTCGATGATCCGGTACTCATATCCGTAATTTTGGCAATACTCCATCGCCGGGCTGTCATTATAGACCAGTCCGACAAAGCCTTCCATAGAGAAAACGTAATCGCCAAAGCTTGCCAGCTCCTGTGGCAGCAGCACCTCGCCCGGACAGCAGCCTGTGAAAGCGTTGTCGCCAATATAGAAATCCTTTGTCGGCAGCGTGATGCTCATGTCGCCGTTATCGGCAAATGCAGACTGCGACACCGTTGCGATGCTGTCCGGCAGTTCTACGGAATCGATGCTGCACTCAACAAATGCACCGGCGCCGATGTTCGTCAGCGTACTCGGGAAGGATACCTCCGACAGGTTATGGCAGCGGACAAACGCCACATCGCCGATGCTGGTAATGCCTTCTTCAAAGATGACCTGTTCCAGGCTGTAGTTCTCTGCAAAGGCGCTGTCTGCGATCCTTCTGACGCTGCCGGGCAGTGTCAGTGAGGTCAGGCCGGTATATTTGAAAGCCTCATCCTCGATCGTGCGGAGCCCACTCGGCAGATTGATCTGTGTCAGGCTCGCACAGTTGCGGAAGGCACCGGTCCCGATCGTCGTAACGGTTCCGGCAAATGTCACCTGCTGCAGCGAGGAAGCATCCTGGAAGACGATGGGATTGATCTCCGTCACGCCTGCGGGAATGGTTATGCTCTCAATGCCGCTGTTTTCAAAGGCCGAATCGCCGATATAGGTCACATTCGAGGGAATTTCGATGCTCGTCAGTCCGGTACAGTTCCTAAATGCCTGAGGTGCAATGGTTTCAAGTCCGGCAGGCAGACTGATCGTCTGAATGCCGCTGCCCATAAATGCGCAGCTGTCGATCATCGTAACGCCGCTCGGCACCGCAGCCTCCGTCAGTGAAGAGCAGTTGACAAATGCATACGCCTCGATGCTCGTCACTCCCGTGGGGATCGGGGCATAGCTCAATGCATAGTCGTTTTCAAACAGGCCGATATCCAGCTTTGTCACGCCCTGGGGCAGTATCACCGCTTCCAGATTGTCGCAATAGCGGAATGCACGGCAATAAACATCGGTAAGCGAAGAATTGCCGCTGAAATAGACATTTCTCAGACTCTTGCAGCCCTCAAATGCACTCTGACCGATGGTCTCAACACTGTCGGGAATGCTGATCTCGGTAATGCCGCACTCGGCAAACGCAAAGGAATCGATCTCCCGCAGCCCGGAAGGCAGTACGACCTCGGTAACATCCCCTCTTTGATAGAAAGCACCGTTGCCGATCGATTCGATATAATACGGTATCTCCACTCTGCCGCCGATGCCCATGTAGGCTACCAGCCGCACGCCGTCAACAATGAATCCGTCAGCGGGAACGGCATCCAGATCGATATACCGATAACCGCAGCTCTGGCAGTATGCCATCGCCTGCGTATTGGCATGCGCCATCAGCATCACGCCGCCGCAGCCGTCAAAGGCACAGCTGCCCACGGTGACATCGTTTGCCAATGTCACCCGGCGCACATCCGAATGCATAAACGCACCGAAGCCGATGCTCGTCACGTTCTCCATACCGTAGATATCCTTCAGGTTATGGCACGAGGAAAACGCATTGTCGCCGATGGTCCGCATCGAGGAAGGCAGATATACCGTAGTAATATCCTCGTTTTCCGCAAAGACGTTCTCGGCAATTCCGGTAATTCCTTCGTCAATCATCACGACAGGATCGACACCGTAGTAATCCGTGATGACGCCGTTCTCCACCTCAAAGCAGGGACTGTCACCCAAATTGTCGATCACTGCGTTGCTGTTCTGTGCCCACAGATAGCCGTAGGAGTTTTCATATACATGGAAGGTCACCGACGGAGAAGCATACACGCCGATGAAATAGGTCTCCGTCGGCCGTACGGAATACGGGATCGTGACATCCGTCAGCGATTCGCAGCCGGCAATGACCCCCTCTCCCAGATAAGCCTTCTCCGGAAAGCTGATGCTCTGAAGGTTGAAACAACTGATCAGCGCACACTGTTCGATCCGCTTCACTGTCGAGGGCAAGTTGATGGTTTCGAGGTTGTACAGCTCGGCAAACGCCCATTCCCCGATCTCCTCAACACCCTCCGGCAGCCGGATCTCCCGAACATTCTGCCGTGCATCCTCGTTAGCAAAAGCGTACGCATCGATCACACGTACGTTGTCGGGAACGAGAACCACCTCATCCGTTCCGGTATAGGCAACCAGAACATCCCCCTGAATGTCAAAATCATCTGCCAGAGCGGGCACGGCAAACAGCACCGCCAGCAGCGTGACACACAGGATCGTAAGCAGGAAACTCTTCTTCATGACAATGTCCTCCGTACATCATATATACGTCAGTATCGTATTACACATGACACAACTATATTCTATCATACAATTTTCATGCTGTCAACATTTTTCGCAAATAATGCGTTTTTTGCCTGATTTTTGTATAAATGTAGCATTTGTATCAATATTTATTCAGTATTCTGCCTATCAAAATAACCTTGGAAAGAACACCCCGATGCAATGTATAAAAAGGGGGCTGTGAAAGAACATATATCTGCGTCTTTCACAGCCTCATATTTCAAACAGATCAGCATAATGACCGTGCCTTGCCATCAACTCGTCGTGACTGCCGTATTCTGTCAGCTCTCCCCGATGCAGCCGCAGCAACAAATTGATCAAGTATTCATTCTTCTATTGGGATCCATATTTCGATATTACGCCTGTTCTTGTCAGGTTCAGGATACCAGTGGTAGATTGCCAATTCCGGCGCATTTCGCAATGTGTAACCGGATCCGGGAAGCCAATCTGTGGAAATCTCTTTCCGAAGTCTCATGTAGTCTTCAACGGGATGCTTCATATGGGGCGTATTGAAAACGGCATAGCATCCTTCCGGCACGTACAACGTTTGAAGCTCGAAACGATCCATAAAATCAATACCCGTTACAGACGGGTCGTTTAGGTGCTCAAACGACCATTCATCCGGTTCTGCGCAATACCAGAATTTATAACCATCTTCGTTCACATCCGTAATGGCGACGATGTCTGTGTCTCTCCTGTCAAAAGCCATGCCACGCAAGAGCCATTGGGCAGCCCGCGTGGAGCAGAATAACTGTTCCTCCTGAGTTTCCCGGCTTGCTCCAAACGGAGCACCTTCAAAGTGCCTATAGAAACCCAATAAACGCATGGATGGTTTGCGGACAATTCTGTATTCCATCATAATACCTCCTCTTAATGTGACACTTACATGCAAAGGCAAGGTGGCGTTTAGCCGCCCCGTGTGATCACGTACCTCACTCGGTAGGACTCCATGGAATCGGACAAAAGCACGGGTAAAACCATCTTGAGAATCATATCCGTATTTCACTGCCACATCAATTACTTTCATACCTCCCTTCAGATCGCCTACAGCAAGTGTTAATCTCCTCTGACGTATGTATTCGGTCAATGTTATTCCGGTCAGAAGCGAAAACGATTGCTGCAAATGATATACGCTTGATTCTGCGAGCTTCGCCATCGCATCGAACGTAATCTCCGCATCAATATTTTCCTCTATGTAATCAAGTACGTGCTGTATGCCGGATATCCAATTCATCCTCTCACCTCCTTTGAAAGATATTATACAGGAAAAAGCACTGAAATGCCCGACTTTTTCCGGCATCTCAGGTCGAATTGTTCATACTTCTGATTATATGCCCGGATTGGACTATCAGCATTATAATCCCATTTCACAAGCATGTCAATAAACAGACCGGCACAAGCAAAAGGATCATTTCGCAGAAAATACGTTTGTGCCTGATATTTGTTCAATCTCATCATTTCTATCTATATTCAGTATTCTGCATATCATAATACCCTTTGAGGAGGCCTCTCTCTGCAAAGAACCAAATATCACGAAACAAAATCGGCAAAATACACGCTATGGTATTTTGCCGATTTATTCAAATATTGATTTACTGTTTCTTTTCGTAAGCTATATTATAACGTCTCACCAGTAACATGTATACACCAAAGAGGAAAATACCAAGACAGGATAACACAATTCCGTATTTCAATGGAGTATATTCATAAGTAAAGGATACCTTTGACGTTCCTTTGGGAACATATACTGCTGTCAAACCGTTCGTGTTCATCGTCTCAACAGACTGATCATCAACCCTGCATTTCCAGTACTTCTCATACGGCACGTTATACAAGACATATCCATCTGCATCCGTGCTGATCATTGTGTCAAACCCATTCTTCTGCTTCTCATACTCTACTTCGTTTCGCACAACATCAAGCATCAGTGCCTCTTCTGCAGATACATGCTCCAACAACTCATCTATCTCGCCGGCTTTTTCATCTGCTACCACCAGAATGCGCTTCATAACCTCTGCTCTCTTCTCCTTGTCCACAGAATTGAACTCGGAGCGAAGCATGTAATGATCGTATCGAACACCACCCAACGGAATCGCTTCAGGATTCTCCATTAGGTAAAATACCTGACCATTCCTATTCGTGTAGGTATTCAGCAATGAATACTCCTGTTTGATTGTTTGACTGAATATATACTTTGCACCAAGCAGATCATTCGTGCCTTCATATCCGGCTACCGTCATATTGTTTCTCTTTTTTCCGAGACTGTCATATAATTCAAATATGGATTCATGACATGTGCTGATAAACGAATTAATTGAAGGCAAGTCATTAGTCATAGCCAGATTATAATATGAATAGCCAATCCCTTCATCCATATAATAGCGATACGGAAGAACATCTCGATTCAACTGTTCAGGCACTTCGGTAAGATATGTAACTGTGTTTTCTGAAAAGCTGGCCGGATAGGTATTGAAATCAATTTCGGTATTGTCAACTTTTCGACCAGAATAATCATACACGGAATAACCGAGCAATGCGATGCTTGTAACCACAGCTGCCATCACAAATAACGTATATGCTCGTTTCTTACATATGTAAACAATACCGACACATAAAACCGCTGCTCCAACTGCCGAAAAGATATTGAGCCAGAATTTTACTTCACGGAATACCGGAAGCATTTCGTTTCCCCGCCATGGCAATATTTTTACTATCAACACATACAGAACAGCATATCCTGTTGTCACAAGTCCGCCCTTTACGATTCCATCCTTATACTTTGATATATCCTCCATAACCGTGGCAGTAGTTAAGGCAAACAGCATTGTCGCCATATACAACCATCGTCCATAGTTACTTTTAGTAAATGCCACAAAAGCACTATTACATATCATAATGAACGGAATAAACAGACATACTATCAACGTGCACTTCAACCAATTCCGCTCTTTGAAACAGTATGCCAGTACAAATATTAATCCGAAGAATGGCATATATGCATTCCAGCTTCCCCATTCTAAAGATTCTACCGCTGAGTAATGCCCCATGGATTCGCTTGGGAAAAAGAATGCCATCGATCGGATCAGTACTGTCAGTGTATCTATCGAGAACCAGCTATTTGTCGCAATAGATGCAGTCGCCCTTGAATTTGACAATAGTCCGGAAATAGTTGGTACCAGCAAAGCACCACTAATTAGCGCACCAATGCCCGCTTCCCAAAAACACCCGATTGCCCGAACCCATTGCGTTCTGCTTTTGATATTCGGGATAAAGAACCTTACAATATAATACAATATTGCAAAACAGGCCGATCCAAAGAAGAAAACCGGATTGCATAACAGATTCAACGCACAAGCCGCCGCAAAACCGCCCTTCTTATTATCGAGTTCATGTCTGTCCAATTCGACCAGCATCAACGGAAAAAATGCAATCACGTCCTGGAAATGATAAAAAACAATATTTACACATTGTGCGCCGGAAAATGCATACAACATCGCACCGACCAAGACAGACGTGCGCTTATGCAGATATCTCTTCATCCATAGTGCGGAAGACCATCCCGCCACAGCAAATTTCAAAATAAAGATCCATCCGATCAATCTCGGATACCATTCAGCCGGAAACAGAAAAGAGAGCCACATAAACGGCGATCCGATATCGTAAAAAGAGAAAGCTTCCAAAAGGTTCCCACCCAAGTCAATTCCCCAGCTCCACAACTCGCCGTTTTTGATTGCCCTGTTCATCAACATACCATACGGAATCTGCTCTGCTGAAAAATCAAATGACAGGGCAAAATAACCGCGGCTCATAATCATTTGTGGAATAAACACCACAGCAGCCATCAACAAGCAAAAGAGAAAAGCCTTACACTCAATCCCCTTTTTGTTTTCTTCATTACGTAATGTCTCCATTTATCATTCCTCCAAATGTATATAAAAGTGAGCCAAGCTCTACGTGCCCAGCTCACATATTGGTGGAGCATAAGGGAGTC
>JAZLHZ010000199.1:0-17529 GCA_045617085.1 Clostridia bacterium
CCGTCCACCAGCATCTGCGCCACGAGCTTGCCGGTCTTCTCGGTCAGCTTCATCGTGCGCACGCCCTTGCCGCCTCTGGCGGTCAGACGGTATTCCTCGATGGGGGTCATCTTGCCGAGACCATTCTCGCTGATGCTCAGGATACGGCAGCCCTCTACGGCGATGGTCATATCCACGGCCTCGTCGTCATCCTCCAGCGTGATGCCTCTCACACCGGCGGCGCTTCTGCCCATGGGCCGGATGTCGGTCTCGTGGAAGCGGCAGGCCTGTCCGTTGCGGGTGCCGATCAGCATGTCATAGCTGCCGTCGGTCAGTGCCACACGGATCAATTCATCGTCCTCCCGCAGATTGATGGCGATCAGGCCGGTCTTGCGGATGTTGGTGAACTCGTCCAGGCTCGTGCGCTTGACGGTGCCCTTCTTCGTCGCCATGACGAGGAAGTGGCCTTCCTTATGCTCTCTGGGCATGGGCAGCATGACGGTGACCTTCTCGCCGCCGTCCAGCTGCATGATATTGACGATGGCGGTGCCTCTTGCCTGACGGCCCGCCTCGGGGATCTCGTGGCAGCCCAGCTGGAACACACGGCCCCGGTTGGTGAAGAACAGGATCGGGTCATGGGTATTGACCACATACATCTGCTCCACGAAGTCCTCGTCTCTTGCGGTGGCGGCGGTGATGCCCTTGCCGCCTCTGCGCTGCGCCTTATAGGTGCTCTTGCTCAGGCGCTTTACATAGCCGAAGTGGGTCATGGTGACGACCATGTCGTCCTCCTGCACCAGATCCAGCGCCTCGATCTCGTTCTCCACGGGAGAGATCTCGGTACGGCGCTCATCCGCATACTTTCTGCGGATCTCCGTCATTTCGGTCTTGATGATATCGATGACCATCCACTCATTAGCCAGCACGTCCCTGTAATGGGCAATCGCCTTTTCCAGGTCGGCATACTCCTGCTCGATCTTGTCTCTTTCGAGGCCTGTCAGGCGCTGCAGACGCATATCCAGTATCGCCTGTGCCTGTTTCTCGGAAAGTCCGAAGGTCTGCATCAGTCCGTCTCTTGCGTCCTGCGTGGTGCGGCTGCTGCGGATCAGGTTGATGACCGCATCGATCCTGTCCAGCGCAATGATGAGGCCTTCAAGGATATGGGCCCTCGCCTCGGCCTTGTTGAGGTCGTAACGGGTCCTGCGGGTGATAACGTCCTTCTGGTGATCGACGTAGTGCACCAGCATCTGCTTGAGGGACAGGATCTTCGGCTCGCCGTTGACCAGCGCCAGCATGATGGCGCCGAAGGTCTCCTGCATCTGCGTGTGCTTGTACAGGAAGTTCAGCACCACGTTGGCGTTCACGTCCCGCTTCAGGTCCACGACGATGCGCATGCCGTCTCTGTCGGATTCGTCACGCACGTCGGAAATGCCGTCGATCTTCTTTTCACGCACCAGCTCGGCGATCTTCTCCACCAGCTTGGCCTTGTTGACCATGTAGGGGATCTCGTGAACGACGATGCGCTGGCGGTTGGGGCCCATGGCCTCGATCTCGGTCTTCGCCCGCATGATCATGCGGCCTCTGCCGGTGCGGTAGGCCTCATGGATGCCCGCTTTGCCCAGGATCATGCCGCCGGTGGGGAAATCGGGACCCTGAATGAACTGCATCAGATCCTCGACCGAGCAATCCGGATGCTCCATCAGATAGATGGTGCCGTCGATGACCTCGCCCAGATTGTGGGGCGGAATATTCGTAGCCATGCCGACTGCAATGCCGTTGGAGCCGTTGACCAGCAGGTTCGGATACCGGGACGGCAGCACGGCGGGCTGCATCAGCGTTTCATCGAAGTTGGGATAGAAGTCCACGGTCTCCTTGTCCAGATCCGCCAGCATTTCCAGCGCCAGCTTGGACATACGGGCCTCGGTATATCGCATGGCGGCAGCGCCGTCGCCGTCGACCGAGCCGAAGTTGCCCTGACCGTCCACGAGGGTATAGCGGATGTTGAAATCCTGCGCCAGACGCACCAAGGCGTCATAGACGGAGGAGTCGCCGTGGGGATGATATTTACCGAGTACGTCGCCGACGATACGGGCGCACTTTCTGTGGGGCTTGTCGGGAGTCACGCCCAGCTCCATCATGGAGTACAGGATGCGCCGATGCACCGGCTTCAGACCGTCTCGGACATCGGGAAGGGCACGGCTCACGATGACCGCCATGGAATAGGCGATGAAGGATTTCTTCATCTCGTCTTCCATATCTATCGGCATGAGATTGCCTATATTGAATTCGTCTGCCATAGTATTCCCCTCACCTGTTCCTTAAATATCCAAGTCTGCCACCAGATGGGCATTCTGCTCAATGAAATCTCTTCTGGGCTCCACGTCGTCGCCCATCAGCAGAGACATGATCTGATCCGCCGCAATGGCGTCCGAGATGTTCACCTTGTACATGGAGCGGGTCTCGGGATTCATCGTGGTCTCCCAGAGCTGCTCGGCGCTCATCTCGCCCAGACCTTTATAGCGCTGTACGTCCGCCTTGGCATCTCTGCCCAGCTCGTCCAGCGTCTTCTGCAGCTGTTCGTCGCTGTAAACGTAGCGTTCAAACTTGCCCCTCGTCACCTTGTAAAGCGGCGGCTGGGCAATATATACATAGCCGTTTTCGATCAGTTTCGGCATGAACCGGTAGAAGAACGTCAGCATCAGTATGCGGATATGGCTGCCGTCCACATCGGCATCGGTCATGCAGACGATCCGGTGATATCTCAGCTTCGTCTCGTCGAATTCCTTGCCGAAGCCGCCGCCGAAAGCGGTGATCATGGCCTTGATCTCCTGATTGGCCAGCGCCTTGTCCTCTCTGACCTTTTCCACGTTCAGGATCTTGCCTCTCAGGGGCAGTATCGCCTGGAAATGACGGTCTCTTCCGCTCTTGGCGGAGCCGCCTGCCGAGTCGCCCTCGACGAGGAAGATCTCGCACTTGGCGGGGTCTCTCTCGGAGCAGTCGGCCAGCTTTCCGGGCAATGCCGCAGATTCCAGTGCGGTCTTTCTGCGGGTCAGGTCTCTTGCCTTTCTTGCCGCCTCCCGGGCACGGGAAGCCGCCAGACACTTGTCGATGATGATCCTGCCGACGGAGGGATTCTCTTCGAGATAGCTCTCCAGATATGCCGACACCATGTTGTCCACGGCGGGACGCACCTCGCTGTTGCCCAGCTTCGCCTTGGTCTGGCCCTCGAACTGCGGCTCGGTCAGCTTGACGGAAACCACCGCCGCAATGCCTTCACGCACGTCGTCGCCGGTAAGGTTGGTATCGCTGGTCTTGATCTGGCCGATCTTCTTTCCGTAGTCGTTAATGACCCTGGTCAGCGCCCGTTTGAAGCCCTCCAGATGCGTGCCGCCCTCGGGCGTATGGATGTTGTTGCAGAAGCACAGCACGTTCTCGGTGAAACCGTCGTTCCACTGCATCGATACCTCGATGCTCATGCCGTCCTTGATGCCCTCGATATAAATGGGCTCGGGGAACAGCGCCGTCTTGTGCATGTTCAGATGCTCGACGAAGGACTTGATGCCGCCCTCATAGCAGTATTCTGCCCGGACGGGCTCCTCGCCTCTCACGTCCGTCACGTTGATGTGCAGGCCCTTATTGAGGAATGCCATCTCACGGAAACGGGTCTTCAGCGTTTCAAACTCGAAATGTCCCGTCTCGAAAATGCCGGGCTCGGGATCCTCGCCGGTCTTTACGTCCGGCCAGAACTGAATGGTGGTGCCGGTGCGCTGTGTTTCGCCCACGATGCGCAGGTCATAGAGCACCTTGCCCCGCTCGTACTCCTGCTCGTAGATTTTATTGTTCTGATACACCGTCACCTTCAGGTGCTTGCTCAGGGCATTGACGCAGCTGGCGCCCACGCCGTGCAGGCCGCCGGACACCTTATAGCCGCTGCCGCCGAACTTGCCGCCCGCATGCAGCACCGTCAGACATACCTCCACCGCAGGCCTGCCCATCTTGGGATGAATGCCCACCGGGAAGCCTCTGCCGTCGTCCTGTACGGAGATGGAGCCGTCCTTATTGATCGTAACTTCGATATTCTTACAGAAGCCCGCCAGCGCCTCATCGACCGCATTGTCCACGATCTCGTAGACCAGATGATGCAGTCCTCTCTCATCGGTGGAGCCGATATACATGCCGGGACGGCGGCGCACCGCTTCCAGTCCCTCCAGCACCTGTATCTGACTCTCGTCGTAATTGTTGCTCTTATTCTCTGCCATTTTTCACATGCCTCCGCAAGAAAAAAACTATATGAATTCAGTTACAATTATAACGTATCCGAATTGTTTTTTCCATCAAACTGCCGTTAGGGTTAAGTAATTCATTTTGGGATTATATCCTAATTACAGCTAATTTTTTCAAGTGTTTTCTTATAATGATTTTCCGTTTTACGGTAAATTTCACATTGATTGTTAAGCCGAAAAAAGCCTCTTGCATTTACCGTCCGATTGGGGTATAATATATCCAGCAACAAACGGAAGGAAGAGAAAAAAACATGTACGATTTCGACAAGGGCGTTGTGCGTCTGGGCACCAACTGCCATAAATGGGACCATCTGAAGGATGAGTTCGGCTTTGACGATATGATCGCCGTTTCCGTGGCGGATATGGACTTTGCCGCCCCCGAAACGGTCAGCAAGGCCATCTGCGAACGGGCGATGCACGGCGCCTTCGGCTATACCTATCCCACAAAGGAAGATACCGATGCGGTCATCAACTGGATGCAGCGCCGCCACGGCTGCACGCTGCAGCCGGAGTGGATCCTCTCCTCTCCCGGCGTGGTGGACAGCATGCGTGTCGCCGTCGCCGCCTATACCAAACCCGGCGACAAGGTCGCCTGCTTCACGCCGGTCTATCCGCCCTTTTACGGCAGCATCGAGGCTGCGGGCTGTGTGACCCGTTCGGTACCGCTGCTGCATGATGCAGGCGGGTGGAAGCTCGATTTTGAGGAGCTGGAAAAGGCATTCAAAGAGGGCGCCGCCATGCTGCTGATGTGCAGCCCCCACAATCCCGTCGGCAGGATCTGGACAAGGGACGAGCTGAAGCAGATCGCAGATCTCGCAAAGAAGTACAACAAGCCCATCGTCTGCGACGAGATCCACGGCGACCTCGAAATGCCCGGGTTCAAACAGATCTGCATGCTGGACATCGAGCCCTCCGCCACCGTATTCATCTCCGCCACCAAGACCTTCAATCTGGCGGCACTGCGCCATTCGTCGGTGCTGATCGCCGATCCCGACAGGCGCAGGCTGTTCAGCGACGAGTATTACAAGCGGGGCATCGACGGCATCAACCTGTTCGGCATGCTGGCACAGCGGGTCGCCTATAACACCGGCGACGAGTGGCTGGACAGCCTGATGCAGTATCTCGACGGCAACCGCCGGACTGCCGAGGATTTCTTCCGCACCGAGCTGCCGGACATCGGCTTCTCCCGGGTCGAGGGCACCTACCTCATGTGGCTGGATATGCGCTCCCGCTTCAAGACCGCCGACGAGCTGATGGACTGCATGCACAAGAAAGCCCGTATCGACCCCGTGGACGGCAAGATCTTCGGCGGCGAGGGCTTCCTGCGGCTCAACCTCGCCACGCCGAGAAGGAACATCGAGACCGCACTCGACCGGATAAAGAGCGCACTCAATTAGCAATTGGCAATGTGCAATCAGCAATTAATTGTAATCAAAAAAGGCGGCGCAGCCGCCATAAGTCCCTTCCCACATCAGTGGGAAGGGGGAACCGCCGCAGGCGGTGGGTAGGGCTGACAAAGTATGGCAATTGGCAAACACACCACTACCAATACAAATCATGCCCTATCCGCCTCGCATTCGCTCGGCACCTTCCCCACTAAGGTGGGGAAGGACTTTTTATATATACATCACTTAATATGAATCACAAACCTGAATCTTGCGTCCTCCTCATACCACAGCGGGAAGTTGGTTCCCCACATGGTGTTGAACAGGTTAAAGGCGATCTCCTCGCCGTCCTCCGGCAGCTCCTGCACGAAGTCCATCAGCGCAGGCTTTCCGGGAGCGACCAATGCGGTGTCGACGGTCTCTATCTCCAGCCCGTCATACACCACGCCGAAATCCGTGGCGTGGAGACGGCGGTTGCCCTTGTATATCACCTTTTTCGGGTCGATCAGCGTGCCCAGCTTGGAGATGCGCTTGTTCTTCGCCATCGGCGCAAAGCCGATCCACAGCGCCTCGGTGACCCGGTCGGCGCTTTTTCCGAACCATGCATAGTCCATCATCACCCGATCTTCTTCAAAGGACAGCCGCAGATCCATCGTCTCGGGACAGCCGCAGTCCTCCTTCGGGAACGCATACTTCACGACAATGTTTTTTCCGTCCGTATACGCTTTCGCCTCGGGCAGCAGCCGCCGGTACTTATTCCCGGCCAGCTCCATGCCCGGCTTGGTGAAGTCCCGCTGCGCCCATTCCACGTCAAGGCGGTTGTACTTTCCGTAGAAGCGGCGGTATTCCTCCATCGAAAACCGCTCATAGAACGGCATGCCCATCCGATGCTCATCGTCTGCAATCACTCTGTCTCCGAACTTCAGCAGGCTCAAAGCGCCTCTTTCGTCAAAGCGCAGCTCGGCCTGCCCGATGCGGACGGTCTCGTCCGCCGGAAGCTCCCGCATGCCCGCAGCGGACAGAGGTGCTCTCTGCGATTCCGCCAGCAGTGCCAATGCCTTTTCCCGATTCACCGGGCTCAGCCCTTCGACGGCATCCGTCAGATACCGCCGCTGTTCGGCCCAGGAGGCTTCCATTCTGCGGAAGTTGGCTTCGCCCCGCACCCCGACAAACTCGTCTCTGCCGAAATGGGTGTAATCGCCGAGGCCCTTTTTGGAGTCCATGCCCCAGGTATGCTCCGGCACCATCAGAATGCCCCGGTACAGTGTTTCCCTGTCCTTTTCATCGGTCAGGGTTTCGGCAAACCGTTCCAGCGCCCGGAAACCGCTGACCTTCTTCGGGTCGGTGCCCACGCCGTGGATCCAGCTGTCGCCGATCTCATCGGTAATAAGGGGCAGCGAGTTACGTACCTTGCGCAGCTCCAGTGCCACGTCGTTCAGCGTCGCCGGAACCAGCTCCGTGTTCGGGAATTTCTCCCGGAGAGAAGCAAACAGCTCCCTGACCTCCTGCGCCGACTGACCGCCGTTGTTGTCGCCGGTATGGGCGAAATACAGGGCGGCGCCGCTGTCGCCGAGGGGCGCAAACGTGCCGTAATCGGCGTTATACATCACGAGGATCTCGTCACCGTTGTCCGCCTGCCAGCGGAAAAGCTCCGGCACCTCCGGCACGGCGGAAGCGGGGTTCACGCCGATGTGCAGAAATTCGATGCCCGCCTTCTTCATGATCGGAATGATCGCCTTGGTATGTCCGGGCACATCGGTCATCTTGGCAGCAATGGTCTGCTTTCCGTATTTCTCGTCCAACCGCTTGGCGATGGATACGCCGTACTCGAACAGCCCCTTGCTCATCAGCTCGGTATGCGTGGTAAAGGGCAGGCCGTGCCAGCAGATGTCGCCGTCGGCGATCGCCTTTTCCAGCCGCTGCAGCTCCTCGCCGGAATGGGTACGCACATACTCATCGATGAGCCACGAGCCCACCGTCCAGACGAACCCGGCCTCCGAGCCGCTTTCTTTCAGCTCCTTCGCCGCAGCAATGGCGTTGGGGATGAACGTATCCATATACCGCCGGACGACATTAGCCGAGAGATCGGTAAAACCGATGTCCAAATGCGTCTTGAAAAGGATGTATATCTTCCTGAATTCCATCACTTATGCCTCTGCGCCCGCCAGCGTCTCGATGGCGTGGGCAAATATCTTGGTGCTGAGGATGAACTTCTCCCAATTCACGAACTCGTCCGGCATGTGGCAGCTGTCCACATCGTCGGGGAAGTTGAAGCCGAAAGCCACGGTATTGGGCATCATCCGGGAATACGTGCCGCCGCCGATGGCGATGGGATAGGCCGGAAGTCCGGTAATGTCGCCGTAGACCTTCAGCAGGCCCTTGACCACCTTGCTGTCCGCAGGCACGTACAGAACCGTCCGTCCGCTCAGTCTGCGCACCGCAACGGGCGTACCGGTCAGCTTATAGCACATCTGACCGAGGATCTTCTCTTCGCTGGTCGCCAGCGGATAGCGGATGTCGAGAATGACCTTCATCATGCCGTTTTCGATATACAGCATGCCGAGGTTGCAGGTCAGCGGGCCGCACTCTGCATCGTCCGCCTTGATGCCTGCAGAGGCGCCGTCATACTCCATACCGAACTTCTCGGCAATGGCCTTGACTGCGGCGCCGCCGATGCCCATCTCGCTGAGCTTGATAAACAGCTTGCCCATGGCGTTTTCGCCCAGATGCGGCGTGGAGCCGTGGGCGCTGGTGCCGGTGGTTTCGATCTTTTCGGTGCTGCCGTCCGCCTTTTTGATGACGGCATATGCCTTGGCGGGCACCACGTTGGGACGCTCGCCGGCGTACATTTCCACGATGTCCTCGGGCAGCGGAGCGCTCAGCTCGATGTTGATGCCGCCCTTTTCGATATTGATGAGGGGATATTCCGCATCGGGAGAAAACCCGTAATCGGGCATCTTGTTGCGGTCGGCATAGTACTTCAGATCCTTCATGCCGGTCTCCTCGTCGCAGCCCAGGATCAGCTTCACGCCGTCCTTCAGCTTGATCCCAGCGTTCTTCACGGCAGCCATCGCATACAGGGCAGCCAGTGCGGGACCCTTGTCGTCCATGACGCCTCTGCCGTAAATGATGCCATCCTTCATCTCGCAGGCCAGCGGGTCGTGCGTCCAGCCGTCGCCGATGGGCACCACGTCCAGATGCGCCAGCATGCCCATGGTCTGTTCTCCCTCGCCCATGCAGATGTCGCCGGAATAGCCGTTCATGTTGTGTACGTCAAAGCCGAGCCGCTTGCCGTCCTCCAGAGCGATATCCAGCATCTTACGCACAGCCTCGCCGAAGGGCTTTCCGTCGTCGGGATAGCCTTCTGGCTCCTCTGCAGGCGAATACTGGGCGATCCAGCGCTTCAGCGTCGCAAATATCTCGTCTCTCTTGCTCTCGATATATTCGTCGATCTTGGGATTGTACATGCCATATACCTCCATATATTTGTTATTTTACTCATATAATATACTGCCGCCAAAAGTCTCGCCCCACCTCAGTGGGGCGAGGTGGCAGCGAAGCTGACGGAGTGGGGCATGAGAAGTCCGTATAGTGGTGTTTCGCTATCTGCATGACTATATCAGCCCTACCCACCGCCTGCGGCGGTCCCCCTCCACCGCTGAGGCGGGGAGGGACTCATTTGGATCAGAATTTTGCCATGCTCTTGAGCGCCAGACGGATGATGTCGTCCGCCTTTTCCGGCATCGGGCTGATCGCACTGACCGCCTTGGCCGCCTCGCTCTGCTGATATCCCAGTGCCATCAGCGCCTCAATGGCCTCGCCTGCGGCATTCGTCCGGATACGGCTCGGCTCTACGGCGGAGGCGGTCCCGACCAGCTCGGAATTCTCCACCTTGTCCTTCAGCTCCAGAATGATGCGCTGGGCGGTCTTTTTGCCGACGCCGGGCGCCGTCGCCAGCTTGGCCGCATCGTCGGTGACGATGGCCAGCGAGATATTCCGTACCGACAGAGCGCTCAGTATGCCCATCGCCGATTTTGCGCCCACACCGGTCACGCCGGTGAGCTTGACGAACATCGCCTTTTCCTCTTTGGTCGCAAAGCCGAAAAGCTCGATGGCGTCCTCGCGTACCGCCATGTACGTATAGCACTTCATCATCTCGCCCACGCTGCCCGCCTGACTGAGTGTAGCCGAGCTCACGCTGAGCAGGAAGCCCACACCGGAGCAGTCCAGCACGAGATAGCCGTTTCCCTTTTCCGAGATGGTTCCGTTGATATGTGCCAGCATAGAATCTCCCTCACATTTACTTTATTCTGAACTCGTCCGCCGCCAGCCGGCTGTTGGCATGCGTGATGGCGCAGGCCAGCGCATCGGCGGCATCATCGGGCCGGGGCACTTCGTCCAGCTTCAGCAGCAGCTTTACCATCTGCTGCATCTGCGGCTTGTCCGCCTTGCCGTAGCCGGTGATCGCCTGCTTGATCTGCATGGGGGTATACTCGAACATATTGTCCGTATACTCCGCCACCGCTTCCAGCGCCACGCCTCGTGCTGCGCCCACGGCGATACCCGTTGTAATATTCTTTGAAAAAAACAGCTCCTCAAACGCCACCTCTTCGGGGCGGAAGGTACGCATCAGCTGATCCACGCCCATGTGGATGGTCCTCAGCCGCTGGGGCAAGGGCTGACCGGGCGTTGTCAAAATGGCGCCGTACTGCACGATGCGGTTGCGGATGCCGTCCGTATCGATCACGCCCCAGCCCATCGTGCCCAGGCCCGGGTCAATTCCGAGTATGATCATAAGCTCTCCGTATTCTGTTATTTGATGCTCTCAGTTTATCACCCGTGCTGCGCCTGCGTCTATCTGCATACCATTAAGTTTACCTTACATTGCTTGACAATATAAGCTTTGCAAATGTACAATGAAGCATGTTTGTATACAAATTACACGCATGAAGAAGGCAAAGGTACCGATGAAAACGTCCGATTTTTACTACGATCTTCCCGAAGAGCTCATCGCTCAGACGCCGGTGGAGCCCCGGGATCACAGCCGCCTGATGGTCATTGACCGCAAGAGCGGCACAATCAGTCATAAGCATTTCTACGACATCGTGGACTACCTCAATCCCGGTGACGCCCTCGTGCTGAACGAGACCCGGGTCATCCCCGCAAGGCTCCTCGGCGAAAGGGAGACCGGCGGTGTATGCGAGATCCTCCTGCTGAAGCAGTTAGGTCCCAAGCGCTACGAGACCCTCGTCCGTCCGGGCAAGAAAATGCGCCCCGGCACCACCGTCTCCTTCGGAAACGGCAAGCTCATCGCTCGCATCGCCGATGTGACCGACGCCGGCGGACGTATCGTCGACTTCGAATGCGAAGGCACCTTTGAAGAGGTGCTGGACGAGCTGGGCGAAATGCCGCTGCCGCCCTACATCCACGAAAAACTGGAGGACAGGAACCGCTATCAGACCGTCTACGCCAAGCAGGACGGCTCCGCCGCCGCCCCCACCGCAGGCCTGCACTTTACGCCGGAGCTGCTGGAGAAGATCAGAGTCAAGGGCGTGGAGATCATTCCCGTACTGCTGCACGTGGGTCTGGGCACATTCCGCCCGGTCAAGGTCGAGGACCTGGACGAGCACGTCATGCATACCGAGCACTATGAGGTGACCCCCGAAGCTGCCGCCCGCATCAACGCCGTACATGCCCGGGGCGGACGCATCATCGCCGTCGGCACCACCAGCGTGCGCACCCTCGAATCCGCCGCCGTGGACAAGTGGACGGTCAAGGCGGTCTGCGACGACACCAGCATCTTCATCAAGCCCGGCTATGAATACAAGTGCGTCGATGCCCTCATCACCAACTTCCACCTGCCCGAATCCACGCTCATCATGCTGGTCTCGGCGCTGTGGAACCGGGAAAGCACCCTCGATGCCTATGCCGTCGCCGTGAAGGAAAGATACCGCTTCTTCTCCTTCGGCGACGCCATGCTGATCCTGTAAAGTCATGAACAAAGAACGCCTGAACCGTCTTCTGCCCGGGCACCTGCGCATATCGCTGAGTCTGCTGGGCCTTTCGATCCTGATGGCGATCCTGTTCCCCTCCGCCCACCGCACGCTGATGATCTTCGGCATGCTGTTCTCGATGCTGGGCGACATGGCGCTGATGAACTGGAACGGCGTATTTTCAAAATACACGCCCTCGCCCTTCGTCACCGGCGGGCTCCTGTTCATGACGGGACACGTCTTTTACGGGTTGGCCTATCAAATGCCGATCCGGCAGGCCGGAAGATCGCCCTTCGGATTCGGAATGGCCGCCGCCATTCTGCTCGGCATACTTACCGTGCTGTCTCTGCTGCTGATGGCGAAAAGGAACGGCTGCTTCTCCCTCAAAAAAGGTCTGCTGCTGGCGCTGTATGCATCGTTTGAGTTTTTCGACTGCTGCATGGTGTTCGCCTGTGCACAGGCTGCCTTTGCGCCCTGCCGCCTCTGCGGAATCCTCGGCATCCTCCTGTTCATCGCCAGCGATTACTTCATCGGCATGGACAAGGTGGCAAATGACCGCAGTTTGACCAAATACATCTGGACGTTCTACACCGCAGGCCAGCTTCTCCTTATCCTCGGATAGGAACAGTGAGCAGTGTTCAGTCAGCCGACAGCGAAAGTTGTCGGCAATTGTTTTTCAATAATAAGAGTCCCTTCCCAGCTCACTGGGAAGGGCTTTTTGTTTATATAGCAATTGCTGATTCCCGATCATATCCGTATATAGTTGTTGTAGTTCGTGGGCAGTCCTTCCCGGTAGATATGGGAATCACTGCTGAGCTGCAGCACCGCCGGGAACACCAATCCCTCGTCCTGCCCGGCGAAGTGGATGACGGTCATAGAGCTGTGGGAAAGTCCCGTTCTCGTCACGAGCCACGGATACGGGATATCCAGCAGGCAGCTGAGGAACGCCGCCCCGAAGCCGCCGTGAGCAAAGAAGGCGATCCGCTTCTCGTTGGGTGCAACGGGGATATAGCCGTGATTCTCGTGATCGTGCTTATAGCCCAGCTTCTCAAAGAATGCATCCGTCTCCCGGCTGATGCGCTCAAAGCCCGCCTTGTACTGTGTCCCGGCAAATTCGGGCGCATCGTACCAGTGAAAGCCCATGCCCGTGATCCTGTCCGAATGGAACAGCTTGTTGCTGCCGGGCAGCGCATCGAACCAGTGCCGTGAGCCGTCCGCCTTCACCACGGAGAACTCCATATAGTCATAGCTCTCATTCGCCCAGTCCAGCTGCGTGATATTCTTCTTCAAAATCTCCGCCAGCGGCTTTGCGGTATCGTACGCCCTTTGGGAGGTGGACGAATAGATCTCGTCCATGCCGTAGACGGCCAGCCGCTTTGCCAGCGCCTCCGCCTGCCGTTTTCCCAGCTCCGTCAGCGAGTCCGGGTCATAAATGGGGTCTCCGTGTCTGAGGTAGTACAACAGCATATCCTATCGTCCTTTCTCTTCTTCCATGTGTTTCTTAGCAAACTGCATATAGTAAAGCCAGTCGGTGCGACTTAAATAGTGGCTGCCGCTGCGCATGTGATAGCCGATGCTGCCCTCCTGAAATGCCTCGTCGGGAAGAGCATCCCTTTCGGGCATCACCAGTCCTTTTTTCCCGTACAGCTCCCATGCCTCGCTCACGACACGGCAGTTGAGGCACTCCGCCTTCGGGTCGGCAGGCCAATCCTGCTCCGCCGTACCGATGCAGACCAGCCTCGGTGCGATCAGCGCCAGCGTGTAGTGCGCATCGCAGGGCATCTCGTTTTCCCGATGCACATACTCCTGGAACCGCTGCGTATACCAGTCCCAGCTGCCTGCCCGGATGAAATCGATGACCCGTTCACCCTCCTTGCACCGCAGGATCGCCGAGCCGCCGGCACCGGAATCGTTCACGAACGCCGCATAAAACCGCTCGTCCGTGGCCGCCGCCCACAGCGCCGTCTTGCCGAGCCGGGAATGACCGATCACCATGATGTGCGCCTTATCCGCCTGCGGCAGCGTTTCCAGATAGTCCACACTGCGCTGCGCCGCATACGCCCACATGCCGATCTTGCCCCAGTCGGTATCGCCTCTCTCCCGGCCGTGATAGTACGCCTCCGCCAGTCCGTCGGAGAAATCGCCGAAATGGTTGTCGTTCAGCACATCGGTATAACAGATCCGCAGAAAGCCGAACCCGTTGTCAAGGATCTCCTCTGCCGGGAAATAGATGTCCGGAATATCCCTGCGGAAGTTCAGGAACACGAACACGGGCACCCTGTCCCTGTGCTTCGGGAAACCGGTCACCACAGGGAACGAGAACTTCAGCTCGCCCACGGTGCAGTGCAGCATCAGCTTCGTCAGCACCGCCTTGTCCGCAAAGGCATGGGCATCCTCTTCAAAGCCGTCCGCTGTGACCTCCGCCTTGCCTTCCGGCATCGGCCCGTAGAAGTACTCCTCAACCAGCCTGCGCAGCTCCTTCCGGCGCTCCGTCCAGCTTTCCTTCGTCTCGCCCTCCCGAAGCAGGTCGGGAAGCTCCACACCGTATTTTTTCATGAGTACACACCCCTTTTCTATGCATCGCCCGAAACCGTCAGCAGGATATACGGCACCAGCATCAGCATGAATGCGCCGGTCATGCTCCATACCAGAGCAAACGCCGTGGCGCCCGTCAGCAGGCCGCCCTTGCCCCGGAAACCGGATACACACAAACCCGCCAGCAGCACCAGCCACAATATGCTGTCCGCTGCCGCCACCTGACGGTTTTCTTTGAACAGACCGAGATCCAGCAGCAGCTCGCCGGTACAGCAGATGTCGCTGCACCACATACGGCAGACCTTGTTTTCCAGCAGATGCCGCAGCAGTCCCACGGCGCCCAATCTTACGATCCTTCCGGCGGATTCGTCCAGGTTCAGCTTGACCCTGTTTCCAAAGCCCGAGACCGAGGTCGTGATGCCGATATCGACCTGCTCATCGGCATCGCCCAGTCCTGCCATGATGTAGTGTGTCGGCGGCAGGAGCTCCGAGGTGAAATACAGCGAGTTTCCGGAAGCGGAAAACATCAGTATGCCGAGCGGCATCAAAAACAGGAGCATCGCCGCAAGGGTGATGACCGCCGCCCTTTTGCCGTGCTTTTTTATCAGCCCCGGCAGCGCAAACAGCGCCATGCCCCGCAGCGCCGCCGCCAGACCTGCGATCACACCGGCAGCGATATCGTCTCTTTTGTCATTCCTTTCGGCAAGATACAGCGCAAAGCATACCAGCGACACCGCCACGCTCTCGCAGGACACATTGACGAGCCATGCCTCCGGCTGAAGAATGAACAGCGACACGACGCCGAACCGCATGAGCGTCAGCGGCTCGTCTTTATGCCGCCTGTATACCGTGAGGAACAGCAGCAGCTGTGCCGATTTCAGCAGCAGCGCATTGACGATCATCGCCGCAGTATTCAACGCCTTTCCGAATGTCAGCCTGCGCAGGAACAAAAGCAACACCGTCAGCACGCCCTTTCCCGGCGTATGCACGAATTCCGTCACCGGCAGTACGCCGCACAGGGCATAGAATTCCGCATTCGTCACGGCTTCGGGAACATAGCCGAGGCGGCACCGGTCGAAGATCAGCTTGCCGTCCAATCCCAGCGTCAGCGCCCACAGCACGAGGAATACGATGCAGACCGGCTTGCCGTTTCCCTTCTTCGTCTTCGGCAGAAACAGCAACAACGAGGCCAGCGGCAGCAGGATATGCCACGCCGTCAGGCTGCCCCGCAGGCGGTACAGGTACCAGCCGATGCACAGCGCCATGACGGCACCGAACACCCTGTTTTTCACTGCCGCATCCCCTTTCTCATTCGATTTTTCTTCATTGTATCATAAAAACGGAGCTTTCGCAAGCCCCGTTTTATTCGGTTCACAGATTACTTGTCTTCCTTGGCCAGTGCCTTGTAGACGATGGCTGCCAGCACGCCGCCGACCAGAGGAGCAGCGATGAACACCCATACGTTCTTCAGAGCTTCGCCGCCGACGAACAGAGCGGGACCGAAGCTGCGGGCGGGGTTGACGGAGGTGCCGGTGAAGTGGATGCCCAGGATGTGAACGAGGGTCAGGGTCAGGCCGATGACGATGCCTGCCACGCTGCCGTTCTCCTTCTTGGAGGTCACGCCCAGGATAGCCAGCACGAACACGAAGGTCAGGATGATCTCGATGATCAGGGAAGCGCCGATGTTGCCGTTGTACAGAGCGTTGGTGCCCAGGCCGGTATCAGCACCGATGACCAGTGCCAGGCAGCCTGCGCCGGCAGTTGCGCCGACGAACTGAGCGACAACGTAGCCGATGAAGTCCTTCACGCTCATCTTGCCGCTGGCAAGCATGGCGATGGAAACAGCGGGATTGATGTGGCAGCCGGACACGTTGCCGATGGAGTATGCCATGGCGACGATGACCAGACCGAATGCCAGAGCGGTCATGAAATATGCGCCGTCGGCCACTGCGCCGTTGCAGCCGGTGACTGCTGCGGTGCCGCAGGCGAAGAACACGAGGACGAACGTGCCGATGAACTCGGCAATGTACTTCTTGATGGAATCATTCATAGTAGATACGACCTTTCTGTATTGTTGATTTATCTCAGCTCAAAGGTCTTCGTCTCTCCCTTGAGCAATGAAATACGAATGCTTGTGACGTTCTGACCGTAGGCTTTTTCCTCATAGACCTCAAACGGTGTGCAGGCCTCCGGGAACTTGTAGCGCCCGCCGCCGATATGCTGGTCGAACCACCATGCGTGCAGGTCCTCGCACAGGATCCTGCCGAAGTCCCGCTTCATGATGTTCAGGGTATCCTCTGCGGTATACAGCTCCGATACCGTGGCGTAATAGCCGTTCTCGGCATGAGTTCGGGTGTCCTCCTCCACGATGAAGATACGGTTCTTCAGGCGGAAGGAATCCACCATTTCCCTTTGTCCGGTAAAGCCGCCGGGCTGACGGTTCTGGTATACACCCGGCGCCGCCAGAAAATCCACGGCATCCGAGTCCAGTATGCGCCGCACACCGCCTGCCGTTCCGTTGTAGTGGAAGTCGGTACAGCCGTAGGAGCCGTAAAATGCGCCGACCAGCTTGTCCCGGGAACGCTGCTTGACGAGCTTTGCAAAATATACGATGCTGTCCGCCGTGCCCAGATGCCATGCCCGCAGATGATCCGCCGTCTTCCGGCTCGTGTTCATGTTGAGGAACGTGCCGAAATTCAACTCGCTGCGGTAGGGTTCGGGCTTTGGCGAGGTGGAAAACATGTTCTGCGGATGCCGCAGCCGGTAATCGATGTTGTTCATGAATTCCCGGCTCTCATACGATGCGATGCCCGGATACTCAAAGCTTGCCTGCGGATCATTCCATGCTTTTCTCAGGCTCTCTTCGCTGCCGTAGATCTCGCGGAGATACTTCCCGAACTGTATGCGGAAAGACTCGCTGATGTCGGTGCAGCTTCCCGGCGCATGCTCCGTCGGGTCGGCCAGAAAGCCGAAGGAGCCGGTGGTGTTGTCCATGCCCGGATACCACCATTCGGAGGTATTGCCTGCTGCAAGAAAGTAGCCGATAATGCGGTCGGCAAAGGGCAGCTTTTCGATGGCGTCATAGGTCTCCAGCAGCGCCTTGCCCGCATCCCTGCGCCAGTTTTCCGAGCACAGCGAATACATGCCGGGCAGCTGCTTTTCATACGATTCGGTATACAGCCGCACGGACGTGGTTTTTCCGTCGCTGTAGCACACGATGTCGTCCGGATGGCTTTCGATCCATTCCATCGGCGGATGCAGACCGATCCTCGGCATGATCCATGCGTCGGGTACTTCCCGGAGCACGGTCTCGCATTCCTCGATAAACTGCGCCATGGCGCCGGGCTTCAGCCA
>JAZLHZ010000200.1:0-9187 GCA_045617085.1 Clostridia bacterium
CGGGCGAACTCGGCACGTTTGACACATGTGACGGGTTCCTGCGGGTAGCACTGATAAGAGCAGAAATCATAGGGTACACGGCTGCCGTCCTTCGTCATGTATTCGAGGAAGGAGCGAAGAAAACCGCCCTCGATGTGGGCAATGTCGCTGCCGCCGAAACGCAGCTCCGGGAAACGGTTTTTGAGGTAGGTGACGGTGACCTTGTAGAACTCAAAGAATTCATCCCACTCGCCGTACCAGATGTTCTTGGTGTCCGGCTCGGACCAGATCTCCCAGTCCCGGATATTCAGGTGCATGCCGTCCGCCCAGCCGTAGTTGTAGTGCATGATGATATGTTCGACGATCTTTGCCCACTTCAGGTAGTCCTTGGGCGGCCGGGTATGCACATGGTACCACAGGTCGATGGCGCAGCCCAGACGGTAGAGAATCCCGGTGCCGCATTCGTCGATAGCCTTGAGATATGCATCGGTCAAGGTGAAGTTGTAGCACTCGGGGTCATCGGGATCGCATTTGAAGGTCTTGAAGATGCAGTCCACGTCGACAAACTCACCGTGGCCGTAGGGGTTTTCGCAGTCGTGCAGATGGGCGAAAGGGATGCGGGCTTCCTTGAACCAGGGACGGGCATCGTCTCTGAAGCTGCGGGTCAGCGGGCCGCAGTTGATGCCGTTCATCTGCTTGATGGGGCCGATCACCTTGGAAAAGTCGATGTTCAAATGCTTCATAGCTGTCTCCTTTCGGAATATGGGGATTCATGAATCCCGATGATCAATAGCCGGTGAGATCAGATCTCTTTGAGCAGGACGAAGGAATCCTTGGGCAGGCTCAGCACGTCGCCGCTCTTGACATGGCCGAGGCAGGCCTCGGTGTTGCGTTTATCTGTGCGAAGAACCTCAAACTCGGCATCGGGGTCGGAGAAGTTCAGACGGACTTTTTCGAGAACGGCGCCTTCCTCCTTGTAGTTGGCCAGCATCACCAGCTTCTTGTCGCCGGCAGCGGCGAGGACGTAGACGTTGCCGTTTTCGATGGAGGCTTCGACCTGATTCTTCTGATCGACCAGATCCGCATAGGCCTTGAAGGGATAGTAGGACTTGTTGCGCTCTGTGATGGCGGTGCCGCCGTTCAGCAGGCTGACACCCTTGGAGAAGAGACCGCAGAAGCCGGACTTGGGATGGGAGACATAGTAGGCCGCCCGGTCGGCGGGAGAATTCTGCATGGCGCACATCAGAGCCGCATTGAAGGCGGCTCCGTGCTCGTTCTTCATCAGTTTAAATGTCTCGGGCAGGTTCTGCCAGTTGCGGACATAGTTCCATTCGGAGCAGACGATCTCGGTATCGTCATAGCCGAACTCGTGCAGGATATCCTTGGCGAACTTGGCCAGCTCGACACAGCGCTCAGGCTCCTGCATATAGCACTGATAGGTGCAGAAGTCATAGGGCACATGACCGCCGTCCTTCGTCATGTATTCGAGGAAGGAGCGCAGGAAGCCGCCTTTGATGTTGGCGATGTCGCTGCCGCCGAAGTGCAGCTCCGGGAAACGGCTCTTGAGGTAGGTGACGGCGACCTTGTAGAACTCGAAGAACTCCTCCCACTCGCCGTACCAGATGTTCTTGGTGTCGGGTTCAGACCAGATCTCCCAGTCCCGTATGTTCAGGTGCATGCCGTCCGCCCAGCCGTAGTTGTAGTGCAGGATGATGTGCTCGACGATCTTGGCCCACTTGAGATAGTCCTTGGGAGGAACTGTATGGATGTGGAACTTCAGATCGATGGCGCAGCCCAGGCGATAGAGGATGCCGGTGCCGCACTCGTCGATGGCCTTGAGGTATTCATCGGTCAGCCGGAAATTGTAGCATTCGGGATCGTCGGGATCGCACTTGAAGACCTTGAAAATGCTGTCGACATCGACAAATTCGCCGCTGCCGTAGGGATTTTCACAGTCGTGCAGGTGGGAGAAGGGGATACGGGCCTCCTTGAACCAGGGACGTGCGTCATCGAGGAAGTTGCGGGTCAGCGGACCGCAGTTGATGCCGTTCATCTGCTTGACGGGGCCGATCACCTTGGAAAAGTCGATATTCAAATGCTTCATGCCGGTATTTCTCCTTTCGATTTATCGGTTTCATTATACCATATAATTCGCAGAATGCAAGACTGTGGATCAAAAAAACATATCCTTCTGCTTCCACAGAAAGATATGTCTTTTGATAACGGTCAATTGCAAATTGCTAATTGTACATTGCTAATTAGATCAGCCCCATCGTGCGCAGCATGACCTGAGCGTATACTCTGGACAGGAAGTCGTTGGGATGGTTGACGTTGTTGCCGGTCATGTCCCGGAACGCCTTGCGGGCGAGCAGGTCGCAGTGGACGGTGGTCATATCGGCGACGCATACGCCTTCCTTTTCCAGCGCCGTCAGCGGAGCGAGGTAGTCCTTCTGATTTCCGAGGAAGCCTTTGACCTCTTTGTTGGCGATGGTGGTGGCGATGAGGATGTACTCACAGGCGGGATTGGCCTTGGAGATGATGTCCATGATGCCGGTGATGTGGGCGATATACTCTTCCGCAGGCACTCTTCCGCTGCCGTCATTCATGCCGAAGGCGAGCACGCACAGGTCGGGCTTCTGATCGGCGCCTCTCTCGACGGCGGTTTCCAGACCCCACTTGCTGACGGTGCCGCCCACGGCGGTGTTCAGCAGCGTGATGTCGGTACCGTAGGCGGTGTCGATGCCCTCTTTGAGGCAATTGAACCAGGGCTTCTGGAACGGAGCGACCTTGTACCAGCCGCTGGCATTGCAGCCGGTGCTGATGCTGTCGCCGAATATCAGCAGGCGGATGTCCTTCTTTTCGGAAAGCTGCTTCATGGTTTTGGGGAGCAGTGCAGCCTTGGAGCACGGGATCGTGCCGGTATAGCTGTCCGAATGGGTGTAGGTCACAACGGTCTGACGGTCATGCATGTAGGGGCCTTCGCTGAAACGGATAAAGCCTCCGTCCGTATGGGGGAAGGTGTGTCCGTCATCGGCTTCGGGATAGTAATCGGCATAGTCAAATGCGAATATCGAGGAGCCCTCCGGGATCACGAGGCCGTCTGTGGTCAGCACGTAGTCCTTGCCCTCCTCATATGTCTTTTCCAGCGACGCACTGCGGACGGAAAGTATGGTATCGGGCTTGTACAGAAGAGAGATGGGCTTGATGCTGCCGTCCTTTTCCTTCAGCGGCAGTATGCTTTCATTGATGGCTTTTGTGCCCTCCCAGAAGGGGAAAAGCAACTCATTCGTGATGCGGTTCATGTGAGAGACTCCTTTCAGCTGAGCTTTTCGCCGAAGCGGGCGACAAGATTGGTATAGACCTTTCCGTTATACTTGCCCTGACCGTCTACGTCGGCATACAGGTTGTAGCGTCCGCCCTGCTCCAGCTCCAGACCGGTCATGTTTTCGATCGTAAGGTAGTTGCCGCTCTTGTTGTCGGAGACGTCGATGACGCAACTGCCGTCATCGTTGATCTGTACGATGGTGCCCCGGCAAAGGAATACCCTGCCGTACCACTCGTCCCAGCAGTACAGAAGCTGCTGGTAGTCCATCTTCCAGGCCTTGCCTGAATATTCGGTGATCGTGGGACAGTAGTAAACGTCAAATTCCAGTACGGAATCCTGATCGCCTTCCCTTGTTGCCACGAGGCGGATCGTGTTGTAGCCGTAATGGTCGAACCTGGCGAGGAACGAGAAGTTGCCGTTCTCGTCCACCTCAAACGTGGTATCGTCATAGGGCGAGGAGACGGAGAGCTTTGCATCCGGCTCGACGGTGCCGCGGATGGTCATGGCGTTCAGCACGGTGGAAAGCTGGGTGCCGGAGGCAACGGAGATATCGATATCCATCGGCGCACGATAGAACACCAGATCCTTTCTGGTCTCGATATGGTTGGGCGTTTTGACCAGCACGGATACCGGGTTTTCGCCGTTGGGCGTAATGGCGACGGTGACATCGAGGTTGCCCTGCTTGTCCACCATCGAGGTGACATCTTCGCCCGCCACCAGTACTGTGGAGCCGTAGACCACGTTCATCTTGATGGCATAGGTGGAGGAGAAGGTATCGACATAGTCCGTGCTCGGGCTGGAGATCTCCAGCGGCGAGTAGGGCATATCCACCGCAAAGGACACGATGGGCAGCAGCACCTTGTTGCCGTCCCGCTTGTTCAGCACCGGCGTCAGGGAGACCTGCACACCGGAGGCGGTGGAGTTCAGCTTCTCGAACCAGGTGGCGTCGGCCTCTTCGACAACGGCCTTGCCGCCGATGATCATGTATCGCTCCTGCAGCTCTTCAATATAGATGCTGTCGCCGTCTTCGCCGTAGAAGGTCAGCGCATGGCCGTATCTGCCGTCGGTGAAGGTACAGGTATCCAGCGTGGGAAGCTGCATCGTGCCGTTATCATACAGCTGCTGCAGACTCAGGTTTTTCCGCCAGAAATGCACCTTGTAGATGCCGTAGCCGATCAGTGCGATGGTGATCAGCGCAATGAGTATGCGAACAGCGACCCTGAATACGAAGGTCAGGGTCTGTTCCCACTCGCCGGAGATCTTGCTCTCGGCGGCAATACTGCGGCTAATGGCCTCCTTGGTCAGAAGCGTACCGCATTCGGGGCATTCACGCAGCGTCACCTTGATACGGGCGCCGCAGGACGGACAGTGAACGATATTCGGCATAATTAGCAATTGGCAGTCAACATTTGGTGATTGATATATGGATCAGCAACCGGCCTTTTCGACAATTAATTGCACATTGCGAATTGCTGATTCGTTACAGTACTAACGGGGTGAGTGTTCCCGAGGTGACCTTCCATGCGGCTTCGACTTCCGCCTCGGCCAGGTCGGTCATGTCGGTACAGGTGACGATGGTCTGGATGCCCTTGAGTCTGCCCAGCAGCTGGCGGCGGCGGTGGGGATCCAGCTCGCTCATTACGTCGTCCTGCATCAGCAGGGGATACTCGCCGGTCTCATCCTTCATGATGTCCAGCTCGGACAGCTTGAGCGACAGTGCGGTGGTGCGCTGCTGGCCCTGTGAGCCGTAGGTGCGCACGTCCATATCGCCCAGCATCAGCATCAGATCGTCCCGATGCGGGCCGACGGTGGTGGTGCAGCGGCGCAGGTCATTGTCCCGGGCAGCAGTCAGGGCCTCGGCAAGGCTGTCTCCGATATAAGAGGGCTCATAGGCTACGGTAAGCGTTTCCCTGCCGCCGGAGATCTCCTCATGGTTTTTTGCGGCAAACACGGCAAGCTTTTTGATAAATGCGCTGCGGAAGCGGATGAGTTCCTCGCCGGATTGGGCCAGCTGCATGTCCCAGCCGTCCAGCGTGGAGATGAGCGACGGAGTGATCAGAATGTCGTGGAGCAGCTTGTTCCGCTGTTTCAGCGCCTGCGAATACCGCTGCAGCGCATAGAAATAGGCGGGATACAGCTGACTGAGCTCCATATCAATAAACCTGCGCCTCAGTTCCGGACCGTCCTTCACCATGCGCAGGTCTTCGGGCGCAAACAGCACGCCGTTGATATGTCCCATCAGCTCGCCGATGCGCTTCAGCGGGGAGCCGTTCACCTTGATGGAACGGTGCTTGTCCGTTGAAAGTACGATCTCCACGGAATGGCTGCCGTCCCGGCGCTCTGCGGTGACGCTGACTCTTCCGAAGTCCTCGCCCATGCGGATGAGCTCCCTGTCCCGGGGCGTCCGGTGGCTTCTGCCGATGCAGGAGAGCACCACGGCTTCCAGCAAGGCGGTCTTTCCCTGTGCGTTGTCGCCGTATAACACGTTGATGCCCGCACAGGGAGTGATCTCGCCGCTGCAATAATTTCTGAAATTGTTGAGTGCGATATGCGATACGTACATATTTTTGCCGGTCGGATTACTGCTGGTCGGCGTACTTCAGCTTGGAGAAAGCCTTCTTGCGCTTTTCGACGTTGAGCTCCTTCTTGCGCATGCGGATGGAGCGGGGAGTGATCTCGACCAGCTCATCATCGTCTATGTACTCCAGAGACTCTTCCAGAGTGGGTACACGCACGTTGGTGATCTTGAGGGCTTCCTCGGCGCCGGCGGCGTTGCGGATAGAGGTCAGATGCTTCTTCTTGCAGACGTTGACGTCGATATCGCCGGGGCGGCTGTTCCTGCCGACGACCATGCCGGTATACACCTTGGTCTGGGGCCAGATGAACAGCAGGCCTCTTTCCTGAATGTCGAACATGGCGTAGCTGGTGGTATCGCCGGTCTCAAAGGCGACCAGAGAACCGGAGGTACGGGTCGGGATGTCGCCCTTGTAGGGCTGATAGCTGTCGAACACGGCGTTCATGACGCCCTCGCCGCGGGTATCGGTCATGAACTCGCTGCGGTAGCCGAACAGGCCTCTGGAGGGAATGGTGAACTCCAGGCGGACACGGTCGTCGCCGCTCATGGATTCCAGCGTACCCTTGCGGCGGCTGAGCTTGTCGATGACGCTGCCGGAATACTCGCTGGGCACGTCGCAGACGACACGCTCGATGGGTTCGTGCTTCACGCCGTCGATCTCCTTGAACAGGACGGTGGGCTTAGTCACCTGGAACTCGTAGCCCTGACGGCGCATGGTCTCGATCAGAATGGACAGGTGCAGCTCGCCTCTGCCGCTGACCTTGAAGGCGTCGTTGGTTCCGACGTCCTCCACACGCAGAGACAGGTCGGTCTGCATTTCCTTGAACAGCCTTGCGCGCAGGTGACGGGAGGTGACGAAGGTGCCCTCGGTGCCTGCAAAGGGGCTGTCGTTGACGCAGAAGGTCATGGAAACGGTGGGCTCGTCGATCTTGACGAAGGGCAGCGGATCGTACACGCCGGGCTCGGTGACGGTGTCGCCGATGCTGATGTCCGGGAAGCCGGTCAGGGCGATGATGTCGCCCATCTTGGCGTTTTCCACGGGGACACGCTTCAGTCCGTCAAAGGCGAACAGACCGGTGAGACGGATGGGAGCGGACAGACCGTCGACGCCGAAGGTGCACTGGCAGGCCATCTGGCCGGCCTTGATGGTGCCCCGCTCGATACGGCCGACACCGATGCGGCCGACGTAGTCGTTATAGTCGATGGTGGAGACCAGCATCTGCAGGGGAGCGTCTACCTCGCCCTCGGGAGCGGGGATGTGTTCCAGAATGGTGTCGAACAGGGGACGCAGGTCGGGTGTGGGATTGCGCCAATCCATCGATGCGATGCCGCTGCGGCCGGAAGCGTATACGATGGGGCTTTCCAGCTGTTCGTCGGTGGCGTCCAGGTCGAGCAGCAGCTCCAGCGTCTCGTCGGTGACCTCCTGGCATCTGGCGTCGGGACGATCCATCTTGTTGACGACGATGATGACGGGCAGCTTCAGCTCCAGCGCCTTCTTCAGCACGAAGCGGGTCTGGGGCATGGGACCCTCAAAGGAGTCCACCAGCAGCAGAACGCCGTTGACCATCTTCAGAACACGCTCGACCTCGCCGGAGAAATCGGCGTGACCGGGAGTGTCGACGATGTTGATCTTTACGCCCTTATAGTGTACGGCGGTGTTTTTGGAAAGAATGGTGATGCCTCTCTCACGCTCCAGGTCGCCGGAGTCCATGACACGGTCGGAAACCTGCTGGTTGTCACGGAATACGCCGCCCTGCTTCAGCATTTCATCAACGAGGGTGGTCTTGCCGTGGTCAACGTGAGCGATAATGGCGATATTTCTCAGGTCTTCTCTTTTCATATTCAAGGTAATTACCCCTTTTCTGTTTTATCCGTATAATTTTACCAAATCCGGGCGTTATCTGTCAAGGTTAAGCATTTTATGTTTGAATATAATATTTGCGACGATTACAGGAATTCGGGATATCCGAGCATCGGGATGCGCACATTGACATCCGGACACAGTGTAAGTATCGCATCGGTAAGCAGTCCCGCATGGGCATACGTCCAAAGATCCTCCGGCTCCCGTTCCGCCTCGGCGATGTGAGCAAGATAGATCACCGGCGCACGGAAGCTCGTGAGGAAGGCGGCCTGCTCACGGCAGATGTCGCTCTGCGGATAGTCCAGCGCCTTTCTTCTTCCCAGCCATACATGGCCGAACACATGGGTGACGGTGCCGAAATCAGGGTATTTCGCCGCATCATATTCCCTCACGTCCGTCGGGAACAGCAGCGCATACTTCCCGGCAGTCACTTTATAGCCGGTCTCCTCCACGCCGACCGTGGTGCCCTTGTCATAGTGCAGGCTGCGGAAGGCGTCGATGCGGATGTCTCCGACGGTCAGACTGTCGCCGTAGTGAACGCAGGTGACGTTTTCGCATTCCGGAGGGATCCAATCCATCAGGTGATCCGGCACGATGAGTTTCAGCTTCGGAAAGAGCCTGAACAGCTCCGTATCGAGGTGATCGATATGGCTGTGGGTCAGCAGCACGAAATCCAGCCGGTCGAACAGCTCGTGCAGCCGGTTCTTTACAGCGTCTCTCGTGATGCCGCTTCTCGGGGTGTTGAACATCGGGTCCACCGCCCAGAGCACGCCGCCGGTCTTGAAAATGTAGTTTTCGGCGCCCATCAGACAGAACAGGTCGGCATCGAGGTCGGCGGCACGAAGGATCCGGTCAAATATCTCCGGATACCGGTCCGTGTAGTAGTTCAAAATCGAGGTGCGCAGCGCTTCCTCTCTGGTCATTTCAGTTCACCTGCCAGGATCTCCAGCGACATGCGGTAGCTGTCAAGAATGTTGTACTTCCCATAATAGCGCCCCGGCTCCAGCTCCAGATTGTACCTTCCGGCATACCCGGCGTTTTTCAGGGCGGTGACGTACTCATGCAGCGGTACGTTGTTTCCGTCCAGCGGGAAATGCGTGCGCTCGCCGTAGCCGTGGATGTGGGTGTGGACGGCCCGCTTCAGGAAGTCGTCACAGGGCAGCAGCGTGGTCCGCTCGGGATAGTTGATCAGATCGGAGATCCGATGTCCGAAGTCGAAGCAGGTGCCCATGAAAGGGAGATCGGCAACGGTCTGCGCCACGCCTTCTGCGGTGTTGATGAAGGAGGAGTGCATCTTGATACGGTTGTTTTCCAGCGCAAAAGTGCAGGAAAGGCTGTGTTTTTCGGCATATTCGTGATATTCGATCAGCTTTTCCGTGGTCGCTTCCATTGTCGCCAGCGAGTGTACGGTAATGACGAGGGGCGAATCCGCACAGCAGGAAAATGC
>JAZLHZ010000201.1:0-4613 GCA_045617085.1 Clostridia bacterium
GAAAAGAGCCATAACAAACGAAAGACTCATACGCGCAGGGTATTTTGAACTCTCTGCGGCATATGAGTCTATTCAGTCTGCTTGTATTGGACGCGCCGTGTACCGAACGGTACGCACGGTGCGGTGAGAGGACGGGGGTTAATCACCCCCTTCTACTCGATTGTTTATAAGCGGCAGAGCCGCTGGGAATATCAGAAGATATGGAAGGAACTGAACACGACACGAAGGGTGTTTGCAACGGTGGACATCGTTTTGATGAAGATATCCAGAGCCACGCCGACAACGTCCTTACGGGTATCGCCGACGGTGTCACCGGTCACGGCCGCCTTATGAGCGGAGGAACCCTTGCCGAAGCCCTTCAGGCTGCCGCTTTCGATATACTTCTTGGCATTGTCGAAAGCCCCGCGGGAGTTGCCCATGAAGATGGCGCGGGGGATGGCTACGATCGTGGCGCCGATCAGGATGCCGCCCACGAAGTCAACACCGAACACGATACCGCCCACAATGGGGATGCACAGCGCCAGCACGGAGGGAACGAGCATCTTATGCAGGGCAGTTTTGGCGGCCATTGTGATCATCCTGTTGTAGTCGGGCTTGACTGTCCCTTCGAGAACGCCGGGGATGGAGAGCAGCTTGTCGCCTTCATCAGCCATCGCCTTGGCGGAATCAATGGTGTTGTCAGTAAGCATGGCGGAGAAGAATTCGATGAGAGCACCGCCGATGAGAGCGCCGGCAACCACCGCGTAGGAGGCAATATTGAGAATGGGCTCAGCAACGCCCTTGGTGCTTACATAGGATACGATCAGGGAAACCGTGGCGAACGCGGCGCTGCCGATGGCGAAGCCCTTGCCGATGGCAGCGGTGGTGTTGCCGACGGCGTCAAGCTTATCGGTGATCACACGCACTTTTTCATCCAGATGGCAGCTTTCAGCAAGACCGCCGGCATTATCGGCGATGGGACCGAAGGCATCGATGGAAACGGTGCAGCCCACGAAGGAAAGCATACCCAGAGCGGAGACCGCAATTCCGTAGGTGCCGCACAGGAAACCGGAGGCGAACAGACACACACCGATCAGCAGGATAGGCAGCAGACAGCTGCGGCTTCCAATTGCGTCGCCCTTGGTGATGACAAAGGCTTCACCCTCGGGGGCCATCTCAGCCAGCTTGCGGGTGGGCTTGTAGTCGGTGGAGGTGTAATATTCGGTGATGATCCCGATGAGCACACCGCTGGCGATTCCCAGCACGGCGCATACCCACGGAGTGATCCAGCCGAGCTTCCAGCCGAGGGTGGAAATGACATCAGCCTTGCCGCTGAAAACGATCAGGGAGGCGAAGAAGCCGAGCACCACGGTAAGACCGGAGGAAATATAAGTGGCCATGTTGAGCTCCATGGAGGGGTTGTCGCTCATCTTCTTGAAAGCGGCGTAACCCAGGCCAAGCAGGCAGCTCAGCAGACCGCAGCCGGCGAGAATAATGGGAAAATAGGCGGAGGCATTGAAGAAATCGCCCATATCGGAGAAAAGGGTCACAGCGATCATCAGCACGGCAGCCATCGTAGCCACGAAGGACTCGAGAAGGTCGGAGCAGTGACCGGCGATATCGTTGACATTGTCACCGAAGAAGTCGGCCACAACGTTGGGAACACGGCTGTCATCCTCGGGCATGTCGTGACGGATCTTCGCCAGAATATCGCTGGAGATATCGGCAGCCTTGGTGTAGTTGCCGCCGGCCACACGGTTGAACATAGCCACAAGAGAGCAACCGAGAGAATAGGTGGTGATGATCATGATGGAACCGTTGCATTTGAGAGCCTCGATGCCAAGCAGACCCATTCCTTCTTCAAGGTTGTTCACACCGTTGATGAGAAGAATGATCACCATACCGAGCATGCCGAAGGCCTGCACGGCCAGGCCGGAGATGCTGCCACCGCAGAGCGCGACCTTGACGGTTTCACCGATAGAGAGAGACTCACGGGCCTTGTTGGCGGTGCGCACATTGGCGTAGGTTGCGCTGCGCATGCCGAGCACGCACACGCAGCTGCTCATCAGAGCGCCGAGCAAGAAAGTGAGACCGCTGAATTTTTCAATGAACAGAGTGAACACCAGCGCGATCAGGATCACAACGATGCCGATCGTTTTGTATTCGGTCTTCATAAAGGCATCGGCGCCGCTGCGGATGATCCCGGCCATTTCGGCCATATCAGCAGTGCCTTCGTTCATTTTGCGGATACGTACGTAGTTATAGGCGACATACGCGATCGCAAGCAGGACAACCACGAGCACAGAGAGCCACACGGTAATTCCCATATCCAAAAACCTCCGCATTTTAATATGTAAAAACATTATAATGAAAGCGCTTACTTTTTTCAAGCCCTATTTTTATGAACCGCTCGTATTTTTTAGGAAGATCAGAAAAACGCAGATCTGCGGAGCGGCTGAGTACACATGCAAATGCTTTATTATTATGAAATATCTTGCAAAATGCGTTGAACAGGATTATACTTTAATAGTTACAAGGAGCGTTCGGAATGTAAACGAATACACCGGGGAGGGATATGACTTGAAAAGGACGAAACGGTTCTCTGCTGCGATCATACTGACGGCGGTCATGCTTGTTGCCATGACTTGTATGCCTTTCGCGGCGCAGGCTGAAGATTACATTCTCGGCTATTATATCCGCGGCAGTCAGGATGTCATCAACGATGCCTTTGACAGTATGAACGTGAGAGGCTGCACCTTCCGCACCACTACGGATTTTTCAAAGGCGGGTTACGAGGATCTGCTCGAAGCGGTCAGCGCGGAGATGACCGTGAGCGGATGCGTGGATGTCGCGTTCCCGGTCCGCTATTCGGAAAGTACAGAGGGCGTGTATTGCTATTACACCGACTGCGGCTTTGATATGAGCATGTCACTGGTATATCCGGGCCGCTTCGGCAAGGATAAGACTGTCAGGATCGCTGTGCCTGCCAAGAGCTATGTGGCCAGCTATGCGAAAGAGCAGTTCCCCGATGCTCAGGTGAAGGAGTACGCCTCCGCAGAGGAGTGCCTTGCCGCTGTATACACCGGCGATATGACCGGCGCGCTTGTGCCTACCTGCACACTGGAGAATGTGCTTTATACCGAAAAACGTTTTGACACGTACGGTACCTATCAGCTTCCCGAGCCCTGCCGCCTCTGCGTGGCTGTGCGCAGCCCCGAAATGAAAGAAAAGATCGATGCCGCGATGGCTGATCCCGAGACCGGAACACGCACGGAAGGCATCCTGCGCACCTTTGTTCAGGGCGCCGAGGCGAGAGCAGCCAGAAAGAACTTTATCGCGAAGAACCTCGGGATCCTTGTTACGATCCCGATCATACTCGCCATGGGTGTGGTCATCTGGTTCATGTACAGAAGATACAAGGCCGCGCACAGGGAACAGGAGGCTGTCATCAACTGCCTCAGCCGTGATTTTGAATGCGTGACCTTGCTGGACAAGCGTTCAACCCATGAAAACAGGGTCAGGATCAGCCCGCTGTTTTCCTCCAAGATCCCTGAATGGGAAACGAACGACAGCTTTGATCAGCGTATGCGTCTTCTGTGTGAAAACCTTGTCGTTGAGGAGGACCGCAAAAGGTTCATCCGCGATAACGACCGCGAGCATGTGCTTGATATGCTGAAGGAAAACGCGGCTTACACCGTAAATTACCGGCTGAAGCTGGATGGCGGCGAAAAGTATTTTGAAAACAAGTATGTGCGCGATGAAGCGGATAAGAACAGCATTATCGCCGGCATCCACAATGTTGATCTTCAGGTGCGCCGCGAGCAGGAGCTTCAGCTCAGAATCCGCGAAAACGAGATCATGCAGAGGCTCAGCCTGCAGATCGTGACCACGCTGGTCAAGATCATCGAGGCCAAGGACAAGTATACCAACGGACATTCTCTCCGTGTGGCTGATTACGCCAAGGAGATCGCTCTTCGCAGCGGGCTGGGAGAGAAGAAGCAGCAGGAGATCTATTATATGGGTCTGCTTCATGATATCGGCAAGATCGGCGTGCCGGATGAGATCATCGACAAAGCCGGCAAGCTGACTGAAGAAGAATTTGCTGTTGTTAAAAAGCATCCGGTCCTGGGATCCGACATTCTTGCGTCCATTACCGAAATGCCGATGCTGCGCGAGGGTGCGCTTCATCATCATGAGCATTATGACGGACAGGGATATCCCGACGGGCTTTCGGGCGAGAAGATCTCTGTCGAGTCCCGCATTCTGTGTGTAGCGGATGCTTATGACGCCATGTCCTCGCCGAGAAGCTTCCGTGATGCCATGCCTCAGGAGAAGATCCGTTACGAGATCGAGCAGGGCAAGGGTACCTATTTTGATCCGCTCTATGCGGGGATCATGCTTCAGATGATCGATGAAGACAAGGAATTCAAAATGAGGGAGGTCCACTCCTGATGAAAACGGCCCTGTATCTGCGGATACGGGGCTGTTTTTTACTTGTACGCCCGCCATGGGCAATAGCTTGGTGGTGAAAGTCCACTACACGCTTGGTAGTAGGAAGTGTTAGCCGAACGGCAAGGGTGTCCGCCGTGAGACGGAATCTGAAGGAAGCCGCAGGCAAAGTTCCGAGCTGACGA
>JAZLHZ010000202.1:0-5734 GCA_045617085.1 Clostridia bacterium
CTACCGAACCCAACTCGCTGCGCTCGTTCCCCACTGAAGTGGGGAAGGACTATTTAGTTTATATATAACAATTGCCGACAGCAAAAGCTGTCGGCTGACTGAACATTGACAACTGCTCACTTTACCTCAAAGTAGAGCCTGTTGGAACAATAGCATCCGTACTCGCCCTTGGCGACGACGGTGACCCAGTTCTTTCCCGTGCTCTTGATGCCTTTCAGCACGGCACAGCGGGCATTTTTCTGTTCCTCGGTGAAGAGCCCCTTGTCCCTTATATAGTTGTCCTCCTGGTTGACGATGAACACGAATACTTCGTCGGGCATGGGATTGTTCCAAGTGATCCGGATCTCCTCGCCGACGGCGTATTCCGTCTTGTCGGTATGCACCTCCAGACCCGTGATACAGAAGCTGACGGGCACACTCTTTTCGTCGCCCCGGACGCAGCAGGCGGTGTGGATGCCGCATTTGTCCATGGAGGGGTATACGGTGTTGTTTTCAATAGCATACAGCTTTTTGCAGCCGTCGGGTTCGGTGACTTCCACCTTGTCCCAGCCCTCTTCGAGAATGTCCAGCTCGGCCTTTTCCTCTTCTCTGAGGCGGATATAGTTGGCCTTGTTGCCCATGTTGGGCATCAGTGCCGTGCTGATCTCGGGCAGAGGCAGCTCGGGATCGCCGAACAGGGGAACGAAGGGCGAGGGCGTATAGGTGATGCTGTCCAGCCAGTCGGCACGGTACATGACGTAGTCATGCTCCAGCCATGCATGGGTGAAGGCCTCGGGCGTATAGCACAGGGAACGGACGTTGGGCGTGGTGCATTCGGAGATCTCGATGCTGACGACGTGGCCGTTTTCGTCACGGACGAGGTCGGTGATGAGAGCGATGTGTCCGCTGTTGAGCACGATATCGCAGAGGCGGAACTCGTCAAAGGAATCATATTCCAGCTTTGTTACGCCGTCGATGTCGGGCCATTCCGAGCAGGACATGCGGTAAGGCAGCTGCAGGGCATATCCCGCAAAGGCAGAGCATACGGAGCCGTACCAGTTGGCGACGTTCTTTCCGCCGGTGCCGGTCAGATTGCGGGTATACATGACGCTGCGGGGATTGCGGACGGCGGTCATGAAGGTCTCGAAAGAGACGTTCTGGCCGACATACTTTTCCACCACACGGCAGGAGGAATAGATGACGCCCGTCTTCGGATACCAGGGCTTGAAATAGCTGCTGTAGCGGACGGATGTGTGTTCATCACTGATAATACCGGTGCTGCAGGGCATGAAATCGACCGGCATATAGGTGAGATCGACGAACTGGTGCGCCCGCTTGATGGCATTGGCTACGCCCTGACTTTTGGGAACATCATGAAACAGCATAACAGTCAGCCTCCTTGAACAAATACGGCCTGAACCATATCAAGCCGTATTATATATTTATTGTGATCAGATGACGGTGAAATCGTACAGCTTCCACTTCTCGCCGCCGACCAGCTTGAAATACAGCCGGTATGCGGTGGGATAGATCTCGGGATCCACGGTGTAGTAGATGATCTTGTAGTCGTAACGGGCTTCGATGGAGAAGAAGGTGTCGGAATAGCGGATATAGTTGCTCATGTCCATATTGAGGAACTCATAGGACTTATGGCTCATGATCCACATATAGTCGAAGCCGTTGATGAACTTCTCGGCGGGGGAACCCTTGACTACATCCTCGTCGGTAAATATCCACTCGGTATAGTCGCCGGAGGTGACGCAGGACAGGCGGCGTACGACTTTGGTGGCTCTTTCGAGGATATCCTCTTCGAGGACGGCATCGTCATAGTTGTAGGCGGCGGTGTAGGTATTGTCCTCCTGGGTGACGGCACAGTCACGGCCGTATTTATCGGTGACGGTGACATCGTTTACGTCGAAGTACCGCTCAAACCGGTAAACGCAGCGGGTCGGGATGGCGGCATCCTCCGGAAGGTCTTCGTACTTCTCAAGGAAGGGGATATCCCGCTCGATGATGTCGTCGTCGGTCAGCACGGTGCCGTCCACGGTGACGACAGAGCCGGTGGGCACGTTGACGAAGTACTCGCTCGATATCAGCATGTCGGTTTCCATCTCCGCAGGCTCCCACTGCCACAGGTTGTACTTATCCTCGGAGGTGTGACGCACGGTGAAGCTGCCGATGCTCATGTTGTCGGCCTTGACGATGTAGCGGCGCTCGTTCTCGTTGTCGGCGGCACGCTCGCTGTAGGTGATCTCTCTGCCCTCCAGCATGCTCTTCAGGTATTCCACATACTGTTCCCGATGCTCATACGGGTATACGGAGGGGTCAACGCAGTCGGCCAGCTTTTCATAGTCCAGCTCGGTGAAGGGCTTGGCGGCTTCCTCGGCGACATACCGCACCTGAGAGGACTCATAGGCGCACATGTAGTCGTTGACAAAGGTCACGCCGACCTTGATGAGGAACACCAGGGCCAGCACGGTGGCCAAATAGAAGAAGTAGAAAATGCAGCGGGAGATGATGACGTTGCGCCTGTATTTCTTTTTGGAGAATTTCTTTTTTGCCATGGTGTTACCTCCTCAGCGCACCAGAACAGCGGTGGGAATGTGTCTTGCGCCGATAATGGGGGCGCCGGTGTTCAGCATTTCACCCTCGTAGATCATGTTGGAGGAGGTGCCGCCGTCCAGATTACAGGCGTTGACTGCGCCGTAGCGGAGCATGATCTCGATGAGGTCGGCGTAGCTGGCGCCGAGGCTGTTGACCTGACGGCCGTCGATGACCAGCAGCAGCACGGAGCCGTCTGCGCACTGGCCGATGGCCGTGCGGGGATTGAGACCGGAGCTGGCGCCGCTGGTTTTGGCGGGTTCGCCGTTGATGATAAGAGCGGGACCGAAGGAAACGGCGTCACGGATGTGCTTTTCCTCTGCCTGGGCACGGGAGAAGTTGCCGATGACCAGCACGTTGTTCTCGTCAAAGCCCACGGTGGTGAAGTCCTCGGCGACATAGGTGTTCATGATCTTGCCTTCGGATATCGTGAGACCCTCGGCCATGCCGCCGTTGCCCTGACCGTTGCTGTCGCTGAAGGCACCGCCGTTGACGGCGCCGACTGCGTTGTACTTGTCGGCCAGCTCACCGATCAGAAGACCGGGCTGATTGTCGGTAAAGTAGTCGGTGCTGACGCCCACGAAGACCCGGGACGGATCCTTGACGATCATCATCCAGCCCTGATAGGTGGCACCCTTGATCTCCTCGACCCGGATGTCGTCTTCAATATAAATATCGGGACCTTCCTCGGTCTGGGATCTGGCGTTTTCGGCCTGAGTGAAGGTGATGAGGCTGGTGTCGACTTCGTCATAGGTGGTGGTGACGCTGTTGCGCTGTTTGATCTGCTCGACACGCTCATCGGTATAGAAGATATAGGGGACGAATTTCAGAGCGCTGCTCTCCAGCAGAGACTCGGTCAGCACGTCGGCAGCGGTGGTGGAGGGGCCGTTGAACGCCACGTTCAGCATGGCATAGACGCCGAAGACCACCAGCAGGAGTACCGTAAATATATAAAGCAGCGTCCGGAAGACGATCCTTTTGACCTTTGCACGCTTCCGTTTCTGGGCGCCGCTCTGCTTTGCTTTATGAGACACGGGCATACACCTCCATATTATGCTACATTATATTATACGGTTTTTGTGACGATTGTCAAGTTAAACCTCCTTTGTTTTCTTCAAAAAACTTGATTCCGTAACAAAAAACGATTGACAAAAGCTGATATTTGTATTAAAATAAGACGGTTTTTTGTTTTACCTGTTTATCGGAAGTGGAGGCTTACCTATGTACACACAGGGTTTCGACAACGAAAAGTATCTCAAGCTCCAGTCTGAACACATCCGCCGGCGCATCGACCAGTTCGGCGGCAAGCTCTACCTCGAATTCGGAGGCAAGCTGTTTGACGACAACCACGCATCCCGGGTGCTGCCCGGCTTCCGGCCCGACAGCAAGCTGCAGATGCTGCTGAAGCTGAAGGATCAGGCGGAGATCGTCATCGCCATCAGCGCCAGCGATATCGAACGCAACAAGATCCGGGGCGACTTAGGCATTACCTACGATGTGGACGTGCTGCGGCTCATCGATTCCTTCCGCAGCGTCGGCCTGTATGTGGGCAGCGTGGCGCTGACCCATTACGAGGACCAGTCCTCCGCCAAGGCCTTTATCCGCAAGCTCGGCAATCTCGGCATTCCCGTATACAAGCTGCGCCTGATCCCCGACTATCCGCAGAACGTCGACCTGATCCTCAGCGATGAGGGCTTCGGCGCCAACGATTACATCGAAACCAAACGGGAGCTGGTCATCGTGACGGCGCCCGGTCCCGGCTCCGGAAAGATGGTCACCTGCCTGTCCCAGCTGTATCACGAGTTCAAGCGGGGCATTGCGGCGGGCTATGCCAAGTTCGAGACCTTCCCCGTATGGAATCTGCCGATCGATCACCCGGTCAACCACGCCTACGAGGCGGCAACGGCAGATCTGAACGACGTGAACATGCCCGACCCCTACCACTTCAGCGCCTACGGCAAGGAAGCGGTCAACTACAACAGGGACATCGAGGTGTTCCCGGTGCTCAATGCCATATTCAAGGGCATCTACGGCACTTCGCCCTACAAGTCCCCTACGGACATGGGCGTGAACATGGTCGGCTGCTGCATCTGTGACGACGAGGAGTGCCGCAGGGCATCACGGCAGGAGATCATCCGTCGCTTCTACGCCACGATGTGCGCCGTCAAGCGGGGCTCCATGAATACCAAGGCCATCAGCAAGATCCAGCTGCTGATGCGCAACGACAATATCACCGTGGCCGAGCGCCCGGTCATCGAGGCGGCGCAGAACAAGGCCCAGCAGACCGGCGTTCCGGCAACGGCGATCCAGCTGGAGGACGGCACCGTGATCACCGGCAAGCGCTCCAACCTGCTGCGGGCGACCTCTGCCATGATGCTGAATGCACTGAAGTATCTGGCGGGCATCGCAGACGAGATCGACCTGCTGCCGAAGGAGATCATACAGCCCATCAGCGATCTGAAAATGGGATATCTGGGCAGCAGCAATCCCCGCCTCAATCTGGATGAGATCCTTCAGGCGCTGAGCCTCGTGGCGGTAAATGACGAGAAGGCTGCTGCGGCGCTGGCACAGCTCAAAAAGCTGAAGCACTGCGAGATGCACTCCTCTGTCATCCTTTCCGGCGAGGACGACCGCACGCTGAAGGCGCTGGGCATCAACGTGACCTGTGAGCCGGAGCATGAAAGCTCCAAGCTGTATCAGATATGATCTCATACAGGCGCATCGACAGGGAGCATGCGGCGGATATCCGGCTGAAAAACGAGCCGTTTGAGCTGGTCGGAAGGCTGATCCCGGCACTGCAGGACGGCAAATGGTCGTATTCGGTGACGGAGTATGCCGAAAAAGGCGAAATGTGCTTTCCCGATGAGAACTATGACTATGACGAAATGCAGAAGGATCACCTGTTCATCGGCGCATACGACGATGACGTCTGTGTGGGACTGGCGGTCATGGCGGAGAGCATGTTCGGCTATTTGTGCCTGGATGACCTGAAGGTGAACCGGGCATACCGGGGAAAGGGCATCGGCACCGGACTGATCCGGCAAGGGCTCGAAGCCGCAAAGGAAAAGGGATACATCGGGATCTACGCCGTGTGTCAGGACAACAACCTGCAGGCGGCACGATTCTATCTGCAGGCGGGCTTTGCCATCGGCGG
>JAZLHZ010000203.1:0-7604 GCA_045617085.1 Clostridia bacterium
CGCGGCGGAAAAGCGCGCTGAAGCCCCGGCTCCTGCACGTCCCGTCCGTACGGAAGCCCCTGCGCGTCCCGCCCGCACCGAAAAGCCCGCTCCCAAGCCGGCAAAATCCGAGGACGAATTTGATCTGGACGATATTCTCGCTGAGTTCAAGTAATACGCGAGTCATTCGAATGAATGGATATTGAAAATGATCTGATCATTACAGCTATGGAGAGCGGAGAGAGACTCGACGCTCTCCTTGCCCATAGTATAGACGGTCTTACCCGTTCCGCCGCTGTTCGCCTCATAGAACAGGGGCTTGTGACACTTGCCGGAAAGAACGTCAAAAAAAATAATAAATGCACCTTCGGGGATGTTTTCGAGGTCATCCTGCCGGAGACGGAGGAAGTTCCGCTGACAGCGCAGAACATACCGCTGGATGTGGTGTTCGAGGACGCGGACGTGATCGTTGTCAACAAGCCCCGGGGGATGGTGGTGCATCCCGCACCGGGACACCCCGACGGCACCCTTGTCAATGCGCTGATGTATCACTGCGGTGCGTCCCTTTCGGGCATCGGCGGCGAGAAGCGCCCGGGCATCGTGCATCGGATCGACAAGGACACCTCGGGGCTATTGTTAGTGGCAAAAAACGACAAGGCGCATTTGAGCCTGTCGGAGCAGATCAAGGTGCACAGCGTCGAGCGGGCTTATAAGGCCATCGTCATCGGCACGATGAAGGAGCCGGAAGGGGACGTGGAGGGCAATATCGGCCGCCATCCCACCGACCGCAAGAAAATGGCGATCGTAAAGACCGGAGGCAAGGAAGCGCATACCCATTGGACGGTGCTGGAGGAGCTGAAGGGCGCCACGCTGATCGAGGCGAGGCTGACCACAGGACGGACGCACCAGATCCGTGTGCACATGGCTTCGCTGAATCATCCGGTATTGGGCGACCCGGTCTACGGGCCGAAAAAGAGTCCCTATCCCGTGGAGGGCGGACAACTGCTCCATGCATTCCGGATCGGGTTTGAGCATCCGAGAACGGGCGAACACATGCGCTTTGAGGCAGAGCCGGAAAAACGGTTCACCGATTGGCTGGAAAAACTGAAACAGTAAATCAAGCTGAATTCGGAGGGATAAAATCATGGCAGTGGGCGTAGCATTTATCGGCGTCGGCAATATCAGCGGCATCTATCTGAAGAATATCACCACCCGCTTTACCGAGATGAAGATCGTCGGCATCTGCGACCTCGTGAGGGAAAAGGCAGAGGCTGCGGCGGAAAAGTGGGGCATCAATAAGATCTACAACGATATGTACGAGGCGTTCAACGACCCCGAGGTGCAGCTTATCCTGAATATCACCCGTCCGTATCAGCATTTTGAGGTGTCCAAACAGGCGCTGCTGCACGGCAAGCACGTATACAGCGAAAAGCCGCTGGGTGCATGCCTGGAGGAGGGCCTGGAGCTGGTGGCGCTGGCTGAGGAAAAGGGACTGATGATCGGCGGCGCTCCGGATACGTTCCTGGGCGCAGGCATTCAGACCTGCAAAAAGCTGATCGAGGACGGCTTCATCGGCAGACCCGTGGCCATCAGCGGCTTCATGCCCGGCAGCGGTCCCGAGTCCTGGCATCCCGATCCCGAATTCTTCTATAAGTACGGCGGCGGTCCCATGATGGATATGGGCCCCTACTATGTGACGGCGATGTGCTACCTGATGGGCAGCGTCAAGCGGGTTGCCGCCATCACCGGCAGAGCCGGAGACCGGCGTCTGATGACCTGCAAGGAGCATTACGGCGAATACATCGACGTGGAGGTCAGCACCCACTATTCCTGCTCGATGGAGTTTGAAAGCGGCGCCATCGGTACGCTGATCACGTCCTTCGACATTCAGCACAGCACGCTGCCGAGAATCGAGGTGTATGGTGAAACGGGCACATTATATGTGCCCGACCCCAATAACTTCGGCGGCCCCGTGAAGCTGTACAGCAAAAACGACGGCGAAGTAAAAGAAATGCCGCTGCTGTTCCCCAATAAAGAAAACAGCCGTGGTCTGGGCCTTCTTGAAATGGCTCGGGCGATCCGTGACGGCAAGAGCGACTTTATTACCAGCTGCCGCCGCACCCTGCACACGCTGGAGGTGCTCACGTCCTTTGACAAGAGCAGCGCTTCCAACCGCGGCGTAAAGATCAAGAGCAGAATCAAGCATACAGGAGTATAAAGAATATGAGTAAATGTGTTATCCCCGCGGATTACCGGTCCAGCCTGAGCATTTATGACACGCAGGCTGCCATCGGTTTTCTCAAAAGAACCTTTGAAGATTCCCTTTCCTGCGCCCTGAACCTCAAAAGGGTCTCCGCACCGCTGTTCGTCGATCCCGATACGGGACTAAATGACGACCTGAACGGCGTGGAAAGAGCCGTCACCTTTGACATCAAGGAGACCGGTACCAACGGCGCAGTTGTCCATTCGCTGGCAAAATGGAAGCGCATGGCGCTGAAAATGTACGGTTTCCCCGTCGGCGAGGGTCTGTATACCGACATGAACGCCATCCGCAGGGATGAGGAGATGGACAATATCCACTCCATCTATGTGGATCAGTGGGACTGGGAAAAGGTCATCTCCAAAGAAATGCGCACCCTCGGCACACTGAAGGACACCGTGGAGACCATCGTCGGCGCCATCTGCCTGACGAATGACGCCCTGCGGGTGAGGTATCCCTCCCTCAACTGGAAGCCCGGCCGTTCCGTGACATTCGTCACCACGCAGGAGCTGGAGGATATGTTCCCGAACCTCACGCCCAAGCAGAGAGAAAACGAGTTCGTCCGCCGGTTCAAGACCGTCTGCATCATGCAGATCGGCGCACCGCTGGCATCCGGCAAGCCTCATGACGGCAGAGCGCCGGACTATGACGACTGGACGATGAATGCGGACATTATGTTCTATAACCCCGTACTGGACAGCGCCATGGAGATCTCTTCCATGGGTATCCGTGTGGACGAGGAAGCGCTGGAGCGTCAGCTGAAAATGGCACACTGCGAGAATCGCCGCGATCTGCCCTTCCATAAGATGCTGCTGAACGGCGAGCTGCCCTATACCATCGGCGGCGGCATCGGCCAGTCCCGTCTGTGCATGCTGATCCTCGGCAAGGCGCATATCGGCGAGGTACAGGTCTCCATATGGGACAAGGACACCGTAAAGACCGCCGAAGAGAAGGGCGTCAAGCTGCTGTAATGGCAAAAGACTTCCTCGAAACGCCGATCGGACTGCTGAAGATCGAAGCAGAAAACGATGCCGTTGTCGGGATCACGGCGGCGGAAGTCATTGAAAAAAGCGAGCCGTCCGAGTTGACCGAGGCAGCGAAACGGCAGCTGACGGAGTATTTCGCAGGAGAACGCAGAGAGTTCACGCTCCCGATCCGTCAGAAAGGCACCGAATTCATGCAGACGGTGTTTGCGGCGCTGCGGGAAATTCCGTATGGAAAAACCGTATCGTACGGGCATCTGGCAGAAAGCATCGGCCGTCCCAAAGCGGCAAGAGCCGTCGGCATGGCGGCGCACAGAAACCGGCTGCTGATCGTCGTGCCCTGTCATCGTCTCACTGCGGCAAACGGCCTCGGCGGATTTGCGATCGGCATCGACAAGAAACAGATCCTTTTGAATATGGAAAAAGGAATCCTTGAAAAATAGGGCTCCTTTTAAAATATAACTCAGATTTATGCAAAAACGGTATTGCAAAAATCAAAGTTATGTATTATAATATAGCCGGAAGAGAATCCATCGAACAGCCGGAGGTTGGCAGTATGAATGCAACGAAGTACGAGATCTTCCTGAAGATTTTGGAATTGGGCGGAATGACCCCCGTAGCGGAGTTTTACGGCTGTTCACAGGCAAATGTGAGCCACATCATCAGCGGAATGGAGCAGGAACTGGGCTTTCGGCTGATTTCCAGAAGCCGCGGCGGCGTGAAGCTGACCGCAGAGGGCGAGGCATTGCTTCCTTACATAAAGGAGATCGCCAGGGCCAGCGAGCGCTTTGCCAATATGGCAGACGGCATCGCTTCACTGCGGAAGGGCATTATCCGCATCGGAGCCTTTTCCAGTGTCTCGGTGCACTGGCTGCCCGGCATCATCAAGAGCTATCAGGAGGAGTATCCGGACGTCACGTTCAAGCTGAACGCAGGCGACTACGGAGACGTAAACAACTGGCTCACAGAGGGCAGTGTGGACGTGGCGTTTATTACGTTGCCCTGCGACGTGCCCTGCCGGGCGATCCCGCTGAAGGAGGATCGGCTAATGGCGGTGCTGCCGTCCAATCACCGCTTTGCCGGTGTGCGGAAGCTGAACCTGACGGATGTGGCAAATGAGGACTTTATCACGCTGCTGGAGACCTCGGACCGGGACTCCCGAACGGTACTGGAGGCGGCGGGCATCACGCCGCATATCCGTTTTACGACAAAGGACGACTATGCCATCATTGCAATGGTGGCCGGCGGCCTCGGCATCAGTATCATGCCGGAGCTGCTGCTGGAGAATGCTTCGGAGAATGTCAGCATCGTGGAGACCGATCCGCCGGCGGCACGCACCATTGCGCTGGCGATTCCCGAAAAGAATGTGGGAAGCCGCCTGATCATGAATTTTGCGGAGCATGTCAAGCACTATGTGGCCAATGAGGTGAAGGAACGATGAGGTTTTTACATACGGCAGACCTGCATATCGGAAAAAACCTGAATGATGTGCTGCTGCTGGAAGATCAGAGATATATATTGGAAGAAATCGTCCGGATCACCCGGGAGAAAAAGGTCGATGCGGTGCTGATCGCAGGCGATGTGTATCAGCGTTCGGCGCCCCAGGCGGAGGCCATGACGCTGTTCAGCGACTTTGTGAAACAACTGAAGGAGCTCGGCTGCAGGGTCTATATCATCTGCGGCAATCATGACTCGGAACAGCGGATCGCATATTTCTCTTCGCTGCTTCAGAGCGCCGGGGTATATGTATCGGAATGCTTTGACGGCACGGTACAGCGGATCACGGAAAAGGACGAATACGGCGATATCGTCATTACGCTGCTGCCGTTCCTGCGCCCGCTTCAGGTAAAAAAGATGCTGCCGCAGGCGAAGGTGACTTCGTATCAGGATGCGGTGCAGGCAGTGTTGGATACCGTTCCCGCAGATAAGACAAAGCGGAACATCATCCTCTGCCACCAGTTCATTTCCGGCGCCGTGCGCTCCGATTCCGAGGAGAAGGCGGTAGGCGGACTGGACAATATCGATGCCGCACTGCTGTATGACTATGACTATGCGGCGCTGGGACATATCCACGGTCCGCAGCAGATGACGAGAGAGACCATCCGCTATGCCGGTTCGCCGCTCAAATACTCCATGTCCGAGGTCGATCACAAAAAGAGCGTTGTGATCCTGGACATGAAGGAAAAGGGCAATATCGAAATGGAAAAGGTCGAGCTCAAGCCCCTGCGGGACATGCGCTGTGTGGAAGGCATGAGCGAGGACATACTGAATATGCCGCCTTCGGACGACTATGTCTGGGTCACGGTGCATGATGAGGTCGTGCCGCCGGACATGAAGATCAATATCCGCACGGGCGTGTTTCCGAACATGCTGCGGTTCACCGTGGAAAACTCCAAGACCCGTCAGACCGACGAGATCCCGCCGGAGCAGAACATCGAGGGCAAGGACGCCGAGGAGCTGTTTATCGATTTTTTCCGGGACAGAAACAACGACGTGCTGCCCAGTGAGTTCCAGCTGCAGGTAGTAAGAGAAGCCATGGAAAGACTGGAGGCGAAGCGCCATGAGACCTGTTAAGCTGATACTTTCCGCCTTCGGTCCGTACGCCGCCCAAACGGAGATCGATTTTACGCAGCTGGGCGAGAGAGGCGTGTACCTGATCACCGGCGATACCGGCGCAGGCAAGACCACGATATTCGATGCGATATGCTTCGCCCTGTACGGCGAGGCTTCCGGCGGCAGCGACAGGCGCTCGTCCAAGTCCTTCCGCTCGGACTATGCGGCAGCGGATGCCGAGACATTTGTCGAGCTGCATTTTGAGCACGGCGGGAAAAAATATATCGTGCACCGCAATCCCGAATACAATCGGGTGAAGAAAAGAGGCAGCGGCATTGTCTCCAATAAAGCGGACGCATGGCTGTCCGAGAACAACACGAAACGGGTGTGGTCGGGCATCGGTGAGGTGAGCACGAGGATCCGGGAGCTGCTGTGCCTGACGCAGAAGCAGTTTGCCCAGACCGTGATGCTGCCGCAGGGTGCATTTCTTCAAATATTAAATGCGCCCAGTGATGACCGGCGGATACTTTTTCAGAAGCTGTTTGACACGGAGCTGTTCAGTCTGCTGAAAAACGAGCTGCGGGATGAGCTTTCCGCACTGAAAAAGGACTATGACGAGCAGGGCGGAAAGATCGAGGAGGCCGCAAGGGACATCCGTCCGGATGCGGATTATCCGGATGTTCTGCTTCTCAGAGAGATCGGCACGGCGGCGGAGACGGCGGACAAGCTGCTGCCGCTGCTGGACGGGCTGATCGGGCATAACCGCAGGGTCACGCAGGAGAATACCGAAAAGGCCGAGATGCTCAACAAAAAGCTGCAGGAGCTGAGCGCCGAATGGGAAAAGGCGAACAGCATCAACAAGGATATTGACGAGCTGGAAAAGAGCCAGAAGACACTGGAAGAGAAGCTCGGCAAGCTGCCCGTCGTGGATGAGTATCGGAAAAAGCTGGATGACGCCAAACGGGCGAAGAACATCGTCGGCTTAGAAATGAGCGTCAGCCAGTACCGAAGCCAGCTGAGCGAACAGCAAAAGAATATCACCGAATCGGAAAAGAAGGCAGAGGATTGCAGAAAGAACATCCCCGATGCCGAGAACGCCCTGCATGCTGCCGAAGAGGCGCTGAAGGGCAAGCAGCAGCTGACGGATACCGCCGCCATGCTGGAAAACAGCGTGTCCGTGGTCAGACGGTTTGCACAGGACAAGGCGGCACTTGCGTCGGAGCTGAAGCAGGCGAAGGCCATCGAAAACAGGCGCAGTGAGACGGAGAGACGGTATATCGAGGCAAAAGAAGCCTACTTAGCTGACCAATACGGCATCATCGCCGAAAGACTGGAGGAGGGGAAGCCCTGTCCGGTCTGCGGAAGTCTTGAACATCCCAAGCCTGCCCGATTGTCCGAATCGGCTGTTACCGAAGAGGAGCTGAAGCGGCTGGAAGAGGCGAAAAACAAGGCAGCCAATGACTATGCAGCCTCCGAGACCAATCAGAAGCAGTATCAGGATCGGCTGGAAGAGGACAAGAGCGAGCTGATTGCCCGAAAGATCGGCGAAAACGCCACGGAGGATGAGCTGGGGCTCAGCGCCTTCCGGCTGAGGAAGGAAGCCGACAGGCTCCAGAAAACCTATGACGAGGCGAACAAGACGCTCTCTCAACTGAAACAGGAGCAGTCTGCGGCGGAGGCCGAGCTGAAAACCGGCAAGGAAACGTTGGCGGAGACCGAAAAACGGCTGAAAGCTGCCGAAAAAGCGTATGCGGCGGCGATCACCGAAGGGCAGTTTGCCGACGAAGCAGCCTATCAGGCGGCAAAACTGGCCGATGCGCAGATACAGA
>JAZLHZ010000204.1:0-2221 GCA_045617085.1 Clostridia bacterium
CCCGGAACAGGCCGTCATCAGGAGAATGACGGCAAGAAGGAGGGCTGATATTCGGATTTTTTTCTTCATTGTCCTGTTATTTCCGTTTTTTTCTATGATTATACCACATCCCGCCGTTTTTTTCAACTGGTACATTCCTTATTGACACTTGTTTTTTTGTGTGATATAATGCGGAGGAGAAAGACAAAGGAGAACTGAGAACATGCTGCTGAATACAGAGGCGTTGACCGGATTCGTGACGGATGTCATGGTATCCGCCGGAATGAGAAGAGATGAGGCGTTTCAGTTTGCGGATGCGCTGGTATATGCGGATATGCGGGGCGTGGGCTCCCACGGTGTGACGAGGCTGGCGACCTATTACCGCCGTATCCGGGAAGGACTGGTTGATCCCAAGGCGGAGATCGGCATCCTTTCGGAACGGCCCTCGCTGATCCGTCTGGACGGCAACAACGGCATGGGCGTGCCGCTGGCCCGCAAGGCGATGGATATGTGCATCGAGCATGCCTCTGTTACCGGCACCTGCTTTGCTTCGGTGAACCACGGCAACCATTTCGGCTGTGCGGCGTATTTCGTACAGAGGGCGGCGGAAAAGGGCATGATCGGCATTGCGATGGCGAACAGCAATAAGGCGGTGGCGGTCACCGGCGGCAGCGAGCCGATGCTGGGCACCAATCCGCTGGCCATTTCGCTTCCCGCCAAGGGCAGAGAGCCGTTCATCCTCGACATGGCGACCTCGGTCGTGGCCAGAGGCAAGATCAAGCTGGCGGAGAAGGAACAGCGCCCGATCCCCGAGGGCTGGGGCATGGACAAAAACGGCGTTGTCACGACCGATCCGTCGAATGTGGCGTTCCTGATGCCCTTCGGCGGCTACAAGGGCTACGGCATTTCCGTCGTGATCGATATCCTGTGCAGTGTGCTGGCGGGCGCCGCCAACAGCCGCACGATGGGCAGCTTCTACGGCTTTGACGGCAGTACCCAGAATACCGGCTTCTTCGTCGGCGCCATGGATCCCGCCGCCGTGATGGATAAGGAAGAGTTTGAAGAGGGCGTTGCAAAATTCCTTACCGATATGAAGAACTCGAAGAAGGCCGAGGGCGTGGACGAGATCCTCATCGCCGGCGAAAAGGAACAGCGCAAATATGAAGCGGCAAAGAAAAACGGCATCCGTATTTCGGATGTCATCATTGCCGAGCTGAAGGATACGGCGGAAAAGAGCGGCGTACCCTTTGACTGCGAAATGAAGGAGGCGTGAACCATGCCCGTCGGAAATCGTATATATACCAAGCGCCGTCTTCCCGAGAGGGAACTGATCGAGGCGTTTGAACAGCTGCCCTGCGCCAATGTGGCGGACTGCATGGGCAGGGACTGCGCCATGAACCCGAGGATCCGCCTCATCAGCCGCCCGAAGAAGGAGCAGACGGCGGGCCCGGCGCTTACGGTCAAATGCCGGGGCGGCGACAACCTGATGCTGCATGCGGCGATGGAGCTGGCACAGGAGGGCGACGTGCTGGTCGTCTCCAATGACGAGGACACCAACCGCTCGCTGATCGGCGAGATCATGATGACGTTTTTGAAAGTGCAGAAAAAAATAGCCGCCATTGTCATTGACGGCCCGATCCGGGATATGGGCGAGCTTTCCCAATGGGAACTGCCCATCTACTGCACCGGCAGCACGCCCGGCGGCCCCTTCAAGGACGGCCCCGGCGAGGTCAATACGCCCGTGGCCTGCGGCGGTGTCAGCGTGAATCCCGGCGATATCATCCTCTGCGATGCCGACGGTGTGATCTGTATTCCGAGATGCGATGCCAAAGCCATATTGCCCGTTGCACAGGCGTATCACGAGAAGGACGAGCAGAAGACCAAGGCGGCGGCTGGCGCTCCCGGCGAGTACAAGCACGACTGGGTGTATAAAAATCTCGAAGCCAAGGGCACCGAGATCATCGACGGCGTGTACGGCGGGGAATCAAACTGATCGATCAAAAAAGGAGCTGAGTATTTTGAGACAGCCACGTAAGGAAGTTTTTCTGAATATGATTTTGTACGACAAAATCAGATGCTCGTTATAGATGTAGACAAATTAGAATTTGTAAAGGAGTTTTGTCATATGCCGTCACCGGAAAAATTCAGAGAATCCCTTGCACAATTTGCGGTAGATGAATCGACCGTGCGCGAGATCAACAAAGGGTATGAAGACGTCATATCCAAAACGAACAAGAAAATC
>JAZLHZ010000205.1:0-3797 GCA_045617085.1 Clostridia bacterium
ATACAGATATGCGTCTCATCGGGAAAGAAACCGTTTCCCGATGAGACAACCGCATTCGTGTTATTCGGCTTCAACCTTCCGCTTTTTGCCTGCGATCAGCAGAAGAACGATCAACCCCGCCAGCAGAATCACCGCTGCTCCAATCCAAGCTGCAGCATTGAACCAATCACCAGTCTGAGGCGTATCCTCTTCGGCGATCTCTTCCACCATGAACGTCCACGGCACAACACCGCTCCTGTTCATGTACTCGCTGCCCAGATCCATGGGAACAGTCAGCGTTACGATCAGATCGGTCTCGCCCTCTTCCTTGAAGGTGCCCAGCAGCGTGTTATTCGTCAGCTGTGCCTTTTCGTCCGCCTGTGCATCAAAGATGTTGCTGTCCTTGCAGGTCACAGTCAGTTGCAGCTGATTCAGGAAATCCTTATCTGCCGCACTTGCACCTTCGGCACGCATGTAGATACGAGCCTGCTTGTCAGTTCCATTCTTCACATGCACGATCTGCTCCAGCACATCGCCCGGCATCACATTTTTGAAGTTGTCAAACAGATCCGAGTCACTGTTTTCACTGCCCGGCAGGAATACGAACTTCTCTGCGCCGCCTTCATATGTCACCGAACCATCTGCAGCCAGTGCCGCAGAGCACAGCATCATAAGGACCAGCATTATCACAAATATCTTCTTCATTGCTTCTGCCCTCCTTACTCAGCACTTGCAGCCGGATAGCCCCATGCGTCTGTTCTTGCACTTGCAGGTTCTGCCTGGATGGCCTGTGCAAGAACATCGACCACCAGCTGTGCACCATCTGTACGTGCTCCGGGAACAATCTCACTGAAAAGCGCCCCGGTAGATGATCCGGCTTCCACTTTTGAATCATAATAGTAGAAACCGTCATTAAGCTGCCAACCGCTCTGAAGTGTCAGATCCGCCAAATCATACGCTTCAACAATCTTTCCGTCACCATTCACCCAATTGGCCGTCACGGCAACACGCACATATACAGCGAAATCACTGTCATTCTTGACCTTAATGTTCTTCTTCGTCTCACCATCGAAATCTTCCGTAACCGTTATTTTGGCCTCAGTCGGCTCAAACGTATTCTTCACCTCAGGAGTTTGGGTGGTTATCCATGCGATGGTACCACTGACTGTACCGATCAGTATGACGGCCGCCATTGCAAGCAGCAGGAAAGCTTTTATCTTGACGTTTTTCATTTCTGCTCACCTCCGTCAATTGAATACGTTCTGCACATACGTTTCGTCGTCCAGCCACTTCTGATCCGTAACAGGTACATTCGTAAAGCTGAACTCCGGAGCAGTATCAATATCCTGTGTCTTTACAGACGTTCCGCAGGTATACCGCCAGCTCCAGTCTGTCTTCTCTGTTACGGTATATTCGCCGACTTCAAGATCGGATATGGTCACCTCATAATCATTTTCCGGATTCAGCGTCACTGTATAAAGTACTTTGCGATCCTTTGAGATCTCGAAGATTGCACTGTCACCGTTCTCCATTCCGACCTTCTCAATAATCAGATCAGCAGTGATATTCGTCACATGCAGAACGAATTCAGATGTCGAGGCATTCCATGTACAATCTGTATGAGTACAGGTATCATGATCAAATGTCACATAATACGTAACATCGGTGTTTCCGATCTTGACGGTAACATTTACGGGAATATCCTGCTTGGCTATGATCTTTCCGGTACTGTCAATATCAGATGCATCCGTCGTGTAGCTAACGGAAAGCGCAGGCTCTTCGCCGATCATCACCACTCCGCTGTCCGTGCTTCCGGTTGTTCCGTGCTTCCAGACCGTATCCCCGACCTTATTATTGCCGTCATAGTACGTAGATACATCGATTGTACTCTTATACTTGACCTCGCTGTCTTTATAGGTCAGTTCAGGCTTGAAAACATAGATATTGGCATTTTTGCTCTTCTCTTTTGCCGTAACAGAACCTTCTGTATCCGGTGTGATCGTCAGTTTTGCCGTATATGTCGTATCGGCAAGAATATCCGTATTCACACTGCCGCCGTCCGTTGCCAGCGTGACGAATTCCTGCTGCCAATCTTCAAGAGCGTTAAACCACGTCTGATAATCCTGTTCCTCACCGTCGATCTTGATCTTCAAGCCTTCCAACTGATCATCCTCCGTGAGGCTTCCGGTCAAGTATACGTTCTTCTCCTCAAGAATGATCTCAAATTCGGGAATCGGGACATCAACAGGATCAGGCTGCTCAAAATTCTCGATCACAGTATTCTCGTTGTATATACCACTGGACGGTTCATTTGTCGGTATACCATTTCCACCAAGGAATCCATCCTTCGGTGTTATCACAAATTCAATAATGAGTTTCTTACCGTAAGTTCCATCAGCCTTTTTTTCGTTTGTAATAACGTTACTATTATAGTCAAATCCGCTTACGGAAATCGTCTCCCCTTCTACTCCTATGCTGATACCTGTTGCACTGCTTCTGTTGCCAAAATTTGTACCGTTGTAATCAGCGGTATACACTTTGACATCGGAAGTATCGGCAGGCACATCAAAGTACGGAGTTACAACATCCTTCACCACAACAGAGCTTCCGAGGTCGATAGTCGGCGTAACGATCTGTTCGGAAATCGATTGAAAAATATTCGACAATCCTTCCGCATTCGATGCTGTAAGGTAATAATCGCCATTGCCGCCTGAAAAGTTTTTATCAATTCTGTACCCAGTTCCATACACAGGTACTCCCATAATATTAACATTACCAGGGTTATACCTATCACTTCTTGTAATACCAATCTCCGTTGCATTCGGATATTTTGTTGACAGATAGTTTAAAAACCTGTTTCCGGCAGCAATATCTACCCCTCCAAAGTCATTACTTCCTGATATGCTGGCAATAAATGAACCTCCCCAATATGTATTAACTTCACCTGTACATGGAATGCTAATTAATGCATATGCCCATTCTGAGCCATATAATTCAGATGGGTTAGCTCCATTAAAAATACCAATTGAGTATACCGTTACTCCAGTCTCTTTCAGTTTCTTTGCATAACCGATAGCATTTGTCGCAATGGTTGTGTCAAATTCTTGATTAAGATTGTTATTCGGCACACCATCTGTGAATACAACGACTACTTTTTGTCGATTTGTATTTACACCTGTATAGCTATAATTATCCACCATCAGACTAACAGCCGCATTCATTCCACTGTCTATTTTGGTAAAACCATTCGCCGACATACTGTCTATTTTCCCTTTAAGTGTAGTTCTACCTGTCGAATTTACATCTACCCAACCCTGTAATTGCGTTGCATCAGATCCAAATCTCACAACAGCAATTCTATGGTCAGCAGAATCTGAATACTTATCTGCAACAGCATCAATAAAGCCTTTAACAGCATTCTTCAGAGCATACTGGCGTGTAAGTTGGTTATTATATGTCCAATTGCCATTGAAATCATATGTCATCGAAGTAGACTGATCAAGCACAAGCACGATATCCACAGGTATCGTAGATGTTTCGGTTGTAACATCACCGGTTGTGTATGATTCCAACGTAATGGTATAACTGCCGTCAGTATTGGGGGTCACCGTTTTTGAAGTTATGAGGCCATCTGCATCAACCGGCGATGAGCCACCATTCTTCGGAGATTTTGCTGCCATCAGCTTCTTCACTGCTTTCACATTCACCGGCGGCATAAACGGACCTGCATCCATGAACACGACCGTTTTCGGCATCGTGTACACATATTCTTCTTCCGCCATTTCCGTCAAATGATTCTGCAGATTCTGAATCTGATC
>JAZLHZ010000206.1:0-16149 GCA_045617085.1 Clostridia bacterium
GGCGCAGCGATAGACCGTCAGCATGATCTTGTCGCCGGGCTGCTTTTCGTCCAGGATCGCAGACATATCCGCAAAGGAACGCACACGCTCGCCGTCCATGTGGGTGATAATGTCGTTTTTCAGCAGGCCGCTGTCCTTGGCAGGGCCGTCCTCGTCCACCTCGGAAACCAGTACGCCACAGGGCGGATAATTCTTCAAAGCCTCTTCGGGACCGTCAAACGTGCTTGCCATGACGCCCATACGCACTCTCTTGACCGTACCGAACTCGATCAGGTCGGAGGTGATGGTCTTCAGCATGGAGGAGGGAATGGCATAATTCAGGAAGGAAGCATACTCGTTGCCGGTGGAATCACAGAGCAGCACCGTCATGCCGATGACCTCACCCTCGGCATTGACCAGTGCGCCGCCGCTGCCGCCGTCATAGATCGTGGCATTGGTGCGCAGCAGGTGCATCGTGCGGGAGAAGTTGGCCGCCGTGCCGTAGCCGCAGTCGATATCGGTGATAATGCCGTCGGTCACGGTGCCGCAGCTCTTTTCGCCGGTCCACTCCTTATAATTGGTAATGACCAGCACCGGCTGTGCTTTCACAACGGCATCGGAATCGCCGAAGGTCACCGGCACCGCATTTTCCGGTTCCTTTTCCAGCTTGATGACGCAGATGTCGGTGGTCGTATCCTCCAGCAGCTTTTCTGACTTGTAGCTGTTGCCATCTCTGTCCTCCACGGTAACGAAGTCGGAAGCGCTGATGATATGATCGACGGTCAATACATAGCCGTCACCCAAGTACAGACCCGTGCCGAAGCCGCTGTCTTCTACCGTAGAACCTTTTTCCTTGGACCAGGCCTCTACCTGTCCCTTGATGATGAGAACGCTGTCTTCCGCCGCCAGAGCGCCCGTCATATCGACATGGGCGAGCTCTGCATTGGCGCAGGCAAACCCGAAAACGAGCAGTACGGCAAGCAGCAGTGATACGGTCTTTTTCATGTGTTTTGTCCTCCTGTTGGTTTCTTATCGCCGATATAATCCAGCGTAAAAACAAATTCCGTGTGGGACTGATTGCTGGTCACATTGATGGTCTGACCATGCTGTTCAATAATGCGCTTCACGATGGCCAGTCCCAGCCCCGTACCTCCGCCGGAGGTATGCGCCTTATCCGCTTTATAGAACCGCTCGAAAATGAACGGCAGATCCTCCTGCCGGATCGGGGCGCCGTTGTTGCGTATCGTCACATAGCAAAGCCTGTCCACCACATGCGTCCATACGGTGAGCCTGCCGTTTTCGCCGACGAATTTCACCGCATTGTCCACCAGATTGGTGATCACCTGCGTCATGCGCTCGGAATCGGCTTCCACGATGCAGGGCTCCTGTTTGAAGGTGATCTCCACCTCCACGCCCTTGTCCTCGATGCGCTTTTCATACTTGAACATCACCGAAAGCAGCAGATCGTTAATGTCAAACTGTGATTTATTCAGCGGCATCTTTCCGGAATCGAATCTTGACAGATCCAGCAGCTCCCGGATCAGGTTGGTGAGCCGCTTGGTCTCGGAAAGCACCACTTCCAGATATTTGTCCCGTTCTTCGCCCTCGATGGTTCCGTCCAGCATTCCCTGCACATAGCCCTGAATACAGGTCATCGGGGAACGCAGTTCGTGCGACACATTGGCGACAAAGCTCTTTCTCGATTGATCCAGCCGCTGCAGTTCCTCCGCCATGCTATTGAAGGAATCTGCCAGCCGCTCCATTTCGCTGGAGCCTTTGATCTCTACTCTGCGGTCAAAATTGCCCGCCGCATAGTCATGCACGGCCTCGTCGATCCTGCGCAACGGCTTCGACTGGGTCCTGGCAATGACGAATGCCAGCACGCCGCCCAGCACCAGCGCCAGTACAGCGCCGAAGGACAGCGAGATGATCAGGTCGGAATAATCCACCACCAGCGAATCATAGGAAGCGCTGATCATGATGGCGCCCATGATGACGCCGCCGGTCTGCATATACCAGGGCACACCCACGACGATCATCATTTCCGGCGAATTTTCCGTCTGACCGACCCAGTGTACGCTTTCGCCGTTCAGCACCCTCTTGATGACGCCGATGATCCGCTCATCGTTGAGGTATCCCGCATTATTGCCGTTTTCGTCAAACACCATCACCTGACCGACAGCGCTGACGAGACACACGTTGGCGGAGTACTCCTCCTTCAGCGTATTCACCCGATCCGACACCGCCGAGCCGAGCCCGCCGTAGCCGTCGAATCTGCCAAAGGGAAACAGCTCCCGCTGCATCAGCACCGCATTCAGTTCGTAGCCCTGGGCTTCCAGTTCCGATTCAAAAGCATTCTGGCGCTGTGCCCGCATGACCGCCACCATCGTGGATGCCAGTACCAGCACCACGACGATGATGACCGCCATAAAAGCGGAGAACAAGCGCCAGAACAATGTATTTTTCATGCCTTACAGCACCTCAAATTTATAACCGACGCTCCATACGGTGCGTATTTCCCAGCCGAAAAGCTCCCGGCTTCCGTCCAGCTTGTCCCGCAGCCGTTTCACATGTACGTCTACGGTACGGGTATCTCCGGCAAAGTCGTAGCCCCACACCTTTTCAAGGAGCTGTTCCCGATTGAACACGATGCCCGGATGGCTGGCCAGGAAGAACAAAAGCTCAAATTCCTTGGGCGGCATCTCCAGCGGCGTGCCCTTATAACTCACGGTATACTGGCTGATATTGATCGTCAGACCGGGGAAAGAGATCGACTTGGTATTGTCCACGCTCTGGAACCTGCGCAACACCGCCTTGATGCGGGCAACCAGTTCCTTGGTATCAAAGGGCTTTACGATATAGTCATCCGCACCCAGTTCCAGACCCAGCACCTTGTCAAATGTCTCGTCTCTTGCGGTCAGCATGATGATCGGGATGTTGGAGATCTTTCGCACCTCCCGGCACACCTGCCAGCCGTCCATGCCGGGCAACATGATGTCCAGCAGCATCAGACTCGGCGGCGCCGCCTTGAACAGCTTGACTGCCTCATCGCCTGCCGCAGCCTGTACCACATCAAAGCCTTCCTTGGTCAGATTGATATTGATGAGCTGCAGGATATTCGGATCGTCGTCCACTATCATGATTACGGGTTTACTCATAGTGACCGTTCCTCCCTCTCCATCCATGAAAACGCCGTTTTATTTCAGTTTGACTACGGTAACGCCGTCTTCGCCTTCGCCGTACATGCCCAAACGGAACTCCTCCACGTAGGACAGCTTTTTCAAATGCTGCTGGAGTCCCTTTCTCAAAATGCCGGTGCCCTTGCCGTGAATGATCTGCACGTTCTTGAGTCCCTGACGGATGCAGCTGTCAAAATACAGATCGACAGCCTGTGTGGCCTCCTCAAGGTTCATGCCTCTTACGTCACATTCCAGGCTTGCATTGCCGGTGGCTGCCGAAACGATGCTTGAGGATTTCTTTTTCTTTTCCTTTTCCGGCTCGGTCAGACGGGTCTGGTCAATGGTCACCTTCAGCTTCATGAGACCTGCCTGCACCTGCACCTCGCCCTTGGCATCTGGCTCGGAAAGCACGGTCGCCTTCACGCCGCCCATATTGATGAGCAGCACGGTATCGCCGCTCTTCAGAGTCTTCGGTGCCTCGCCCTCGTCGTTTTTCTTCAGTTCCGGCGACATGTCGTCGATATTACCCTGAAGCTTGGATCGCATTTCGTTGAGCTCGTGATCCTTGATGCCTGCGGCCTTGGCCCGCTTCAACTCGGAGATCAGTTGCTCGGACTCCCGCTGCGCCTTAGTCAGCACCTTGCGGGCATCCTCCTTCGCCTTCCGCAGCATGCTCTCCCGCTGGTCGGCGATCTCTTTTCTCAGCCGCTCGGCTTCATTGCGGAGCTGCTGGGTCTCCTTATGCGCCTGCTCGGCAAGCAGGCGTTCCTTTTCTGCCACCTGACGGTGATATTCCGCATTGGCGATGACATCTTCAAAATGCACCTGATCGCTGGAAAGCCGCTTGTTGGCCGCCTGAATGATCTCCTCACCCAAGCCCAGCTTCCTGGATATCTCAAATGCGTTGGACTTGCCCGGCACGCCGATGGAAAGCCGGTAGGTCGGCCGCAGAGTTTCCACATCGAATTCCACCGATGCATTCTCCACGCCGTCGGTGGACAGCGCATACGCCTTCAGCTCGCTGTAATGGGTCGTCGCCAGCGTGCGGATGCTGCGATCCTTCAGCTTTTCCAGTATCGCCATGGCCAGTGCCGCACCCTCGGTGGGATCGGTGCCTGCACCTAATTCATCAAACAGCACCAGCGAGTTGTCGGTGACGTTTTCGAGGATGTTCACGATGTTGGTCATGTGAGACGAGAACGTGGACAGCGACTGCTCGATGGACTGCTCGTCGCCGATGTCCGCATATACCTCGTCGAATATCGCCAGCTCGGTGCCGATCTCTGCCGGAACCGCCAGACCTGCCTGCGCCATCAGCGTCAGCAGACCCACGGTCTTCAGCGTGACGGTCTTGCCGCCGGTATTGGGGCCGGTCACCACCAGCGTGGTGAAATCCTTACCCAGCCACAGGGACATGGGAACGACCTTTTCGGGGTCGATCAGCGGATGTCTTGCAAAGCGCAGGTCGATCCTGCCCTCCCGGTTGAGCTTGGGCGTGACTGCCCGCATTTCCCTTGCCAGCAGCGCCTTGGCAAATATCATATCGAGGTTGGCCAGGATCTCTATATTTGCCCGGATCGCATCCACGTCCGGCATGATACGGTTGGAAAGCGCCAGCAGGATACGCTCGATCTCCCGCTGCTCCTTGGCGACCCACTGCTTCAGATCGTTGCCGATCTCCACCACGGCCATCGGCTCGATGAACAGCGTGGCGCCGCTGGACGACTGGTCATGGATCAGTCCCTGCACCGCCTGCCGTGCCTCCGCCTTGACGGGGATCACGAATCTGCCGTTGCGCTGGGTGATGATGCTGTCCTGCAGATACTTCTGCATTGCAGAATTGTGAATGATGGAGTTGAGCTTTTCCCGCACCTTGTCGTTGCAGACCCGGATATGCCTGCGGATATCATATAGCTCGGCGCTTGCATGATCGCTGATCTCATCCTCGGAGAGTATCGCATCGAAGATCTCCTCCTCCAGCGGACGGTTCAGCATCAGCGCCGTGGCAATGCCCGTAATGACCGGCGTGTTGTCCCTGTCGGTTACCAGAGCGCTCCGCACACCTCTGGCCGCCCGCAGACTCTCCGCCACATCCAGCAGCGCCTTGGGGGACAGGGCAGCACCGATGGCAGCTCTTTTCAGCTGATCCCGCACATCATTAAAGCTCACCATGGGATTCCCGCCGTTGTAAGCCAGCACAATGCCCGCTTCATCAGTCTCCTGCTGAAGCTGTATCACCTTGTTGGCGTCGCTGCTGGGCTCCAGCTCCATGATCATTTCTTTTCCCAGATCGGATATGGCTAAGGCTGCCAGCATTTCCCGGATCTTGCCGAATTCCAATACCCGTAAGTTTCTTTCTTTCATGGTACGATTACCTCAAATAAAAACTCATTGTTCCCTGTCATACGCCCCGGAAGTAATGTCCCGTGGTGGAGGGAGCAGCGTCCAACAGATCCCAATATCCGCTGTCTTTGAAATCTCTGCCGTCCAGTGCCGCCCGATGGGTACGGACGATCGCCTCGGCCATGCCGTCATCCTCGTTGGTCAACAGTATCCGCCATGCGGATGCGGCAGGCAGCTTCTTTCTCAGTGTCATCAGCGGTACGGAATTGAGCAGCGAAAGGATGCATCCGTCCTCCGTCCGCAGCCGCTCGATGGGGAAGGAAGCGCCCGTTCTGTCGGTCAGCACATGCTCTGTTATGCGCTCGCCCTCGGGCACGATATCACATCTTCTGCATTCCGCATGCCTGCCGCCGTTGACTGCGGCAATGGGACAATGCCTCAGCAGCATCAGCGGGATCCTGCCGTAAACGACCAATTCCCTTCTGTCGCTCATGCCGAGGTTCCGTATATCCGCACAATTCAATTCGAGCGAAGGCGTATAGCTCTTCCAGCCCCCGTACACCTCAAGCGCTCTGCGGTTGGCAATGTTCAATCCCCAATCCAGACGGACGATTTTGTCTTTCCAGTCCAATATCATGTGCGCCGGGTTGGACACAAGAACCGACTTTATGCTGTTTTCGTTGACGATCCAGCGGTACAGGATCATCAGCGAAGCCGTATTCATCGTTCTGGGCAATGCCACCGAGAATTCTGCACCGATCTTCTCTGCACAGGCTTCGAGATATTCCTTCTCAATGCGTGCAGGGCTGAAGATCAGTTCATCTGCGCCCCAGTCCGAAGTCTTTTTCAGCAGCTCCGCATCCTGACTCTGTACGCTCAGTACCGTCTTTCTCGGCTCGGCATCCATCATCGGCACCTCCGTCAGAGGCTTGCATTTTGCGCTGCATCCCCTGTTTGCGGCAATGCGGTTGTCCTTCAGCTGCTCCAAGGCATCCCTTCTGAGCGATCCTAACATGGACATCGGCACGAAAGCATCGCTGTCCACGTTCATCTGCAGGTCGATGATGTCATAGGGAGACTCGCCGGTCTGAAGGAGCTTTGCCTTGATGCGCTCGAGATCGGCAGGCTTTCCGGTGGCCTTCTGCACCTTGTCGCCCTTTGCGGTCACGACATTGGTGCCGTCGCTGAACGAGAGCACCGCCTCGCTGTCCACCTTTGCGCCGAAGAATCCGGTCAGTATCTGCTTGTCCGCCCCGGTATATTCCATGGCGTCCCGCAGCTGTGCCGTCGATGTCAGCCGCCACAACACCGCCGAAGGCCTTGCGCCGTCCGGCGTTTTCACCTTCACGATGGTGCCGCTGCTGCCCTCCACGGCGGCAACGGGGAACTCCTGTCCCTTATTGTCCCGGAACGCCAGTGCATCGCCCTTCTCCACGTCCCTGTCCAGCCGCACCTCGCCCTTGGCGATCAGTGTGCCGACGGGAACGCCGAAATGGTTGGGCTTCTTGACACTCATCAGTTCCTTGTCGTCCACGCCGCTGCCGTAGCCCTTGGTAAAGCCGCCACGGTTGAATATCTGCATCAGCTCTTCCGTTACCGCCTCGGTGGGCGCATAGCTTCCGAAAGTCTCCAGGCAGTCCAGCGCTTCCCGGTATGCCCTCGTGACGACGGCAACATACTCCGGTCTCTTCAGTCTGCCCTCGATCTTCAGCGACACGATGCCCGCATCCCGCAGCTGCCTCAGCCGGTCGATGGTCATCAGATCCTTCGGCGAAAGCAGATATCCGCTCGACTTGACAGCGCCTTCCAGCTTATACGGGAGCCGGCAGGGCTGGGCACATTGGCCGCGGTTGCCGCTTCTGCCGCCGATCATCGACGACATGAGACACTGGCCGGAGCAGGCCACGCACAGCGCACCGTGGGCAAAGCTTTCCAGCTCGATCCCCTCTCTTGCACAGACCCGCATCTCGTCAAACGTCAGCTCTCTCGCCAGTACGACCCGGTCAAAACCGTGCTCCTTACAGAAGCGCACGCCCTGGGCGTTGTGTATCGCCATCTGTGTGGAAGCGTGCAGGGACAACGACGGCAGCATACGCTTCAGCGCCGCTGCCACTCCGATATCCTGTACGATCGCCGCATCCACACCGGCGTAGGAAAGCATTTCGGCGACCTCTTCCAGCTGGCTCTCCTCGCTCTGCTTGACCATCGTATTGACGGTCACATGCAGCTTGACATTGCGCTCGTGGGCATAGTCTGCCGCCTCTCTCAATGCCTCCCGGTCAAAATTCTGTGCCGAGGCTCTGGCATTCAGCAGCGTGGTTCCCAGATATACCGCATTTGCGCCGTTTGTCACCGCAGCCTTCAGCGCTTCGGGGCTGCCCGCCGGGGAAAGTAGCTCAATCACCTGAAATGTTCTCCTTTATTCTCTGTTTGTCCGCTCGGTCTCCAACATTTTGCGGAGCCGCTGTATCTCGTCCTGCGACTTGATCAATTCGTCGGCAATGCTCACAGCGGTCAGTGTCGCCACCGTAGAGCTGTCGGCCGGAAGCCGCAGCATCGTGCTCATTTCACCGATCTTGCGGTTGACATAACTGCCGACACGGCGCACATACTGCTCGCTGTCTGCCGATGAAATGGTATAGTCTTTGCCGCCGATGCGGACCGTTGTCTTTATTCTTGGCACTTTCTATTTCCTCCTCAGCCGATGATGACCTCACCGGCATCCACCCGGAAATCAAACATGATCGTCCGGTCAAACAGATCCCACAGGAAATTACCCTCTTCATCGGTGATGCCCACACCCAGCAGATAGCTGCCGTCGCCGAGTTCTGCAGTATTGATGCTTACGGTGAAGAACGCCTTGTCCAGATTGGTGCCGGAGCTCTCCTCATAGACGAACTCGCTTTCAAAGCTGCCGCCCTCGATCTCGTAGGCATAACGGGCCGTACCGTCATCGGGATTGTACAAAAGCAATACCGCCTTCTGAAGTGCGGCATCCCTGCCGTCCAGATAGGCAAAGCCGTTGATTACCAGCAGCTTAAGTCCCCCTTCTTCCGCCGTATTCTTGCCCACAAGACCCTTCTTGATGGTATCGGTGAGCTGTTCGACAGGCAGTTCGGGTGCCTCCACGGCGGCAGCGGTCTTCACGGGCTCTGCGGTGGGCTCGGCCAGTGTCACGATGGTTTGGGTCGTGGTGCCTTTGTTCCATGCGGGAAGGGTGTCCGTGCTGTAGGAATTGCCGCTGCTGACGACATTTCCGACAGAAGAGACCGTCAGCTCCTTCTGCTCGATCTGCGGAACATCGGTGGGTTCGGGGTCAGGCTCGGGCTCGGGAGTAAAAGTAGGTGCAATGGTAGCTGCCACTGGAGGCGTAAACAAATCCGCAGGTGCGCTCTCGATGCCGAAATCGCCCTGAAGCACGAAAATATAAACGACCGCACAGATGGCTGCCAGCAGCAGAATACCGATCAAAAACCTCAGCAGTGCCCTGCCTGCGCCCCTGCGGATGATCCTGTTCTTTTTTCCGTGCTTTTTCATAGTATTGCTCCTTAATATTATATAGTCTTATAAAACACACAAGCCGTACCCGGCATTTTTTGCAGCCGGGTACGTCTGTATTTTTCCGGATCAGACTCCGCTGTAAGCAGAGAAGCCGCCGTCAATGGGCAGTACAACGCCGCTGATGAAGCTGGCTGCCTCGTCGCAGAGGAGGAACAGCAGAGCGCCCAGCAGCTCATCTGCCTCGCCGAAACGTCCCATGGGCGTTGCGGCCAGGATCTTGCCGGTTCTTGCGGTGGGCGTGCCGTCCGCATTGAACAGCAGACCTCTGTTCTGGTTGGTGACAAAGAAGCCGGGAGCAATGGCGTTGACACGGATGTTGCTCTTTGCCAGATACGTTGCCAGCCACTGCGTGAAATTGGACACTGCGGCCTTTGCGCCGGAGTATGCGGGAATCTTGGTCAGCGGACGGAATGCGTTCATGGAAGAAACGTTCATGATATTACCGCCACGGCCGATCATGTCCTTGGCGAAGACCTGAGTAGTCATCAGGGCAGCGATCACGTTGAGGTCGAATACGAAGCGGACACCGGCGGGATCCAGCTCGAAGAAGGTCTTCAGACCTTCCAGCTTGGCATCGAACTGCTCGTCATCAGTGGTGCCTCTGGGGTTGTTGCCGCCTGCGCCGTTGATCAGGATATCGCAGGGACCCAGCTTTTCGACGACCTCGTCATGAGCAGCCTTCAGGCTCTCGCTGTCCAGGCAGTTGACCTTGACAGCGATGGCGGTGAAACCGTCGGCGACGATGGCATCGGCCACCTTCTGGGCAGCCTCAAGATTCAGGTCCAGCACTGCGACCTTTGCGCCGCACTGTGCCAGAGCCTTGGAGAATGCAGAGCACAGAACGCCGCCTGCGCCGGTAATAACTGCGACCTTGCCGCTGTAATCAATGTTAAGGGGAAGCTTCATCATAAGAATTAACCACCTTTCAGTTATTGTGCAAATTATGGATAAATCCAGCGTTATTATACCATATATCCGTATTTGTGTCAATACCAAATTCCGCCAACGAAAAAGCCTTCCCCGTCGGAGAAGGCAATAATACTTTTTTCAGATCCCTTTTTCGATCAGATATGCTCTCAGCTTGTCGGGGAAGTTGCAGGTCATTCCGGTGATATCTCCGGCAAAATTGTCCACCGCATAGCGCATGGTTTCCTCGCTGCCGATGCCCCACAGCCGGATGGCGAGCCCGTTCTTTCTTGCCACCTGGACGCCCGCTTTCGTCAGACTTTTGGCATCGGGACAAATCTCGCTGCCGAAGATCTCTTTCAGTCTTTCGGCCTTTTCCTGCGTAATATCGCCCTTCATCAGCCACGACAGCTTTGCCGAAGGATCGGCTTTGTACATCTCCTCCAGCGCTTCAAACACGAACGAGGAGATATGGATATTCTCATGCTTCCTGTATTTCCTTATCATTTCCGCCACGTCTTCTGCGATCCCCCGCTGCTTCAGCTCCAGCGCAAACGTCAGCGGCAAAGACATGTACTTTTTGCAGAAGTCCTCAAACAGCATGAGCTTCGTGCCCCGGTACTTTTCATCCTTCCAGATACCCGCATCCATATCCATCAGTTCACTCAGCGTATAATCCCGGATGCTGCCCTCCCGGTTCAGCGTTCTGTGCAGGTTGTCATCGTGATACAGCACCAATACGCCGTCCTTCGTGCGCTGGATATCGGTCTCGATGCCGTTAGCCTGCATGGCAAGTCCCATATCAAAGGAGACTTCGGTATTCTCCGGCGCATATTCCGAGGCGCCCCGATGGGCATAATTGACAAACTCCATGTTCAGTCCTCCGCTCCGTAGATAAATTCGTGCAGTTGCTTCGTATTCTCCTCCATGTCCGCCACGAGACATGAGCCCACACCGCTGACGCTTTCGCTGTGGTAGGTTTTTTCGACAGGCAGACGGAATTCCGTCATCTTGAGGCCTGCGGAAAGCGCTTTGGCGGCCAGCTTCAGGATATCTTCCTTTTCAAGGTTGGTTTCGATCTCCTCCATCGCCATGTCATACAGCTTGTCCAACGAAGTCAGTGTCTGCACCGAGATCATTTTGGACACGATGGCTTTGATCATCGTGCGCTGGCGGCTCGTGCGGTTATAATCATTGTCCAGCTTGCGGATACGCACATACGCCAGCGCCTGCATGCCGTTCAGATGTACGCTGTCGCCGTATTCGGCCAGGTCGCTCTTCTCCAGCTCGATCTCCGGATACAGTACCCGCATATCCTGCATCAGACTGTTCATGTATTCCATCTCGGTCTGGGTCACCGGTACGTCAATGCCGCCGATCAGCTCCACTAACTTTGCAAAGGATGCAAAATCGACCTTCACATACCTTGAAATATTCATGTTGAAGTTCTTGTTGATGGTCTTCAGCGCCAGCTCCACACCGCCGAAATGATGGGCAGTGTTCAGCTTGTTGCTGCCGTAGCCGTCAATGGGCACATACATGTCCCGCATCAGCGAGGTCAGCTTCAGCTCGCCGGAATAGCCGTTGACAGAGGCAATGATCATGGTGTCGGTCCTTGCACCTGCACCCGCATCCGCACCCAACAGCATGATGTTGATCCATTCGTCCGGCAGCTCCTCGACCGCCTCCACTTCCTCTGCGATATCCGAAGGCTGTATCTTCACCCGCATGCCCTTCACTGCGGCAAAGCCCGCAGCAAACAGCACGAATACTACAACAAATACCACCAACAGCCTTGTAAAACACCCCATGTGTCTTTTTTGTGATTTGTTTTTTGACATTTCCGTTCTCTCCTTATCCTGCACTTGCAAAATACATGATGATGTGTTATAATAGACGCAAAAAATCATGCGGAGGTTGCATCATATGCAAAAACATTTACCGGGTTCTTATTACGAAAACGAGTCCGAGCGGGTACCGTCTCCAATACTCCATTATATCCGACTGGGACTGCTGATCCTGGCACTGCTGATCCTCGTATTCTACATGGTATTCACCCGGGTCACCGGCAATACGCTGTATGTGGACTTCTGGCTCTACATTGCGATGCTGGGCGTGCCTCCGCTCCTGTTTCTGGTAATACTGGGACTGAAGCTGTTCGAGGTGATCAGAAAGCGGATCGTGCGCATCATCGTCACCTGGCTGATGGCCGGTGTCGTGCTGTTGGGCGGCTGCCTCCTGCTCTCCATGTGCTCCTTCTACAACGAGTTCGGCCAGCATCCCGTCGCCTACTACACCAGCCCCGCCTCCGGCAACAAGATCGTCGTTATGAAGGCAGCCGACGAAAGCACTGTCGTTGAGTCCGAGGACAAGAGCAGCATCAGCTACGACTTCACCTATTCTCTCTACCCCATGAAGAGCGACAAATTCTACTACGCTCTGCGGGGACAGGAGATCAAATCCAACACCGGCGTGGACTTCGTTGACTGGTCGGAAGACGGCATGATCGGCTATGTCCACATCAACGACATCGAAGGCGAAGAACATACACTTGAGATCAGCTTCAACGATGCCGATTATCCCGAGGAAACCGCAGAATAATCATCAGCATCAAATACAGCTCCCCGAATTTCGAGGAGCTGTATTTTTGTATGGCCGATTACTTGGTAATCGTGATATTGGCGGTTACCGTGCTGCCGTAGCCGCTGGCGGAGGAGGCCTTGAAGCCGATGCTTCTGTTGCCTGTACCGCCGAAGCTGTAGCTCACGTTCCACGTTCTCACGTTGCTGCTGACCGTGCTGTTGCCGCTCGCCGACCACGTCTTCACGACGCCGCCGTTCTCGGCACACAGAGCCAGTGTAGTTGCGTTGGAGCTGGTCTTTACGGTGATGCCGATGCTCGTGTTCACCTTGGCGCTGCTGACGTTGAAGGCCGCATAGCTCACTGTGGGCAGTGCGGGATTCACGGCGACCTTGGCTACCATGCCGGTTTCATACGTGCTGTTGTCCGCAGATGCCTTGAACGTGATGCTGCGGTAGCCTGCACCGCCGAAGCTGTAGCTCAGGTTCCATGTTCTTACATCGCCGCTGTCGGTATAGCCGGAAGACCAGGTCTTCACGGTGCCGCCGTTTTCGGAGCACATACGTACATACTTCGCAGTCGTCGTGGTCTTTACGGTAATACCCACATTCTTGCCGACGACGGCGTCACTGTTGAAGGATGCACTCGTTACCTTGGGCTCAGCTGCCGCCTTGTTCACGGTGACAGTAGCGCTTACCAGGGCACTCGTGTTCGTACCGTCAGAGGCCTTGAAATACATCGTTCGTACTCCGGCTCCGCTGAAGCTGTAGCTTACCTTCCAGGTACGTACACCGTTGCTGTCCGTATAACCGCTCGTCCAGGTCTTAAAGACTGTCGTTCCGTTGGATTCGCACATCGAGATGCTCGTTGCCGTGGTGTTCGTCGTTACCGTGATTCCAACTGCCTTGCCGACATTCGTGTTGCTGTCAAACTTCGCACTCTTCACCACAGGCAGTTCCTTGTTTACCACGACGCTTGCACTTATCAGTGCGCTGTTGTTCGTGCCATCCGATGCCTTGAAGTACATGACCCTCGTTCCGGCTCCGTTGAACGTGTAGTTTACCTTCCACGTTCTCACTCCGTTGCTGTCCGTGTACCCGCTCGTCCAGGTCTTAAAGACTGTCGTTCCGTTGGATTCGCACATCGAAATGCTCGTTGCCGTGGTGTTCGTCGTTACCGTGATTCCCACTGCCTTGCCGACATTCGTGTTGCCGTCGAACTTCGCACTCTTCACCACAGGCAGTTCCTTATTGACCGTGACTGCCGCAACGATGCCCGCATCAAAGGTGGTATTATTCTCGGAACCCTTGAAGGTCAGGCTGCGGTTGCCCGCGGTAGCGAAGCTGTAGCTCAGCTTCCAGGTCCTGATATCGCCGTCCTCGGTGTAGCCGGTATTCCAGGTCTTAACGGCTCCGCCGTTCTCGGCGCACATGCGCACGTAGTTGACGGAATTCGTCGTCGTCACGGTAATGCCGACTGCCTTGCCGACGTTGGCGCTCGTGTCAAATTCGGCGCTCAGAAGCTCGGGGATAATCACATACGATACGCCATTCTCTGCGCAGCAGGTGTGTGCACAGCTGTTCATCTTCACCGTAACAGTCAGGTTATCGGATTCAAAGAACGCTTTATCGCCGATCTCGGTGACAGTTGCGGGAATCGTCAGCCCGGTAAGCGATGCATCATCTGCAAATGCCCAGCCGCCGATGGTCTTCACACTGTCGGGAATGTTGATCTTCTTCAGCGCATCGCAATTCATGAATGCTTCGCTCTCGATCTGCGTGACGCTTTCGGGAAGTGTGATCTCGGTCAGAGAAGAGCAATTCTCAAATGCCATCTCGCCGATGGTCTGTACGCCGTAGGGAATGGTCACTTCTTTGAGGCTGCGGCAGCCGTAGAACATGCTGCGGCCGGTCGAAGTGAGGTTCTTGGAAACGGTTGCCTTCGTCAGGTTCTCACATCCGTTGAACACAGCAGGAGCTGCGGTTGTCACGCTGTCCGGGATGACGATCTCGGTAAGTCCGGAATCGCTGAATGCGCCGTTGCCGAGGTTCGTTACACTATTCGGGATCGTGACCTTGGTAAGTCCTGTACATTCGCCGAAGGCGAAGGCACCGATACTCGTTACACTGTTCGGGATCGAGACACCGGTGAGTCCTTCACAATATCTGAAAGCATTGTCGCCGATGCTTGTTACGCCGGAAGGAATGGTAACATTTCCGCCCTGTCCGTTATACTTCACCAGTACGCCGTCCTTGATAACAAACTCGGGTTCCCTGACCGTGATATGCAGGGTCGCACTCTCGCCTCTCACGTCCATATTCACGCAGGGGGTTATCTCCCATGTATACTGTCCGGCAATCGAGCACGCATAGGGATACGTGAATACGTGCATGTCATCGTTGACAGTATAGGTACGGAAGAATGATGTGTTGTTACCTTCTTTGATTGCAAGGCACTCTGCATCCGCTCCGGTCTTGAAAACCAGTTCCTTCAGTTCACCGGTCAACACTTCAACGTCTGCCGGCATGTCAATGATACTCAGATCGAGTTTCTGTACATTTACCTTGAGGCTGTACGGTGAGGAAACAAAGAGTCCGCCGTATGAAGCTGTAAAGGTGAATGTATACTCGCCTGCTTCAGAAGGAGTCCATTCGACCGTCCATACTCTCTCGTTGTTCGTGTTGTACTCATATCCGGATGTAATTGTCTGAACAGTACTGCCCTGCTTGACCGTTATACTGTCTGCACCGTTCGAGGTAGTCACCAGAAGCTTCATGGGGAGTGCAGCCTTTGCTTCGCCGTCAAGCTCAGCACCGAGAACCTTGACATAATTGATCGGATCCACGGTCTGCCCATTCATGATATACAGTACGGGATTGCCGTTGGCAATGGCATACTTATCCGCAGCAGTGGAAGGCTGGGTTTTGATAATGACGGAAGCAGGAACCGCATTCTTACCGATGGAGGTAACCTGTACGGGAATATTGATCAGCGTAATATCGGTTCTTCCGGAGAATACGCCGTCCGCAATGGAGACAACATTATTCGGCAGAAGTACTTCACCGCCCTCGCCGTTGTACTCGATCAACACGCCGTCTTCTGTCACATAGAACTCAGGTCGATTGCTGATGAACACAAACTTGGTCACGGGATCGCTCATAAATACGCCGTCTGCAGTCGCTGTAAACGTGTATTCCTTATTGCCGGCAACAACATCTGTCTCTTTATATACGAAGATGCGTACGCCGTCGCCTTCCTCATAATCGGTAATGCTTACAGAAGACTGATCGAATGCCACATTGACGCTTTCAGCGCCGGACTCGGTGATGATCATGATGGTGATATCATCACCGGCCATAGCCTCTTCGGAAGCGTCGACCTCAAGGATTGCAGGAACATGATTGATGGACTCAACAGCTATGCCGTTTGCTGCACAGTAGGCATAGGCTGCACTGTTTGCATTGGTCTTTACGGTAACAGTGCTCGGGAATGCGTCCGCTGCGATCGTCTTTACGCTGTCGGGGATCTGGAGCTTCGTGACATTGCTGCCGAATACGTTGGCTGCAATGCCTGTTACGGTATCGGGAATGACGACCTCTCC
>JAZLHZ010000207.1:0-3201 GCA_045617085.1 Clostridia bacterium
CCCACTGCAACGCCTACTCCCGAACCTACGGCTACTCCCGAGCCCACTGCAACGCCTACTCCCGAACCTACGGCTACTCCCGAGCCCACGCCCACTCCCGAGCCCACGCCCACTCCCGAGCCCACGCCGGTTCCCGGCCCCGGTCCCGAAGAGCAGAACGTACCGGATGAGGTCATTGCAGCTCTGAAGGCTTGGCTTTGCGAGCATTACAGCGAGACCGAGTGGAAGAGCAAGAGCTCTGTCGCATGGCTGCAGAAGACGCTGCACGACATGCACTACCTCACTTACAAGAACGACGAGCCCAGCCAGATCTACGATCTTGCCACGGTAGAGGCTGTTGCCGCCTTCCAGAAGGATTACGGCATCTCCTACGAGGATTCCAAGCTGTACGGCAGAGTCGACAACAAGACGCTGAACAAGCTGCTGGAAGCCTACGAAAACAGATAAAGGCGCCATCATGAGGATTATGAGCTATAACATCCAGTCGGGATACCGGCTGGACAGAACACACGATATCGACGGGCAGGCGGCGGTTCTCGCCGCCCTGCGCCCGGATGTCTGTGCGCTCAACGAGGTGCGTATGGGCACCCGGGATGTGGACGGCTGCTTCATGGCCGACTACATCGCCGACAAGGTCGGAATGAACAGTTTCTTCGGCAAGGCGCTGGATATCAACGGCGGCATGTACGGCAACGCCATTCTCAGCCGCTATCCGATCCTCGCCGCCAGGTGCATCGACGTCCCCGACACTCCCCTTGAGGAGTGCGAGAGAGACGGGCAGGAACACCGCTGCGCCGTAGAGTGTGTCCTCGATACACCCGCCGGTAAGCTGCAGGCGATCACCTGCCACTTCGGTCTGAACCACAGAGAAGCAGAGCATGCCTGCGATACCGTTCTACGCCTCGTCAGGGATGACATGCCCACCGTGCTGATGGGAGACTTCAACATTCAGCCGGACGATGTGCTGATCGCAAGGCTCAGAGAACGGCTCAGCGACACCGGTACCGAGCTGCCGCTGACCCATCCTTCCGATACGCCGGAAATCAAGATCGATTACATCTTCACCTCGAAGGGCATCCAAGCCGCTCCGATGAAGACCTTCGACACCACGGCATCAGATCACCTGCCGGTTTACACCGATATCGAATTCTGATTTGCAAACACCCCTGTACAACAAACGCAAATGGTTGTACAGGGGTGTTTTACAGCAAAATACTTGCAGTGTCGACACTTTTCAGTATGTGTTTTATACTGTTTTATGTGTGCAACATATTGACATTCTGCATATAACCTGCTATAATATGTACAGAACAGGAGGGATTACTATGCCGAAAGTCAGCACAAACATCAATCTTGATGTAGAACTAAAAAAATCGTGCCAGCAGTTGTTTTCAGATCTCGGCATGGATCTGACGACTGCTATCACAATCTTTTTGAAGCAGTCACTACGAGTTCAGGGACTTCCTTTTCAAGTCACCAGAGACATCCGAAACAAAGATACCCTCGCCGCTCTTGATGAATTCATTCAGATGCAGGAACATCCCGAGATGTATAAGCATTATACCAGTTTCGACGATGCGATAAAGGATGTATTGACTGATGCTTGATATTGTCTTATCAACTCAATTCAAAAAGGACCTCAAGCTGCTGAAAAAGCGAGGAAATGACCTCAAATTACTGAAGGATGTTGTTGATACACTCGCCAAACAAGAAACACTCAATGACAAATACAGGGATCATTCATTATCCGGGAATTATGCTGATTTCCGAGAATGTCATATTCAACCGGATTGGCTCCTGATATACAGAATACACGAAGAAACGCTGATACTGTTTTTATCAAGGACAGGAACGCATTCTGATTTATTATAATGAAAAAGGACAAGCATACTCACTTTTGAATATGCTTGTCCTTATTATTTTAACTATTACAGCGTCATATCTCCCTTTTTGATCCAGCCGATCTTTTTCAGGAGCTGGCATACGATGACGGAGATGACTGCCGGGAGCACGAAGCAGATCAACACCAAACCCAGCCAGTCAAAGGCTGTGATACCTGCCTTGAGTCCGGAAGCGATATCGTTTACCCATCCGCTGTATACGCCGATGGGACCGACGAAGCCGCAGGTACCCATGCCGGAAGACACGGGCGTGCCGTTCATCTGCAGCCGGAACACGCAGGTCGCCAGCGGGCCGGTAATAATCGAGGCAACGATCGGCGGGATCCAGGTCCTCGGGTTCTTCACGATGTTGCCCATCTGCAGCATGCTGGTACCGATCCCCTGAGAAACGAGGCCGCCCCAGCGGTTCTCGGAGAAGCTCATCACGGCAAAACCAACCATCTGTGCACAGCAGCCCGCCACCGCAGCGCCGCCTGCCAGCCCGGTCAATGACAATGCCGCACAGATCGCCGCACTGGAGATCGGAAGTGTCAGCGCAATGCCGATCACGGCGGAAACAATGATGCCCATCAGGAAGGGCTGCAGCTCGGTCGCCCACATGATCAGCTTGCCGAGGGACGATGCTGCATTGCCGATAGCCGGTGCACAGATCGCCGACAGAACCACACCGACGAAGATGGTGACCAGCGGCGTCACCAGCAGATCGACCTTCGTTTCCTTGGAGACTGCCTTGCCGCATTCGCCGGCCACGATGGCAATGACGAACACTGCCAGAGGACCGCCTGCGCCGCCGAGCTCATTAGCCGCTTTGCCGACAGCCACCAGTGAGAACAGCACCAGCGGCGGACAATGCAGTGCATAGCCGATGGCGATCGCCATTGCCGGGCCGGACATGGCCGACGCATAGCCGCCGACGGTATTCAGGAAAGGCAGTTGAAACTGGGTGCCGATGGTACTGATGATGGTTCCGATAAGCAGCGAACAGAACAGTCCCTGCGCCATGGCGCTCATACAGTCGATGCCGTACCGTTTACCGGAAAACACAATGTCCTTGCGCTTGAGGAATGCCTTCAGTTTCTCCATGGTTGTTCCCCCTTTGTCACTGTTTATGCCACATTTTCGGACTGAACATTGCAAAAATCGGGAAGAATTCCAGTCTGCCGCAGAGCATCTCGGTGATGAACACGAGCTTGGAAAACATGGGGAAATTTGCAAAGTTCTCTGTGGGACCGACGGCGCCGAAGCCCGGGCCCACATTGCTCACGCAGGTCAGTGAGGCAGTAAAGTTAGTCTCGAAATC
>JAZLHZ010000208.1:0-17699 GCA_045617085.1 Clostridia bacterium
CCGCGTTTCAGGATGATCAGCTCGCCGGTGGTATTCAGAACCGAATAGCAATGCGCCGGAAGCCCCGGCGCGAACTTCGGGGAAAAGCATTCATCCTCCGTGAGGATATTCCAGTGATCCGAGTTCCACAGGTGGACGTAAAGATCGCCGTCCTCCAAATGAATTTCGCGCTGTTCAAAGCCTTCACCCCAGCCGTCAGAAGCCTGACCGGCGATGTAGTCCTTGAGCTGATTGAGCTCTTCCGGCGCGAGATCGCCGCAGAGGGTGCAGTCGGCTACGCCCCAAAGGCGGCCGTCACGCAGTTCCACCTGAAAGAACACGCTCTGCACTTTCTGGCTCACGCCGTCGTTTTCGTGGTACCAGTGCATGAGCCCGCGTTCCTTCTCCTCCGAATCCACATAGTTCTCCAGCGCATCCTGGATCTCGCCTTCGTACTGGGCGAGGCTGTACCCATCCAGCACTTCGTTCTCATCGTACAGATCGCCCCATTCGTCTTCCCGGTAGAGATCGGCGGTCAGCGGCATCCAGAGCTTCATCTCATGCGTCTGGGGCAGGACGGAGAAGCTGTCCTCGCCGTACACAAGCCCCAGCGTCCTGCCGTTGTCCCACTTGACGTGGAAGGTGCCGATATCGTCGATCATCATCAGGGTTCCGGTCGTGCCGGGGGCCATCTTCGTATACGGGTCGCGCAGCTCATTGAGCCGGATGCGGGTTCCGACAGGGTACTGCTCCCGCAGGAAGCGGAGCTTATCATTGTTCATTTTGTTTTTCCTCCGATTTCATTGATTGGGTGTTGCTTTCTGCTTCTCCATCTTGTATACTCAGAAGTAGGGATTTCCCTACTTCTTACCGGAACAGGAGGTTCAGCAATGCAGACAAATGCTTTTGTGGACAATGCCAAAGTCATGGCCAAAGGTCAGATCACGATTCCAAAGGATGTTCGTTCTGCGCTTGGCGTTTCAAACGGTGATCATGTCACCTTTATCGTGGAAGGAAACGCCGTTCGGATGGTGAACTCCGCAGTATATGCAATGAGCATCCTGCAGGAGCAGATGAAGGGAGAAGCGGAGCGTTCTGGTCTGATGTCTGATGACGATGTTATGGATTTGGTACGGGAGCTGCGCAGCGAGGAATAAATGAAAGTCCTGATTGACACAAATGTTTTGATTTCCGCTGCGCTGAAACCGGGAAGCACACCGCATCTTGCGTATCTGAAAGCGGTTACTTCCCCCAATCGCGGGATCGTATGTGAAACCAACATCGAAGAACTCCGGCGCATTTTTAACCGAAAGTTTCCTTCCAAGCTCTCTGCAATGGATTCCTTCCTCGCCTTGGCCATGACCACGCTTGAAGTCGTGCCAACTCCGGACGAAGAGGAAGCAAAAGAAGGACAGATGCGGGACGTAAAAGATCGCCCGATTCTCAGAGCAGCTATCGCAGCAAACGCAGACCTGATTCTCACAGGCGACAAAGACTTTCTTGAATCAGGGATAGATCGGCCATTGTCAGTTACGGCATCCGACTTTCTGAATATGACGGACGCAACCGCCGGTTGACCACCGGCGGTTTTCCTATCTCATTCCATTGTCATTCCCATATCGGGGTCTTCCGTCCACGCCTCATGGTCATAGCTGACACCGCGCAGATTGACGTCTTGATTTCGGATACAGCCCAGATCGGCATTTGCAAGGCAGCAATTTGCCAAGCTCCCGCCGTATAGAAAGGACTCCTGAAAGACCGTGCAGGCCAGATCGCTGTGGGTGAAGTAGGCGCCGCCCAGCTCGCAGTCATAGAAGCGAGCGCCGAGAAAGTTGGATTCCTCGGCTGTCAGGCTGTTCAGGTCGCATTCCAGAAACTGTGCGTCCACGCAGGACGCATTCACCAGCGCCGCGCCGTGCAGATTCACGTCCTGCAGACGGGCGTTGTCGAAGCAGGCGGCGTTCAGATTGCGGTGGGAGAGGTTCAGACCTTCCAGCAGGCAATCGGAGAAATCCGCCCGTTCGCCGCCCGCGTCCAGCAGCCACAGCGTATGTTTGGCACAGATAATGTCAGCTTCGTCCTGCGTTACCCGCCGCAGATTGCTGGTGTCATCTGCCAGCGCGTATTCCGGTGAAACGGTCAGGCAGATATCGTTGTCCACCAGCTCCACACAGCTGATCTCCGGGCGCTGAGAAAGCATTTCCGCCAGAAGGTGTTCGATGGTTTCCTGCGCTGGCAGATCAACCGTCAGCGCGGCCTGCTGGATCGTATATCTTCTGCCCGCTGGCGAACCAATGGCACACTGCACATAATGCTCCGTCAGCTCCTGCATCTTCCGGCTGAAGTCTGCCAGTTCCGGATTCTGCTCCTGCCGGAGCAGGGCGCGGGCGTCCGGGATATGCGCGGCGTAACGGGCGTAGTCTGCTCCCTCCGAAACCACGAAAATCCCGTCTTCATAGCCGTATCCCAGCACCAGCATCCCGTGAGCGATGCCATCGCTATCGTGATGAAGCTCCTGCGCTGCTTCGTGGATGAAGTCGAAATCCTCCAGCATACAGCGGGAGAAGTGGAGATATTCCGCTTTCGTCAGCTCCACGACCTTTTCGATCACGCAGGGCGTGGTTTCAAAGGACGGTGTTTTTCTTTGGATAATCGCGTGAAACATGGCTCCTCCTGTTAGTAAGTCATTTCCTGCTCCTCTGCCTGATCGACAGGGATTGAGGCAAGCGGGAACACATCGTAGTTACCGTTTTCCCCGAGCAGGCGGAGAATCTCACCCTGCTTCTGCGGGCTGAGATCGTCAAAGTAAATGTCGATGGATTCGGGCGCTTCTTCATCCCACCCGTAGTCCGAAATTTCGGTCTGCTCCGGTTGGACAGAGGCTTCCGGATCGGTGCGAAGGATCTGATCCTGAATCCCAAGGAGCAGGCGTTCCCGGTTTTCCGGAAGGCAGCGGGCAGCCAGTTCCAGCTCGCAGAGCCGGTACAGCTCGGTGAGCTGGTCGTGGCTGAAGAAGCGGGCTTCCTCCGCAAATCCGGTGCGCTGGGCGAAGTCCTCCTTCGCACCGATGTAATTGCTTCCAAAGTAATGCCCGTAGTAGAGGGATCCGTCCGCGCCGCGCTCCCATGTAATGAACTCCACGCCGCATCTGGTTTCGTGTCCTGCGAAGACCGCCCCGGCATACTCCGCGAGGCGTTTGTAGCCATCCGACAGTCCGCCCGCTTTCAGGTCGGGTGCAGATTCCAGCGATTTCATGTACTCCGCAACGTCGTGTCCTACACGTCGGACGGCTGCAATGCTGTCGGCAGCATTCTCATAGGAATCGAAAAGCGCGGTAATGTAGACCGTGCCGTTCTTGTCCATAGACAAACCGGCTTTTCCAGAGACGGTAAAAGGAAGCCTGCCATCTTGCTGCGTTCCTACCGCACAGTCGCAGCGCCGGAGCGCGGCAGCAGCTTCGGCAAAGAACTTTTCTTCGTAGGTCATGCGCTCGCTCCTTTTTCATATCTGCTGTACTGCCGCAGGTAGCTTTCCACCTCATCGAAGACCTCCGGGCAGTAAATGTCGGAGGTGCAGAGGAACAGCCGCAGCGAACCGTCAGAGAAATAAAAAACGATGCTCCAGCGAATTTCGTGTTCTTCAAAGAACTGGCGTCTTCTCCATGCCTGGTATTCTGCGGGGCTTCGGAACTGCCTCCGGTAGGTGGCCTCACAATCCTCTGCGCCTACGGACATAGGTATCAGCTTCTTCATGAGCTGCTGGAACGCATCTTCCCGGCTGATCCTGCGTACCGGTTTCTCCTTCAGGAGGTCGAGAAACTCCGCGGTATGGGAATTCGGGTGAAGCGTGACGAGATATCGGCGGGGCTTGCGGTATTCGCCGTTCTCGCAGTTGTAGATCGTGATCTCACTCAATGTTGACATGATCGTTTTCCTTTCTGATCGTCCCTCCGCGGAGAGACGTGTATTCTTCTGTTCTGGGTTTCCCAAAACCGCCCATGGAGCGGCTTTGGAAAGCCCGGAACCATTCCGGGCTAAATACGGCAGCACCGGCATGGATATGCCGGTGCTACCGGAATCGTTTTGTGGTTCGCATCCTGTTCGCCCTCGGCCCCCGGATGCTCCGGCAGTAGCAGAACGGCCGTCAGCGTAACGGCCTCATGGGAGTTGAACCCCAGCTGCGGTTCTCGCAGAGCCCTCCTCATTGGCTGCGACGGTTTTTTCACGCTCGGCCTGTGACTGGAGGGAAGTATCATTGTCCCCGCCGCCTGTCATCGCAATCCGTGCGGTGCTGCCGCACGGCATTCCAAAAGCGAAAGCCCTGCAAACGCAGGGACGATGGCCGGAAACCTGCTCGCCCTTTCGGGCAGCGGTGGGAATGTATTCTGCTAAGGAGCATTCAATTTTCAAAGTACAGCGGGGAATTACCCCCTCACCCTTCAGAGGAACTTTTTGAGCGGTTTTAGCAACCTTCTTCAAAACTTTTTTTCATTTTTTCTTTGATAAGTCGAAGACTGTGATAAACCGACTGATGCGACACACCTTCGGAACGTTCATATTCATAAGAACTCATTTCTCTCAGAATGCATTTTTGGAAGATGTCCAGCTGGCGCGGAGAAAGCTGGTCGGACATTTCTTCCTTCGTCAGATTGAAAAGAGCCTCGTTTTCGGTGTTTGCGCCCGACGGATACCATTCTTCGCCATAGGCTTCATCGTCCTCGTCCATATGCTCCGGCGAGATATTGAGCGAAAGCGGGTGATGAAAGAGGTACTTGCGAACATACTCGGGATCATCAGCTTTATTTTCATCAAAGAGCGCGCATTCTTTGCTGACCCGCTTTTCTTCCCGCCAGAGAAAACGGACAACTTCAGGGGTCGCCGGCGTGACTTCTCCCGTATCTTTCAAACGAACCATGTAGGTTCCGTCATCTTCCTTCCAGATGTCGTAATCGAACTCTGCCGGGGATGTGTGTTTGGTTTTCAGTTTCAATTTGTGATCTCCTTTGAATTTCTGAAGTGATGCTTGAAGCTCAGAAATTCGGAGATCAGGGGTATCGGGCAATTGCGCAGCGCCAACAAAAAATGCTCATTCGTTTCCTTTCTGGAACCGAATGAGCATAAAAAGAACCGCTTGATGTGTTGACGGGCCACTTGACTATGGGGGCAGAACGGCAGTTATGGGATACTGTCGTACCGTCTCAATCAAGTGGCACATGGGAAGACAACGCATCAAGCGGCTCCGGGGCACAAAGCTTGGTTATCCATATTCAATTCGGTGCGCCGCCCGGTTCGTGCCGGGCAGCGCGACGCCTTTTCCGCAGGATCACCAGTGGCACATGGGAAGACTACGCCCGAAGGCGGCTCCGGGGCACGAAGCTGGTGTTCCAGTTACTCGGAAAGGCAGGGGTGTGCCAGAATCAGCGGCTGGCGAGAGCCGGCATAGAGATTCGGAAGTAGACCGCCGGGAAGACGATTTCTTCTCCGCATTTCCGGCATTTCTGCACGGACCGATCATGTACGCCACAGGCAAGGTATTCCGAAACATGCTGGCAGTAAGGACAGATCCTGGCCATGAGGGCAACCTTGAGGGTGTCGTATCGGAGCTTCGCCTGCTCCTCTTTCAGTGCAGCATATAACTCGGGATTGGTTTCCCGAAGATTCATTTTTCCCATTCTATAACCTCCGTTTAGGACAATAATAGCATTTCCGCGTCATCCATCACGATGGATGCGCCTTTCAGTGGATTGGCCAGCTCATTCTGTTCCAGCAGACCGAGCTGCTGCATCCGAATGGCCAGCGCCGTTTTGGATACCTACATGACCGCTGCCATCCGTGAAAACGCTTCATATTCCGTGGCAGCAAAACAGCGATTGAGTTTTTTCAGCTTACATCCGAGTCCGTACCGAAGCATATTGCTCCGCACCAGCGATTCCGGCATCAGCACCGCCGAAGCCAGTCTGTTGGTAATCAGCTCCTCCCTGCTCGCAGGTTTTCGGCTGGGAATCGTATAAAACAGAACCCGATTTCTGCCTTCGTTTATGCGATACTGCTTTGGATAAAGAGAGAACAGAACATGGTGGCAGAATTCATGCGTCAGGGCGAAGTTGCGCTGACCCAAATTTGCTTTCGGTTCATTCAGAGCCGAATCGATCAGAATCGTTTTTCCGTCCAGCAGATACAAGTCGATATCATCGTTCTCGTCGTACACAATCATACAATCTGGTCCGGAGCTTGTCGCGCCCGCAAGGATACCGTTCAGGGAGAGCCGCTGGTAATCTACCGTTAGGCCAAGAAAATCAATCAACAGCAAGGGATCGATCCTGCGGATTTCCCTTCCCTGCAGCTGAGGGAGAGAGCGGTATGTCCGAATGACTTTTTCTGCAATCTGTTCGATTTTTTCATTGCTCAGATATGGCATATCAGCCTTCGTTGCTTCGCCTCGACGAACCATTTCCCGTTTTCCTCGTCATACAGATAGGTTTCCGTTCCGCAGATCCGCACCGTATACCGGATGCCGGAACCGCCCACCTTTGTCGCGGCGGCACGGCAACACCCCTGAACACGGTCAATCTCATATTTCTTTCCGTTTTCAAACGTGATCCGGTTCGGCCTTGCTGTGCCGTCCGGTCGGTGATCCACATTCACCAGTACGTAGACCTTGCGTCTGTCGGCTGCCGTCATTTCAGACTCTCACCTTTTTCCTTCCATGCCTCAGCATAGTTCAGGACAGCCAGCCGCAGATCGATCTTCCGGACTTCCCGCTGGTATCTGGCAATTGCCTGCTCACAGGATCTCCGCTTGTTGAACAGTTCGTACCGCTCGCTCATCCGCCAGCGTTCACCGAAGTGGTCGCAGACACAGCAGTCCGTATCCCTGCATTCCTCGCAGATGGCGGGAACGGGGCAGAGCTCATAATAGACTTCGATTTCCATGACAGAACTTCCTCCTCATTGATATATGACGCTGGGCATCCGCACCAGTTCTCTGCCGTCATTCGGCATCCAGCATTCATCCATGCCGAAGGGCTCAATCAGATTTGAGCATCGGTAGTAGATATCATGGGCAAGCTCGGAGTATTTCAGATACTGATCGTACTGAGGCGGTACGATGATCAGCTCCGGACACTTCTGCCTTGCCTCCCAATTTACCATCCCGGTCTTGACGCCGGCTTTTTTCGCCAGCTCCGATTTCGCCAGAACGATGCCGTGCCTGGACTCCGTACTGCCGCAGACCGCTACGGCTTTCCCGCGGAGTTTCGGCTCCAGCATCATTTCCACACTGGCATAGAAGCTGTTCATGTCGCTGTGCAGGATGGTATCTGGCATTTTTCTCACCTCTGTCTCTCAAATCGTGGATTCAGTATAAACGGATTATCATTCCCCGTCAAGTGAACATTTGTTCACTAACATGGACTAATATTCCATTTGGTATTGACAGATGGCATTCAGCCCCGTATAATCTTATCAACCTGAAGATTGTGAGGATGATTCCATGCGTAATTCAGCGAAGAAAAAACAACCCGTCAGGCTGAACACAAAGGCGGCCCCGACCTATGACGCTGCGGCGGAAAGAGAACGGAATTTTATTGGGGAGCGCATCGCAGAGGCACGGCTCCGCCAGAATATGAATCTCACGGAGTTCAGCCGTCTGCTTGCAAAATATGGCGTAGAAATCAGCTCCAGCGGCATTAACAAATGGGAGCTTGGGAAAGCGATTCCCAACGGGTATCAGCTGTTTGCCATCGCCCATGCGTTGGGACTGGAAGATGAGATGGTGTTCTTCTCCAGCAGCGTTGGCAGTCTGAATGACGCCGGCCGCAGAAAGCTGGAGGAGTATAAAGCGGATCTTCTCGCTACCGGTCTGTATAAGCCTGCTCCCCGCCGCACGACGCCTGCCGCGATCCGCTACATCACCAAGCCGGTCAGTTACCTGACTGCATCTGCCGGTACCGGTGCATTTTTGGACGAAGGGCAGTTTGAGAATGTTCGCTTTCCGGAGAATGCGGTTCCTGCCGGTGCGGATTTTGCCCTTCATGTCAGCGGCGACAGCATGGAACCGGTCTATCATGACGGGCAGATCGTGTGGGTGCAACAGTGCGGCAGCCTGAATCCTGGCGAGGTGGGGATCTTCCTCTATGACGGGAACGGGTACATCAAGAGCTATGATGAGCAGGAGCCGGACGAAGGGGATGCGGAAGCCTATACCGACAGTGACGGAAGAATGCGGATGCAGCCGGTGCTGGTGTCCTATAACGAAAAATACGCACCGATTCTGATCTCTCCGGACGTAATGTTTCAGATTGTTGGCCGCGTTCTGTGACTGTCCGGTAAATGGGACACCTTCCCGTGATAGAATGGACGCTGGAAAAAGCCGAAAACGAAAACACGAAAACACGGTCTCATAAGGAGGACTGGAACATGAATACGATGGATCGTTTGATGGAACTGGTCGAGGACAAGGGATTGACGCTCTTTCAGATCGCGCAGATGAGCGACATTTCGTACAATACGCTTAAACGCACCAGAGAGCGGGGCGGGCAGCTTTCCGTGGACACCATTGAAGCGCTCTGCGATGCGCTGGGCGTTACCATGGCGGAGTTTTTTGCCACGGCAGACAGGAGAGCGGGGTGACGGATCATGCCGACAGAACTGGACTGGTCGAAAATGACCCCTGACGAAAAAAAGAAGCAGCTCTTTCTGCGGCAGAAAGAGCTGCTGGACCTGTATCTGGGGAAGAAGGCTATTACGCAGGCGGACTACGACAAGAGCCTGAAAGCGTTGAAGGAAAAGATGGATGTTTCTTCTCTCTGAGTTATACTCTTAGCTATGATACGTTTATAGGTCACTGTGACCGATCAGATGGTTCATCCAGTGGGCAGAGTGACCCCTTGGGAGGACTCGCAAGCGATTCTTATTTTCTTTCTTGCTGCAGGAGTTCCTTTTTGACGCTCTCATAATACAGGCGCTTGGTGCGACTTAGTCTGCCATTGCAGAACGGGCATCCGGAGCCCTGCACGCCCGCCCGTCTTGAAATCGGTGCTTTCCAGATATGCCCGTCCTCGCACTGCCACCAGACGCTGCGCGAGCTGCCGTAGGTGAACATCTCCGGTGTAAGCGTTTCGTTTAACTCTGATTGCCATTGGCCTGCGAGCTGAGGATGCGTCGTTGCAAGATCGTTGTAACCAACCAATACCTGCCGGTTCATGCAAAAAGGACAGCCGGTGTTTTTCCCACTTCGGCTGCTGACCTTTGCCTGCCATTCGTGTCCCTTTGCACATTTCCACCATACCGTTCGTTCGCTGCCTGCGCTCACGCTTTCCGGCGTGAGCGTCCCGTTTTTTGTTGGATGCCACTGGGACGCGATCTGCGGCTGCGTGGCCGCAAGGCTGTTTTCCTCCGGCAGTACAACCCGATTCGTACAAATCGGGCAGCCTGTTTGCTGCCACACTCTCGCGCTGACCGTTGCTGCATATTCATGTCCTTTTCCGCATACCCACCACACTTTGTCTATGCTGGCGCAGGACATTTCCGACGGTGACCGCGTGTTTTTCGTCAGATGCCACTCGGCAGCAAGGTTCGGATACCGTGTCGCAAGGTCGTTAAACCCCGGCAAAACCCTTCGATTTGTGCAGTATGGACATTCCGTTTTGCGCTGCGTCCGCGAAGAAATCGCTGCGATGTATTCATGCCCTATTTCGCAGCGCCACCAGACCTTTTTGTTGCTCTGAGCGGTCACCTGCGTCGGCGTAATGCCTTCGTTTTTTGTGGGATGCCATTGTACCGCAATATCCGGGTATCGGCTTGCCAGATCGTTATACCCCGTCAGAACCGTTCTTCCAGCGCAGACCGGGCAGCCGCTTCCGGAAGTCCGCAGCGCAACAGAGGTCTGCCATTCATGTCCGTTTTTACAGCGCCACCAGACTTTCTTTCCCATCCCGGCGGTCACAGCACTCGGTGCCAGCGTGCCGTTCCGGCTTGGGTGCCACTCCTCTGCCAGCAGAGGATGGGTCGTTGCAAGGTCGTTGACCCCTGCGGCAACTGTTTTACCAGCGCAGGCCGGACAGCCGCTTTTGCCGCTGCCCGCACGGCTTTTGATTTCTGTTTGCCATTCGTAGGCGCATGTCCTGCATTTCCACCAGACCCGGCGATGCGAGAAGGGAGGCACCGTCTCCGGCGTGAGTGGCTGATTCCGAGCCTGCACCCATTCATCCAGTAGGTCGCGTCGATTCCGTTCCATACAATAATTGTAAAGGGATTCTCTCATATCTCTTTACATCTCCGTCAGGGCGTTGTGGCCTGTGTCTGCCCGTTTTGTTCCTCAGTAAAAATACTTCGCCAGATAGTTACTTCCGTCGCCGATGTACTTCTTGATCTCCTCGGTGTTGCCGCCGGTGGAGGCGAAGGTCGGGTCCATGCGGCTCCAGTTCTTGCCGTCGAAGAACACCGCGCCGTCGATCCAGCCGTCCTCCTGGCTGTAGACGCTCAGCCACGCATGGTACACGTCGCCCGCATAGCCCACGATCAGCTTGCAGGGGATGCCCTGACTCCGCAGCATCGCCGCCATGATGGCCGCATAGTCGAAGCAGATGCCCTTCTTCGAGGCCAGCACCGCTTCCACATCGGGCAGATAGCCGCTCTCCACGGTGGCCGCCAGATCGTCGTCATAAGCGAAGTTCCCCACCACGAAATCATAGATGGCGGCCAGCTTTTCCAGCGCCGTACTCTGGTTCTTCGTCAGTTCCTTCGCCTTGGCCACGGTGTTCACGGCGTTCGTGTAGTTCACATACTGATTGGGCCGCAGGAAGGGGGCAAACTCGTCCGTCAGGGTCGCGTTGAAGGTGGCGCTCACCACGAGGGAATACTTGCCGCCGCTGGCCTCCTTGTAGATGCCCACCTTGTAGTCGCCGTTGCCGTCAGAAAGCGGGAAGGTGGCCCACTCGTTCAGCTTCAGGTTATAGTCGTAGGTGGTGGTCGGACCCTCCACGCGCACCTTCAGGCGCTTGTCGAAGTTCTCCTTGAACTTGGCCATCACGTAGCCGTCTTTGATGTTGGAGTAGTCGATGGTGCCGCCGTTCTTCTCCGCCGTCACGGTGCCCGGCGCGGTGGGCGCTTCCACCGGCAGGATCACCTTGGGCGCTTCCGTGGGCGCGGGCGTGGGTTCCGGCGTGGGAGCCGGGGTAGGCGCGGGGGTGGGTTCCGGTTTCTTCCCGGCGGCGTAATCCGTGCTTTCCACGATCATCGTCTTGGTCGCGCCGTCATAGTCCACGATGAAGGTCACTGCCGTGCCCAGATCGCGCAGCTTGAAGAAGTTGTTGCCGCCGATGTTATACACGCTCAGGTCGGAGCGCTTCACCCCGTCGATGTAGATGGTCTGGGCGCTGGGGACCGCCGTACCGGACAGATCGTCCCCCACCACCAGCTCGCCCCCCGCGGGGGTATAGCTCTTGCCCGTGGTGATGGCGATGGACTTGTTCACCGCATCCCACCCAACCTCGAACTGGCTCTCCGTCCCGTTCATCAGGTAGGCGAGGTCGCGCAGCTTGAAATAGTTACTGCCGTCGATGTTGTAGATATCGCAGGTGACGCTTTTGCCGTTCACGCTCAGCGCCTGCTTCGAGCGCACGGTGCTCGCGCCGAAGGCAGGGACTGCCAGCGCAAGCATCAGGATGACCGCCAGCGCAAGGCTCAGCATTCTCTTTGTTTTCATCTCTGTTTCCTCCGTCATTCGCTCAGCCGATGCGCCGCTGCATCTGCTCCGGATTGTTGCAATAGGCCACCGCGGTCTCCGCCGTGATGTTTCCCGCCTTATACAGCGCCCAGATGGCCTGATCCATGCTCACCATGCCCTCGCTCCCGCCGGAGGCGATGGCGTTGTCGATCTGCGGGGTCTTGCAGTCGCGGATCATGGCGCGGATGGCGTTGTTCGTGTGCATGATCTCAAAGGCCGCCACGCGCCCGCCGCCCTTGGCGGGCAGCAGCTGCTGGGACACCACCGTATGCAATACGCTGCTCAGCTGCAGCCGGATCTGCGCCTGCTGGTCAGCCGGGAAGGTATCCACGATGCGGTCCACCGTGTTCACCGCGCCGCGGGTATGCAGCGTGGCGATGAGGAGATGCCCGGTCTCCGCGGCGGTCATGGCCGTGCGGATGGTCTCCAGATCGCGCAGCTCGCCCAGCTGGATCACGTCCGGCGCCTGCCGCAGGCAGGCCCGCAGGCCGGTCAGGCTGGTCTCCGTATCGATGGCGATCTCCCGCTGGCTCACGATGCTCTTCTGGTTCCGGTGCAGGAATTCCACCGGGTCCTCCAGCGTGATGATGTGGCAGGCCCGGGTCCGGTTGATCTCATTCACGATGCAGGCCTGCGTCGTGCTCTTGCCGCTGCCGGCGGTGCCCGTCACAAGGATCATCCCATGCTTCTGGCTGCTGAGCCTGATGACCTCCTCCGGGATCTTCAGGCTCTGCCAGTCCGGGATGGTGAATTTCACCACACGGATGACCGTGCTGATGGAGCCGCGCTGCCGGTACATATTCACGCGGAAGCGGGCGATGCCCGGCACCGCGAAGCTGAAATCGTCGTCTCCGTCCTGCATGAACTGTTCCGGCTTCCGCTTCGCCATCTCATAGATTTCCCGGATCATCGCTTCCGTCTGATCCGGCATCAGCTTCTCCGCGCCCAGAGCCTGCAAATCGCCGTTCGCCTTGATGCTCAGCGGCGTGCCGGGTGCAATAAAGATATCCGACGCATCCGCGTCTACCGCTTTCTTTAAGTATTCCAGCAGTTCCGACATGTTACTCTGCTCCTGTCTCTCAATCTGTCTGTGAGCCGCTCCACACGTTCACGTGCTCGTCCAGCTCCCATTCCACCGCGCTGGCGCTCTGCCACCGCAGAATTTCATATTCCGTGCCGCTGACGCGGACTTCCACCCGCAGCTCCTGTGAATCCGTGATGGGGCAGGTGTACGAATACACCCCGTCCGCCTCCGTCACCCCTTCCGGGACTTCTCCCTGCCGAAGCCGGGCCAGCAGTTCCTCCGCCTGCGCATCCGCCGCGTAGTAGCCCGCCACCGTTTCCAGACTCCGGTCATTCAATCTCGTATCGCCCGTGGCGGAGCTGAGGCTCATCAGCGCGAAGATCGCCACGCACAGCACGGAGAAGATGACCAGCAGGGAGCTGCCGCCCACCACGCTGGGCTGAGAACGCTGCTTCTTTTTCATGCCGCATCCTCCTGCCACCGCACCGTGAGCCGGAACAGCTCTCTTCCCCGCGTATCCTCCACCAGCAGCTCCGCGCCGCCCAGCAGCTCGCCAGAATAGGGCACGGTCGTCAGCCGGTAACAGCCGTCCGCAGCCGGCTGCCAGTTTTCATCGTAAAATTGAGTGCCCTCGGCCGCCGCACGGCAGCCCTTCAGCCGCTCCGCCTCGTTCTGTGCGAAAATGGCAGCCTCGGCCACCACCTTATTTTCCTGCGCCTTCTGCGTGCTCCACACGAAGGCTTTCAGGCAGAGCGCCGCCGCCAGCGAGAACACCAGCACCATGATGAGCAGCTCCATCAGCGTGAGCGTCGCCTTATCCTTCATGCTCCGCCTCCTCTGAGGGCAAAGGTCAGCTCCACCGGCGCCCCGTCCTCCGTACTGGCGCGAAGCGTCAGGATGCCGTCCGTCACCCCGGCCTCGAAGCCGCTGGCCCGGAGGATCTTTTCGCCCTCCTCCGGCTCATACTCAAAATCCGCCTCGCCGAACAGCTCCATGAGCCACCCGTCCATACAGTAGAGCCACGTGCAGTACTGCTCCCCGTCCAGCTCCTCCAGAATGCCGATGCAGTCCCCGTCGCCGAACTCGCTCACCGTCAGCTCGCTCTGTTTCTGCGCCTGCCGCAGCTTGCCGCTGAGGAAGAGCGCCAGCGTCCGCGTCTGGTAATTCTCCTCGCTCTGCTCATTCAGGCTCTGGTATGCCTTCGCGCCGAAGAGAATGACCGTCAGAATGCAGACTGCGAACACGCAAAATACCGTCAGCACCGCCAGCGTGCCCAGCTGGTGGGTTTCCGTTCGTTCCTGTTTCATTCTTCTGTCAGCACCATCACCGAGATATCCGGCATCAGGTTCTCCGCAAACACGCGGTAATGCACCAGATACCGTTTATCGTCCACCTGCACCCCATAGTTATCCCGCAGATACTGCACGTCCGTGGGGTAGCAGCCCTCCGCCGCGTAGCAGCTCACCGCCGCTCGCCGCAGCGCTTCCTCCAGCTGCTGCACGCCCTGCTCGCTCTGGCCCTTGTCCAGATCCGTCAGTCCCGTGAAGAACAGCCAGCCGATGAGCGCCGCCGCCACGATGGGCAGCAGCACGCCCAAAATGCGCCTCGCGGCGCTTTTCCGTTTCCGCACCATCGCGCTTTACCCGATGGCGGACATGATGTGCAGCAGCGGCAGCATCACGCTCAGCAGAATGAGACCCACGAGGATCGCGCCGGTCAGCACCATGGCAGGCTCCACCCGCCCCAGCAGCTTCTGCACCGCTTCCTCGCTCTGCTCCGTCGCCGTTTCGCTGGCGTGCTGCAGCGCCCGGTCGCCCGCGCCGCTGCGGAACGCCGCCGACAGGATGCGCGCCTCCGACGCCGTAACAAACTCCGTCTGCTTCAGCGCGTCCGCCAGCGTGCTGCCGTCCATCAGCAGCCCTTCCGCTTCCTTCGCCCGCTTCTGCGAGCCCGGGGTATCCATCAGCGTCGAAGCCAGCGCAACGGCTTCATCCGTCGCCATGCCGCTGTTCACGCCCAGACTCAGCGCCTGCATGAAGGTGGCGGAAGCCGTCGCCCGGGAGATGCCCTTTTCGCCGGTCATCACGCCCAGCCTGCGGATAAACGCCGTGCGGAACCGCTCCGACAGGGCGAATACCAGCAGAAACGCCACCAGCAGGCCCAGCACCACGCACAGCACCGGCATCAGCTTACTGAGCACCCCGCCCAGCGACAGCAGCCCGCCCGCGAAGCCGCTGAAGCCCGTGCCCAGCCGGGCATAGACCTCGCTGAACACCGGCAGCACATACGCAAGCAGCACCACCAGCACCGCCAGCATCACCAGCAGCAGGATGCTCGGATACAGCAGCGCGCTTTTGAGCTGCCCGTCCAGCCGCATCCGGCCCTCATAGTAGTCCGCCAGCGACTCCATCGTCTCTTCCACATGGCCGGTGCGCTCGCCCACCGCCATCATGCTGGGCACGAATTCCGGGAAGGCCCCGGTCTTTCGTACCGCTTCGGACTGGGCCATGCCGAAATCCGCGTCCGACGCCATTTCCTTCAGCATCGCCTTCTGTTTTTCGTCCGGCGCGTCGTCTGCCATCAGATACAGACTGTCCGCGCTGCCCACGCCCGCGTGGTTCAGCGTCGCCAGACTGCGGCAGAACGCTGCGGTGTCTTCATAGGAGAGCATCGTTTATCCCCTCTCGATCCTTAAAAAATTCAACGCCTTTCAGGCTTCATAAACAGGGCATAAGGCAGCCCGGGGCCGGGCTGCCTGTTTTGCGTATGTTCCGATACAGATACTCAATAGAAGTAGCGGGCAGCATAATTGTTGCCGTCGCCGATGTAATCCTTGATGGCCTGCGTGTTGCCGCCGGTGGAGGCAAAGGTCGGGTCCATGCGCATCCAGGTCTTGCCGTCGAAGAAGACCGCGCCGTCCACCCAGCCGTCCTTCTCGCTGAACACGCTCAGCCACGCATGGTAGATGTCCTCCGCGTAGCCGATGACCAGCTTCACCGGAATGCCCTGGCTGCGGAGCATACCCGCCATCATCGCCGCATAGTCGAAGCAGATACCGCCCTGCTTTTCCAGCACCTTATCCAGATCGGGCACATAGCCGGATTCCACGGTAGCGGCCTGATCGTCGTCATAGAAAAAGCTGTCGATGACGTAATCGTAGACCGCTTCCACCTTGTCCAGCACATTTTCCTTCCCCGCGGTCAGCTCCACCGCCTTGGCGATGGTCTTTTCCGCGTACTCATAGTCCACATACTGATTGGGCCGCAGATAGGGCGCGAATTCGTCCTTCAGTGTCACCGTGAAGGTCACGCTGGTCACGGTGGAATACCTGCCGCCTTCGGCGTTTTTGCAGATGCTCACCTTGTATTCCCCGTTCCCGTCGCTCAGGGGGAAGGTCGCCCATTCCTGAGGGTTCAGGTTGTAGGAGTAAGTGGTCGTCGGCCCCACGATCTGCACCTTGAGCTGCTTCGTGGTGTCCGCCTTATACTGGGCCATCACATAGCCGTCCGTGATGTTGGAATAGTCGATGCAGCCGTCGTTCTTCTCCTGCACGGACTTGCCGGAGGCTTCCGGCAGCAGCATCACGGGGACGGCGGCCGGCGCTTTGGCCAGTGCCACGGCCTCATCCTCGATGGTCACAAGCTCGCCCATCTCCCGCAGATCGCAGTAGGCCTCCGCCTGCATGGCGCAGCCGCTGAGCAGACCCGCCGCAAGGCTCGCTGCCAGAAGCAGAAGCAGATACATACGCAGTTTTTTCATGGGTTTTCTCCTTTCCCAGTCAGCGGGTCATCTGCCCACCCGGGCCGCTTTTGCGTCTGTGGATGCGGGAAGGCGCTTTCCCCGCCTGCTCGCCGGAGCTTGCTCTGCGAATCCGGGACATCGCCAGCAGGAGCAGTCCGGTCCATTCGGCAGCAGCCAGCACGGCGATGCCAGCCGCATACCATTTCGCGGTTCCGCTGCCGCCGGTGGCGGGGAGCTTCATCCCTGCGGTGTTGGTAAACTGAACCGCAGCAGGGTCTTCGCCGATGCTCACGTTCTTTGTATCGCCGCTTGCCGCAGTACCGCCATCGACCGCCACGGATACGTTATAGCCCGCGTGTTCCGTCTCTGCCACGACCACCGTGCAGTTCATCGGGACGGTCAGCACGATGCTTCCTCCGTGCTTCAGCGCGAAGTGGGCAACGCCGCCGTCATCGACCGTATAGTCCGCGTCCGCGGGCGGCTCCGGGAAGGAGCCTTCCGTCAGCTGCGCCGTGAAGCTGAAGAGCGTCTCCGCATCACCGCCAATAACGGTCTTTGTCACCGTCATGGTCGTTTCTGTCGGTATCGGGGTATTGGTCAGGGTCAGAACCGGGACATAAATCGTTTCTGCAACGTACCGCTCCGCATTCTCGACGCCGGTCGTCCCCGATGCGGAAATCAGTTCGTACGTGTTCTTATACTTATACACGTTGACCGAAACATTGCTCACATCGCCCAGCATATCCTCATCGTTCAGAAGCAGGCTTATCTCAAACGTGTATTTCGTCCCTGACGACAGTGTCGTGTTCGCGCTGTAATCCTTGGTGTAGGTATGCGTTTCGCCGTTATAGGTATAGGAGAACACCATGCGCCTGACATTATCGATCTTCGCACTGGGGGTAAACGTCAGCGTGGCACGGCCTGCATAGGTATTCTGTGTTTCCACGTCAAACGACCAGTCGCTGAGCTCATATCCGGGAATCTCGGTCTCCACCGGCGAATACTCCAGCGCCACGGTCGCGCCTCCAACCTCAGCGGTCGCCGGGATGTCGGTCACTTCAAGCTCCCAGTCCTCGTCGGCTTGAATGGTGAAAACCCGGGCGTCGTTTTCAGAAGGAACCTGCTCCCATGCGCCCGGCTCGCCGCCGAGGTAGCTGCCGAAGCCGTTTTCAAGGATGAAGCTCACGGAATCAGCGTCCTCAGGCTCGCCGCCTTCCCAGACCTTTCGG
>JAZLHZ010000209.1:0-2442 GCA_045617085.1 Clostridia bacterium
TACGTGTTTACCAAAAGCATCAACCGATATTCTGCACAGGTTTCGGTTTCGGCATCGTTTGCGGACATCACCGGCATCGGGTTGACGCAGATCGGGATATTCAGTCCCGAAGGCGAAAAGATCTATGAAAAAAAGCGCCGCCTGCTGGCGACGGAAAAGGGCAGCACCCGTACATGCATCGAGGAATGCATCGATATCACCGCCCCTCAACTGTGGTACCCTTCCGGCTACGGCGAGCAGCCGCTGTATACCCTGAAGATCGGCGAAAAAGAGATCAGCTTCGGCATTCGCACCGTGGAGATCCTCGAGATCGAGGATGCGCCCGGCAGCAGCGAAGCGAACAAGGCGCAGCAGATCAAGCAGTACGACCACCTGATCGAGTGGGACGAAAACAAGGGCTCTTCCTCGTTCATCCTGCTGGTAAACGGCGAGCGCATCTTCTGCCGGGGCGCCAACTGGGTGCCCTGCGAGCCCTTCATGTCTGCCGAGACCGATGAAAAGATCGACAAGCTGGTGAAGCTGGCCAAGGAAGGCAACTACAATATGCTCCGGGTCTGGGGCGGCGGCATATTCGAACACGATGCTTTCTATTCCGCCTGCGACAGGGAAGGCATCCTGGTAACGCAGGACTTCCTGATGGCCTGCGGCACGTACCCCGAAGAGGACGACGAATTCATCCGCAAGCTCAGTCTGGAAGCGGAGGAAGCGGCGCTGGCGCTCAGAAACCATCCCTGTCTCGTCTGGTGGTCCGGCGACAACGAGAATGCAGTCAACGGCAACGAGAACATGGAACACTACAACGGACGCAGAGCGGCGCTGGAGGGCATCGGCCCGGTATTGAAAAGGCTCGATCCTGCCCGCAGATTCCTGCCGTCCAGCCCCTACGGCGGCGTGCCCTATGCCTCCGCCGTCAGAGGGACGACTCACAATACCCAGTACCTCGGCAACTTCTTCGCATGGGTGCGGCAAGGCGATTTCTCGGACTACCGGGCATATTTTGAACGGTATCTGGCCCGCTTTACCGCCGAACAACCCGCCATCGGCATGCCCTATGTGTCGAGCTTGCGGAAGTTCATGACGGACGAGGACATATTCGGAGACGACACGAGCATCTCCGAATATCATACCAAGAACAATCCGGGTCTCGGCAGCGTTACCCTGTACGGGTATGTGGAGCGCATGGCGGAGGGCATCTTCGGCAAGTTCACCTCGGGAAAAGACCGGGTGAAGAAGATGCAGCTTCTGCAGTGCGAGTGGATCCGCCTGTCGCTGGAGCTGTTCCGCAGGAACATGTGGTTCTCCTCCGGCATCATCTACTGGATGTTCAACGACTGCTGGCCTGCCGCCAACGGCTGGTCTATGGTCGATTACTATTTGGGTCCAAAGCCCGCTTTCTATACCTTCAAGCGCTGTGCTTCGGACGTCATCGGCACCGTAACGGAGGAGGACGGCAAGATTGCCGTGTCCGTCTCCAATGCGGGCACGCAAAGCGTATGGATGAACTACCGTCTGTATGTCTACAACATCGTGACCGGCGAGGAAACGGATATACATAGCTCCATCGTTGCCTGCAGAGCGGGCAGCGTCAAAACCATGTACTTTGATAAGGTGCCGCTCGATGCCGAGCATGTGCTGCTGTGCGACCTGAACAACGGCGACAGGAGCTTCTTCCTGCCGCTGCGCTGGGGCGATATGCACTGGAAAGACAGTGAGCCTGTTGTCAATAATAATAAGGACTCCTATACCGTTACGGCAGCGGAAACGATTCCCGTACTGCTTCTCGATGTCGGGAATCGCCTCGACAGAAACGGCATGTTCCTGAAAAAGGGCGAAACGATCAAGTTAAACATAATGAAATAACAACAAAAGTCCTTCCCCACCTCAGTGGGGAAGGTGCCGAGCGTAGCGATGCGGATAGGGCGGACAAAGCCTGTTTAATGTTTATTCTTTGTACAGATCCGGATAGGCTTTCCTGTCCGGTTTTTTCAATAGGAGATATCCGACGATGGTTGCCGCACCGAGGCACAGTACCGAGATCCAAGCCGCCTCGGGGCTTACGTTGTCGTACACCTTTCCTACGGCATACTCTCCGGCGGACATCACAAGATCGACGAACACGGACACAACGGCCATGACCCTGCCGCGGAAATTGGCGGGGATACGCTTGGTCAGATGCGGTGATGTGGTCGTGGTATTCAGTATCTCGCCGAAGGTGAATATCACGATGGCGAGGTAGTATACTACCGGCGTGCCGAGGAACAGGAATATCATCAGCATTCCGAACACCTCAAACGCATTGCCCCAGACCATCTTGTCGACGGAGCTGCGCTTTGCAAACATGGCGGTCAGCACGGCGGTGAAAACCAGTACGGTAACGCAGTTGAGCGAGGACACCGTGCCGTAGAGAACGGAACCGGCGTCTCCGTGTACGGCGGTGAAGCT
>JAZLHZ010000210.1:0-3040 GCA_045617085.1 Clostridia bacterium
CTGGGGAAGCTTGCCGGGAATGGTCTCGCTGACAGGCTTCAGCGGGTCAGCCGCACCGGTGTCACGCATGGCGCCGTACACATAGGAGCGTCCGGACAGCGGGTCACGGATGGCACCGCCGATACAGGTGGAGGGTCCGCCGAAGGGCTCGGTCTCGGTGGGATGGGTGTGGGTCTCGTTCTTGAACAGCAGCAGCCACTTTTCGGCCTTTCCGTCCACGGTCACATCGATCTTGACGGTGCAGGCGTTGATCTCCTCGCTCTCGTCCAGCTTGTCCAGCTTTCCCTCTTTCTTGAGGTACTTGACGGCCAGCGTGGCGATGTCCATCAGGCAGACGGGCTTGGTGCGGTTCAGCGCCTTTCTGGTCTCGATATACTCGTTATAAGCATCCGCCAGCAGCTTATCCTCGAACTTCACCGAGTCGATCTCGGTGAGGAAGGTGGTGTGGCGGCAGTGGTCGGACCAGTAGGTATCGATCATACGGATCTCGGTGATGGTGGGATCCCGATGCTCGCTCTTGAAATAGTCCTGACAGAAAGCAATGTCGTCCGCATCCATCGCAAGGCCGTACTGAGAAACGAATGCCTCCAGCTCCGCACGGTTCAGTTTTGTGAAGCCGTCCAGCGTCTTGACCTCGGTGGGGATGTCGTACTTGATCTTCAGGGTCTCCGGCTTTTCGAGAGCAGCTTCTCTCGCCTCCACCGGGTTGATGACGTATTTTTTGATCTTTTCAATGTCCTCTGCACTGAGGGCGCCGTACAGCACATACACCTTGGCGGTGCGGATGATGGGGCGCTCGCCGGTGGAGAGGATCTGGATGCACTGGGCAGCGGAATCCGCCCGCTGGTCAAACTGGCCGGGCAGGTATTCCACGGCGAACACGGTGCCGTTTCCGGCTTCGAGCCCGGAGGTCACGATGTCCAGCTGCGGCTCGGAAAACACGGTCTTCGTCGCATAATCGAACAGGTCTTTTTCAATATCCTCCGCATCGTAGCGGTTCAGGATGCGCACATCCTCCAGCGCCTTGATGCCCAGAAAAGCACGGGCATCGTTCAGCAGCGCCTTGGCCTCGTTGGCCAGTTCCTTCTTCTTTTCAACAAAAATCCGGTAAACCATCGTCAACTTCCTCCTGCCTGTCAGCCCTTGATCGCCTGCATTGCCCGCTGTCCGATGTCCTTTCGGCAGTACGCATTTTCAAAGTGGATCTTGCCCGCCAGCACATACGCTTTCTCGATAGCTTCCTTCAGCGTATCTGCGGTGGCAACGGCGCCCAGCACTCTGCCGCCGTTGGTATAGAGCTTTCCGTCCTTTTCCTTGGCTCCGGCAAATATCACGCTGTCGATCACGCCGTCGTCAAAGGTCATCTCAAAGCCCTTTTCGTACTTCTGCGGATAGCCCTTGGAGGCCAGGATCACGCAGCAGGCGCTGCCATCCGAGAATTTGACCTCGGTATCGGCCAGCGTGCCGTTGGTGGTGGCCTGCATGACGGTCAGCAGGTCGCTCTCCATCAGCGCCAGAACCACCTGCGTCTCGGGATCGCCGAAACGGCAGTTGTATTCGATGACCTTGGGGCCCTTGGGGGTCAGCATCAGGCCGAAATACATGCAGCCCTTGAAGGTCCTGCCTTCCTTGTTCATCGCCTCGATGGTGGGCAGGAAGATGGTCTTCATGCACTCGTCGGCAATGTCCTTTGTATAATAGGGGTTGGGCGCCACGGTACCCATGCCGCCGGTATTGAGGCCCTGATCGTGATCCAGTGCCCGCTTATGGTCCATGGAGGACACCATGGGCTTCAGTGTCTTGCCGTCGGTGAACGCCAGCACGGATACCTCGGGACCGGTGAGGAATTCCTCAATGACGATCTGCTCGCCGCTCTTGCCGAACTGCTTGTCCTGCATCATGGAGACGACCGCCTGCTTGGCCTCATCTCTCGTCTCGGCGATAATAACGCCCTTGCCCAGCGCCAGACCGTCGGCCTTCACGACGATGGGGGCATCCTGCGTATCCAGATACTCCAGCGCCTTCTGCATATCGGTGAAGGTCTCATAGGCCGCCGTGGGAATTCCGTATTTCTTCATCAGGTTCTTGGAGAACACCTTGCTGCCCTCGATGATGGCCGCATTGGCTCTCGGGCCGAAGCAGGAGATCCCCTTGGCTTCCAGCGCATCCACACAGCCCAGCACCAGCGGATCGTCGGGAGCGACTACCGCATAGTCTATGCCGTTTTCCCCGGCAAACTTTGCAATGCCGTCGATATCCTTGGCATCGATCGGAACGCACACCGCATCCCTGGCAATGCCGCCGTTGCCCGGCAGCGCATAGATCACTTCAACGTCCTTGTTTTCCTTCAGCTTCTTGATAATGGTATGTTCGCGTCCGCCGCTTCCTACGACCAAAAGCTTCATAATATCATGCCTCCGCTATATGCAACTGATGCTTATTATACAGGATTTTCCCTTCGGAAATAAACCGGGTTTGTGTTAATACTTTTCCCAAAAGTGCTTCCCCACATCAGTGGGGAAGCTGGCTGCGCCAGCAGACTGATGGGGTTGATAAAGTATTGCATCCGGTACATCATTTGATTCGTTCTTTCACACACTGATCAATTCTGTCACATACTCCTTCAAAGAACTGCATGACATCCGTCTTCTTCATAATGCTGACTTCCGTCAAGTTCAATCACAAGTTTTGCCTTTACACAATAGAAATCAGCGATATAATTCCCGACAATCGCCTGCTTCCGGAATTTGGGCTGATAATTCATGAGAAAGTCAAACCACAAATGACATTCCTCTTTTGTCATGTCTCTGCGATTTTGTTTCGCATTCTCCGATAAAGAGTGATTATGAATTCTGTCCATATCTTTTACCAACACAGATATGTTGTCTGCCCCATCCGCCTCGCATACGCTCGGCACCTTTCCCACTGATGTGGGGAAGGACTTTTTCCCGACTGCACACTTGAAAAAAGCTCTCCGCTCATTGGGAGAGCCTTTTTTATTAATGATGGAACAGGCGCATGTGAGTGAAGCACATCACCA
>JAZLHZ010000211.1:0-7007 GCA_045617085.1 Clostridia bacterium
TCCGTTCTATCCGTGAATCTTTCGTGAACTATTGCAACTTGCTATTGCAATTTGAGAATAAATGTTAAAAAAACAAGATGTCAATTGTTTTGCTTGCAATTCACCCTATAGGGTGGTATAATAATAATTGCAAATATTAATAGGAGGTATACTATCATGGCATTCAAGATCAGTGACGCTTGTGTAGCTTGCGGCGCTTGCGCAGCACAGTGCCCCGTTGAGGCTATTTCCGAAGGTGACGGCAAGTTCGTTATCGACGCCGATAAGTGCGTAGAGTGCGGCGCTTGTGCAGAGAACTGCCCTGTTGGCGCTCCCGAGCAGGCCTAATCAACACGAATCAATCGGAATGGCACTCGTTTTCGAGTGCCATTTTGTATATAATAACAGGAGGATGAAAAACATGAAACTTGCAAGAGTAGAATATAATGAAGAAAGTATTGTTTGTCTGGTGACAGATGAAGGACTGGTTCCTGTCGGCATTGGTGATGTGATAAAATATTCGGAAAGATCTTTTGACCGAAAACTGCTCGATCCGGATGAGGTGGTTTTTCTGCCTCCGGTTGAGAATCCGTCAAAGATTCTCTGTGTCGGGACAAACTACAAGAAGCACATTCTTGAAACACACAGCGAGATGCCGACTGTGCCGGTTATCTTCAGTAAATTCAATTCTGCGCTTGCCGGTCATAAATGTATCGTTAATCCTCCGAAAATGACGAAGAAGCTGGACTATGAAGCAGAACTCGTTTTGATTATCGGAAAAGACTGCCGTAACGTGAGTGAGGATGAAGCCCTTGATTGCCTGTTTGGTGTGACATGCGGTAATGATGTAAGTGCAAGAGATCTGCAAAAGCGTACAAGTCAATGGCTTGTTGGTAAAACTCCGGATGGTTTTGCACCGGTAGGTCCTTATGTGGTTACTGCGGACAGCATTGATCCACAGCATCTGGAAATCTCCTGCCGACTCAACGGAGAACTGCGTCAGTATTCCAATACTTCTGATATGATTTTCAGCTGTGCCTGTATTATCAGTTATCTTTCAAAAATATTCATGCTGCATAAAGGCGATATGATATTTACAGGTACTCCGGATGGTGTGATCCTCGGTATGGATAATCCGGTATGGCTCCAAAAAGGAGATGTCGCCGAGGTGACGATAGAAGGTATCGGAACCCTCTGCTGCACCATCGGCGATAGTATATAAACAAAATCAGATGAAGGGACGGCGGTCGAGAACCAGTTTCAGCGGCACAGTCGAGGTAATTTCACCGGGCAGTGCTGCCTGAAGCTCTGCAAGGGCACACATGGCACCGAACAGCATGTGAAGGTCATTGAAGCCCTCGTCTTTATCGGCATCCACTTCCTCCAAGAAACGGATAAACTTTTCCGCAAAGTCACGAAGAAGGTCTTTGCACTCGTAAAAAAGGTAAGGCGTCTGTCTGGTGGCGCGATTGAGGCAATATACCCAATCGATTTCGCAGAATCCGCAGCGTCTGCCGAACAGCGAGTCAAGTGAATCAGATTTGTACATATCGATGCAGCTGTCAATCATCTTTTCGGGATACGGCATTGCTCTGTGGGCATATTCATGATTGAACATGTAGTGGAACCATCCGAAAAGATGATGACTGAGGCAGTCGCCGCCATGTCTTCCGGCATAGCTGATTCCGGTAACCGGATCGCATTTTTCCTTCAGCCAATCGAAATACCAGTCCTGCCACTGAGCATCCACAGATCTTGTAATTGTGAGCGCTGCGAACAGACCGGCACCTTGATGAGACTGAGGCCACGGATTGGCATACCAGTCGAGACTGTCCAGTTTTTCATAGAGCTTGTCTTTATCCTTGTACTGGAACAGATCGGTTAGAGGATACAGAGGTAGTGCATCAAAAAGCTCCAGTGCAGCGATTACATGGGCGGTGGTGTGGATGGTGTGATGAGTTCCCTCATAAAACAGACCGGTTTTCGGATCCTGCATTTGCTGCATCGTATTGACCCATGCGGCACGCTTTTCAGGATCTCGCTCGAAGTTTCCGATAATGTACAGGATATTTGCAGCATCAGCACATCCATATTCGTTGACGCCCATCTTACGGGAATTCTTACTGTCTTGCCAAAGATATCTTGCATATGCGCCTTCGGCTAGCTTATGCGTGTCTACGGTATGTTGTACCTTTGCAATAATGTGATCGATATTCATGAGCAAATCCTCCTTTTCATTTGCTACTATTTTACCATATTGATCGCTTTTTTTCAAGTACCGGGAGAGAAATTATGTTATATACGAATCTGCTAAAGGCGATCTTTATCGAAAGACTGAATCGATTTGCGGCAAAAGTTGATATGAACGGTAAGATAGAGATCGTTCATATTAAGAATACCGGGAGACTTCGGGAGTTGTTGATTCCAGGTACGGAGGTTTTACTTCAGAATGCGGACAAAGCGAACAGAAAAACAAAATATGATTTGATTATGGTGTGGTCGGAACAGTACCAATGGGTCAATATCGACAGCACTGCCCCTAATGCCATTGTTCATAAATGGTTTATCGAAAATTCAGCGAATATAATAAAGCCGGAATATTCGTATGGTAATTCCAGACTGGATTTTTGTGCAGAGATTAACGGAAGACGAATTATGGCAGAGGTTAAAGGCTGTACACTTGCTGAAGATGGTATTGGCTTGTTTCCGGACGCACCGACAGAGCGTGGTTCAAGACATCTGGAAGAATTGATCAAGGCAAAAAAAGACGGATACGAAGCACTTATGATATTTGTTGTGATGTTGGATGGTGTATACCATGTGAGACCGAACAAACAAACGGATCAACAATTCTCTTTTATGATGAAAAAGGCAGTTGAACAAGGCGTGAACGTTATTTGCCTGACTTGTCGGAGTGATGAACAAGGTACTTATATTACAAAAGAGACCGGAGTACCTTATTGGATAAAATGAAATGTGCATTTAATTCAACATGACTGTAATAAACATAACTTTACAAAAGCGCTTTTGTGTGGTAAAATATATAAGTAGTTTATATTGAGAGGATGATAGAACAATGCTGAAGCGCTTTATGGCATATTATAAGCCGCATATTAAGCTGTTTACGCTGGATATGCTGGCGTCTCTGGTGATATCCCTCATCGGCATGCTGTACCCGATATTCTCACGTACAATGTTGAATGACCTCATTCCGAATAAGAATATCAGGATGGTAGTTATTTTCGGAATCATTTTGCTGGCTTTGTATTTTATCAGAATGCTTCTTCGCTATTTTGTTCAGTACTATGGCCATGTTATCGGTGTCGGTATGCAGGCACAAATGCGCTCGGATATGTTCAGAAAGCTGGAAACCCTGCCTTACACTTTCTATGACAATCACGAGACAGGTAAGATCATGTCCAGGATGACCAACGATTTGATGGATATCAGCGAACTGGCCCATCATGGCCCCGAAAATGTGCTGATCAGCGGAATCATGATCATAGGTTCGTTCATCTACCTATGCATGATTTCCGTACCCTTGACATTAATCGTGTTTGCGTGCGTTCCGATTCTTGTCATTGTTTCCACGAAGAGCAGAAAGAAGATGCGGGATGCTTTCCAAGAGAGCCGTAAGTCCATTGCTGTCATTAATGCAGCTTTGGAGAGCAGCATTTCGGGTATTCGTGTCACAAAGGCATTCACCAATGACGTGAAGGAAGCCGAGAAGTTTGAGAATGGAAACAAGCAGTTTGTTGAAGCCAGACGTAAATCCTATCTTGCTATGGCTGAGTTCCATTCAACGACTTCGTTCGTTACAGATGTGTTCAATGTCGTTGTTCTGATTGCCGGCGGTATCTTCATGTATCAGGGGAAGATCAACTTCGGCGACTATTCTGCGTTCATTGTTTCCGTTAATCAGTTTATCAATCCTGTCAATACTTTGATCGGTTTTATGGAACAGTACCAGAATGGCGTTACCGGTTTTGAACGATTCCTTGAGATCATGGATGAAAAGCCGGAAACTGACAGTGAGGATGCAGTTGAGCTCACAGATGTCAAGGGAGAGATCGAGCTGCAGGATGTTTCTTTCCACTATAATGACAGCAAGGAAGTCCTTAGTCATGTATCCATGAAGATAAAGAAGGGCGAGAAGATGGCATTGGTCGGTCCCTCCGGCGGCGGTAAAACCACGATATGCCACCTGATTCCCAATTTCTATCAGTATACAGACGGAAAGATTCTGGTAGACGGAAAGGATATCAAAACGCTGACCATGCGTTCTCTGCGCCGAGCCATCGGTATCGTTCAGCAGGATGTATTCCTGTTCAATGGTACTATCAAGGAAAATATCCACTATGGCAGGTTGGACGCAACAGATGAAGAGGTTATCGAGGCAGCAAAACGAGCCAACATTCATGAATATGTAATGACTCTGCCGGAAGGCTATAATACTCAGATCGGTGAACGTGGTGTCAAACTATCCGGCGGACAGAAGCAGCGTCTCAGTATTGCCAGAGTGTTCCTGAAGGATCCGGCAATCCTTATCCTTGACGAGGCTACAAGTGCACTGGACAATACCACGGAGATACTGATCCAGCAGGCATTGGATGAGTTGTGCAAAGGCAGAACTACTATCGTTGTTGCTCACCGTCTTTCTACTGTCAAGAATGCAGATGAGATTGCAGTCATTACCTCGGGTGAGATTGCAGAGCAGGGTACGCATGAAGAACTGATTGAGAAGAAAGGTATCTATTATGATCTGTATTCTTTGCAGTTCCGTCAGGGTGATACCGAACACTTGCAGCATCTGATGTAAAACATGATTCTGCAAAATAAGAGATGATATCAATTTACGTTGATATAAAAACAAATGAGGAGTGATTCAAAATGGAGAACGCACAGAAACCCCTTGCCATCGTCAATACAAAGGCGATTTACGAGAGCGACATCGATGAAATGATTGCCCAGATGGGACAGCGTGGTCAGGCCTACAATACTGCAGAAGGACGTAAAGTCATTCTTGAACAGCTGATTGCCCAGAAGCTCTTCCTTGCGGATGCGATGCACAACCTTTATGAGAGAGAGCCTGCATTTAAGGCAGAGCTTGCCCGTATCAAGGAGCAGCTGCTTACTCAGTATGCCATTAGCAAGGCAGTTGACAATGTCTCTGCATCTGATATTGAGGCTAAGAAGTACTTTGATGAGAATCCAGAGCAGTTTGCCGGTCAGCCCACAGTATCTGCAAGCCATATCCTCGTTGATTCCGAGGAAAAGGCAAATGAGATCCTTGCTGACATTAAAGCCGGCAACATTACTTTCGAGGATGCTGCAAAACAGTTCTCTTCCTGCCCTTCCAAGGAGCAGGGGGGTAATCTCGGTGAATTCGGCAGAGGTCAGATGGTTCCCGAATTCGATGCTGCATGCTTCAGTATGGAAGTCGGAGAGATTTCCGCACCCGTCAAGACCCAGTTTGGTTATCATATCATCCGTCTGGACAGCAAGGGTGAAGGCGAGGCTGTGACCTTTGATGTCGCAAAGGAACAGATCAAGCAGATGCTTATCGGCGAAAAGCGTCAAAAGGCATATCAGAGCAAAGTAAATCAGCTGAAGATCCTGTATCCTGTTGAAAAGCCCTAATGAGCTGAAAAGGAGAGTATCATCATGAAGCGTCTTCCCTTTGTTTATAAGCTTGATGAAGGTAAGAAAGAAGCTGCACTTACTGCGATCAACGGCTTCAAGAATGAACTGCATTCCGTTGTGAAGGCTGCCGGTATTGAGAATTTTTCCATTTGGTCAGTGGATAATTTCTTGTTTGTATATGGTGAATATCCGGATGACTTTGCTCCCTGTTCTTCTTCTGCAGCCGCATTCAAGGCATATGACACTGCATTGAAAGAGTTTGGTACCGTTCAGGCAGCACAGGGAACGTTGCCGCTGATGTATCATGATATCGGTATCGTCAGAGAGGACAAGTCTCTGATTCGTCATCGTGTGTTTGCTACAAAGCTGAAGGATGGCTGTGCTGCCGAATATAAGGCACGTCATGACAAGCTGATTGTTGCCAGAGGTGATAAGGTCTCCGAAGGTCCCGAGAGCAATTTCACGATCTGGAATGCAAATGGTTATATCTTTGGTTACTGCGAATTGGTCAAGTCCTTTGATCACCCCATGACGGAAGAGGAGAAGGCGAGCACCATCGCATGGGAGACCCGTCAGCTTGAAATCATGGACTGGCTGACTGACGATGTCGACTGGATTACCGGCCAAAAACATCCTGCTATTCAAAGAGTCGACTAAGCGTGACATTTATTTAATATGAATGTGGTGATACTATACTTGATTTTTGCACGAAAAGATGGTATAATACTCATACATTAAATAAAAGGAGTGGTTCAAAATGTCTCTGGTAACTTCTACCGAAATGTTCAAGAAGGCTTATGAAGGCGGCTACGCCATCGGCGCTTTCAACGTAAACAACATGGAAATCGTACAGGGCATCACTGAAGCCTGCCGTGAGGAAAAGGCTCCCGTTATCCTGCAGGTATCCAAGGGTGCACGTGCCTATGCTAATCATACCTACCTGGTAAAGCTCGTTGAGGCTGCTGTTCTCGAGTGCCCCGAGATCCCCGTTGTTCTGCATCTGGATCACGGCCCTGATTTCGCAACTTGCAAGTCCTGCATCGATGGCGGCTTCACTTCCGTTATGATCGATGGTTCCTCTCTGTCTTTCAAGGAGAACATCGAAGTAACCCGTAAGGTTGTTGAGTACGCACACGATCACGGTGTTGTGGTTGAGGGTGAGCTCGGCACTCTGGCCGGTGTTGAAGACGATGTTAAGGTCAAGGCTGAGGATTCTTCCTACACTCGTCCTGAGGAAGTAGAAGAGTTCGTTTCCAAGACCGGTGTTGACTCTTTGGCTATCGCTATCGGCACCAGCCATGGCGCATATAAGTTCAAACCCGAGCAGTGCACCCGTAACGAGAAGGGCATCCTGGTTCCCCCGGCACTCCGCTTCGACATCCTCG
>JAZLHZ010000212.1:0-4085 GCA_045617085.1 Clostridia bacterium
TTCATCTGCACGATGGGCGACGATGCCCGTCTCGAGGGCTTCAAGCTGGCCAACCGTCTGAGAGCGGAAGGCGTAAAGTGCGATATCGATCACTGTGCCCGTTCCCTCAAGGCCCAGTTCAAGTTTGCCAACAAGACCGGCGCCAAGCACGTCATCACCATTGCCGGCGACGAGCTGGCCAAGGGCGTTGTCCGCATCAAGGACATGACCACCGGCGAAGAAAAGGAGCTCCCGACTTCCGAGGTCTCCGCAGAAATCCTTTTGTAATTCATTATCCAACTGCTAACTGCAATTGTATTGGAGGTATTCACCATGTTCCAGTCAAGGACCCACAACTGCGGCGAGCTGCGCATTGCCGATGTCGGCAAGAACGTGACTCTCGTAGGCTGGATGGAAAACGTCCGTGAGGTCGGCGCAACGCTGGCTTTCGTCGTGCTGCGTGACTTCTACGGCACCACCCAGATCGTCATCGAAAACAACGAAGCACTGATGGCCGTCGTCAAGGGCATCAACTGCGAGTCCACCATTTCCGTCACCGGCACCGTAAGAGAGCGCTCCGCAAAGAACGCCAAGCAGGCCACCGGCGAGATCGAAGTGGTACCCGAGAAGATCGAAGTGCTGGGCAAGTGCATCTATAACGAGCTGCCCTTCGAGATCAACCGCTCCCGTGAGGCCGATGAGAACGTCCGCCTTAAGTACCGCTATCTCGACCTGCGCAACCCCGACGTCAAGAGCAAGATCGTGATGCGCTCCCAGATCGTTGCCGAGCTGCGCCGCAGCATGAACGAGCACGGCTTCCTGGAGATCACCACCCCTATCCTGACCAGCTCTTCTCCCGAGGGTGCCAGAGACTACCTCGTTCCCAGCCGCCTGCATCCCGGCGAGTTCTATGCGCTGCCTCAGGCTCCCCAGCAGTTCAAGCAGCTGCTGATGACCTCCGGCTTTGACCGCTACTTCCAGATCGCTCCCTGCTTCCGTGACGAGGACGCCCGTGCCGACCGTTCCCCCGGTGAGTTCTATCAGCTGGATATGGAAATGGCCTTCGCCTCTCAGGAAGACGTTTTCGCAGTGCTGGAGGACGTGCTGCCTCCCATCTTCGCCAAGTTCGGCAAGTATGACAGAGCTTCCTCTGCTCCCTTCCGCCGCATCGCCTATAACGATGCCATGGAAAATTACGGCTCCGACAAGCCCGACCTGCGCATCAGCCTGCTCGTCAAGGACGTGACCGAGCTGCTCGCCGATTGCGGCTTCGAGGCCTTCAAGGGCAACATGGTCAAGGCCGTCGTCGCTCCCAACTTTGACAAGACCCGCAAGTTCATCGACGCTCTGTGCAAGGACGTCGAGGTCGCTTCCGGCAACAAGGCCTATTGGTTCAAGGTCAATCCCGACATGACCCTCGCAGGCGGCATCGGCAAGTTCGTTGCCCCCATCGCCGACAAGGTCATCGAGGCACTGGGTCTCAAGGCCAACGACTGTGTATTCGTCTGCGCAGGCAAGAAGGTCGCCGCCCAGAAGACCGCAGGCGCCATCCGCAAGCTGCTGGGCAACGCCGTTCCCGAATATATCGACCGTGACAAGTACGAGTTCTGCTGGATCGTCGACTTCCCGATGTACGAGACCGGCGAGGAGTCCGGCGAGCTGGAATTCTGCCACAACCCCTTCTCCATGCCTCAGGGCGGCCTCAAGGCCCTCTCCGAGCAGGATCCCCTCTCCATCAACGCTTACCAGTACGACCTGGTCTGCAACGGTGTAGAGCTGTCCTCCGGCGCTGTCCGCAACCATGATCCCGAGATCATGATCAAAGCCTTCGAGCTGGTCGGCCTCGGCGAAGCCGATGTCAAGGCCAAGTTCCCCGCCATGTACAACGCCTTCTGCTACGGTGCGCCGCCCCATGCCGGCATCGCTCCCGGTGTTGACCGCATGGTCATGCTGATCGCCGGCGAGGAGAGCATCCGTGAGATCATCCCGTTCCCCATGAACAAGAACGCACAGGACCTCATGATGGGCGCTCCCTCCCGTGTCGAGCCCAAGCAGCTCTCCGATGTGCATATCGCCATCGTCGAGGAAAAGAAGTAATTTCAAAAGCCATGCCCTCCTGCAAAAACGGGAGGGCATTGGTTCATCGGAGGATCAATATATGAGTGAAACATGGAACGGTTTCGTGAAGGAAGAATTCACGTTTGAAGGGCACAACTGTATTGCCGTGCTGCCCGAAAACCGTCGTCCCGACGGCAAATGGGTATGGCGTGCCGAGTTCTTCGGCGCATTCGCTCAGGCAGACGTGGAAATGGCAAAGCAGGGCTGCGTCATCGCCTATGTGTGCCTTTCCGACCGCTACGGCTGCCCGTCGGCAGTCCGGGATATGGAGAGCTTCCGCCAAATGCTGGTAAAGAAGTACGGTCTCTGCGAGAAAGCCATGCTCTTCGGCTTCAGCCGGGGCGCACTGTATGCGGTCAATTATACCGTGGCATATCCCAAGTTCGTGGATAAGCTGTATCTCGATGCGCCGGTGCTGGACATCAGCTCCTGGCCCGGCGGCAAGGGCATCGGCGTGGGCAGTCCCGAATGCTGGCAGGAGTGTCTCAATATCTATACCCTCTCCGAAGCCACCGCCAGGCTGTTCCGGGGCAATCCCATCGACAACGTGCGCTCGGTGGCGGCGGCAAAGATCCCGGTGCTCATCGTTGCGGGCGGCAGCGACAAGACCGTGCCCTACTGTGAAAACGGAGAGATCTTCGCCGCACGGCTGAGAGAGTGCGGCGGGGAGGTCGTCACGATCATCAAGCCCGACTGCGATCACCATCCCCATTCCCTCGAAGACCCGAAGCCGATCGTCGACTTCCTGCTGAGGTGACGGTATGGGCGAAGTAAAGACCAATGCCGTCCGCATTGCCGAGACCAACAAGTTAGCTCACACCCTGCATAACTGCGGCTATAAGGAAGCCGTAGACGGCGTGACCGTTGCCGGATACCTCGGCGTATCGCCGGATATCGTGTTCAAGACCCTCGTAACACAGGGCAAGAGCAACAACTACTTCGTGTTCGTCATTCCCGCCTCCGCCGAGCTGGACCTCAAAAAGGCCGCCGCCAGCGTAGGCGAAAAATCCGTCGCCATGATCCCGGTCAAGGACATCAATAAAGTCACCGGATATGTCCGGGGCGGCTGCAGTCCCATCGGCATGAAAAAGCAGTACGTCACCCGCATCCACGAGACCGCCAAGGCGCTCGACCACATCTTCGTCAGCGCCGGACGCATCGGCCAGCAGCTGGAGCTGAACGCCGAGCAGCTCGCCGACCTGATCCATGCCGAGTTCACCGACCTCGTTCAGTAAATTAGCAATGAGCAGTCGGTTGGTTTTACCGCCAATTGATAGCTAATTTGACGGCGAAGCCGTCTGATAGTCCCTTCCCAGCTCACTGGGAAGGGAGGACCGCCATAGGCGGTGGGTAGGGCAGATAAAGAATACTATGTTGGCAGATCACCTCTATCAGTACCTATCACGCCCTATCCTTCGCCTTCGGTGACAGCTTCTCGCTGCGGCTCGGTCAGGGTTCGGCTCTGACAGCGCACCGCGCTGTCATTCACTCCCGAACCCAACTCACTTCGCTCGTTCTCGCTGCGGCTCGGTCAGGGTTCGCCTCTGACAGCGCACTGCGCTGTCATTCACTCCCGAACCCAACTCACTTCGCTCGTTCTCGCTGCGGCTCAGTCAGGGTTCGCCTCTGACAGCGCACTGCGCTGTCATTCACTCCCGAACCCAACTCACTACGCTCGTTCCCACTGAGGTGGGGAAGGACTTTGAAAATTGCGAGTCATCCATGTTAGCCATTTTCCTTCGCTACTGCAATTCTCATGGCAAAGCCATACCTTTTGCAAATACTGTTAACCCACAAAAACGTGAAGAATCAAAAAAAACTCCTCCCGATATGGGACAATGTCATTGAGATAGTGACAATGGCGTGAACGGGGTTCTGCAAGGAAATGAGCACATCGGAAACGGTGTGCCCATTTTTTAGAAAAAGGGTATGGGAAATAAGCAGACGGAAAATCTGCCAAAAACACTATACAAAAAGCGAAAACTATG
>JAZLHZ010000213.1:0-4246 GCA_045617085.1 Clostridia bacterium
TATCACCGTGCGGGACGTGTATGCCCAGACCCATCAGTCCATCGTCGCCCTGCGCAACAACGATGGCGCCAAGCTGTATCATATTCTGATCGAGAACATTTCCGACTGCGGCGGCGAATTTGCACCCTGGGGCATCGTCCGTATCGGCGAAAACAACTACTATAAGGATCGGCCCAACGTCATGGGCGAAACCTATGACATCACGCTGCGGAATATCCGCTCCCTGTCCAAGGGCACGATCTACCTCAGCGCCTCGCTGATGGATTCCCATATCAGCGATGTATACGCCGGCGGCGATTCGATGTATGCGATCTCCACCTATCAGCCCACCTTCGTGTTCTGGGAGAACAACTGCTCGGTCAGCGGCGGCGCATCGCTGAAGAACGTGCTGATTGAAAACGTGTACTACAACGGCAAGGCGGCTTACGGCAATGTAGACCAACTGACGGATCCCGATGTCCCCTTCTCCGGCTGCGCACTGGATTTCCGCAAAATGCGGGACTTTGACACGCTGGAAAACGTGCGGTTCCGGAATATCAATTGTAAGGACGGCAGCGACCTGTTCCTCGTAAGGGACGGCATCACGCTGGACATTCAGTGACCGGTTCGGTTCCCCGCTTCGGATGAACGGAGCGGGGGATTTCTTTGTCTTGACAGGACCTGCGAAACATGGTATCATGAAAGAAAAAAACGCCGGAGGCAGACATGAGCAGGTTTTTGGACGAACTGATGCGTTTTATCGATGAAAAACAGTACAACGTGATCCGGGTCTCGCAGGTGTGCGGAGACGGCGGGATCGAGACGGCGGAGCGCAGAGAGGACTGCATCTGCCGGAATACGTATTCCGTTTCCAAAACCTTCACGATGACGGCCATCGGTCTGCTGGCTGACCGGGGACTTCTTCGCCTCGACGAGAAGGTCTGCGACATTCTGAAGGACGAGCTGCCCGAAAGCGGCATGGACGAGCGGTGGCATATCTCCACCGTGGAGACGGCGCTGAAGCACCGGCTGGGCCTGCCGGGAGGGTTTCTCGACATCGACGTTACGAGGTCGCAGGAGTTCACGAGGGACTTCCTTCATTATATGCTCACTTATCCCATGCAGTATGAGCCGGAGACAGAGGAGCGGTATTCGGACGGCGCCTATTACCTGCTGTCAAGGATCGCCGAAAAGAGAGCCGGAATGCCCATCGACGATTTCCTGTGGCGGGAGCTGCTGTGGGACATGGACTACCGGGAGCTGGCGTGGAGCCGCTGCCCGATGGGTCATCCGATGGGCGCTACGGGACTGTATATCCATTCCGCCGACATGGTGAAGCTGGGTCAGCTGTATTTGAGCGGCGGCGTGTATCACGGCAGGCACCTGCTCTCGGAGGAGTGGACAAAACAGGCGATGGAAAAGGGCTACGCCATCGACTGCGACAGCCAAAGGAAAGTGTTTCATAAGGGCGGCATGTACGGGCAGCTGCTGCTGATGGTGCCGGGGCAGAACCGCGCCGTCGCCGTACAGTCCTTCGGTGCAGACGGCGGGGAAATATGCAGCTGGGTCGGAGAATACCACGGATAATTCTGTATACAGGAAGGAAATTAACAAAATCTTTCCTGTTTTTTTTTTTTTGCAATAAGATAATGATAGAATTAAAAATAGAAAATACTATCAATGATCGGAGGTATATCTATGGACAACAACGGGAAGAACAGATCCGGCAGGTTGCTGTGGCGTATTGCCATAGTCAGTATGCTTTTGCTTTTGGTGATAGGCATATCATCGGTGGCCTTTGCAGGGGGTGGCTGGGAAACTGTATGCGAGGATAATTGCATATATAAGGTGATAAAGGATGGCAACTTGAAGTCAGAGCCTTTCGCTGATTCAGCAACCATAGGCACAGTAAAGGCCGGAGATTATATTACCAGCGGATTTCTGGTAGACAACGGAACGAACTATTGGATTCAGGTTATCTACAAGGAGTCAGGCGGTAAGGGAACAAGCTATTCCAATGCTTATATCTTTGCCGGTTTCAGCAACACCCGGGTAAGGAAGGATACACAGTATCTTGAGTTTTATACTTTAAACAATTATGAAGAGGGCTGGTCAAATTGCAATATTGACGGCAAGATCATTACGGGTGCGACATCATTGCTCGGTGAGATCTGGATCACGGGAAGACCGATGGTCGCAATTGACGCATATATTCTTAATGCGGACAACAACATGCTACAGTATATAAGAGTTCCGCTGTCCAGCCCGGCATACAGCTACAGCCTGAAGGGATCGATGATCGATAAGAATATAGAATTCGCAGATCTTCCGGATGGAGAGTATTCCTTGCGGATTGAACCTGTCATCATGCTCAACAGAGGTGATGAAACTGTGGGAACCATTTATGACATACCACATTTCACGAAAATAGGACCCAAGAAGGTCATATTCAACCCGAACGGCGGTTCGGTTTCCAAGACGAGCATTTCCGTGACGTACGGAAAGACCTACGGTACGCTTCCGACGCCGACTCGTGCGGGATACACCTTTGCGGGATGGTATACGGCGAAATCCGGCGGAACGAAGATCACGAGCTCGACGAAGTTTAGCGGCAAAGCCGATCAGACACTGTATGCGCATTGGACGCAGGTGGCAGTCAAGACGGCGGCTTTTGCCGGCACAGCAACAGTCGGTACGCCTGTTAACATTACTGTGACCACATCGACCAATGCGAAGTATTTGGCCATGTGCGACAGCACCGGAAAGACGGTATACAAGACATGGACAAGCGGCTATACCGACAGCAGCTCCACAAGGACGTGGAAGGTGCAGTATTCCTTCAGCGGAGCAGGCAACCGTGTAATGTACTTTAAGGCCTCTGCCGACAACAGCGCATGGAGTACTCTTGTCAGTGCCTCTGTCACCGTGAACAAGGCAGTCGAGGCGGCAAGGATCAACACCGTCAAGTTCGATTCCTCCGCTACCGTGGGCAAGGCGGTCAACATTACTGTTACTACTCCTACTTCTGCAAAATATATCGCCATGTGCGACAGCACAGGCAAGACGGTATACAGTACTTGGACAAGCGGTTACACCGACAGCGGCACAACGAGGACGTGGAAGGTGCAATATTCCTTCTTTGGTGCGGGCAACCGAGTGATGTACTTCAAAGCATCTGCCGACAACAGCGCATGGAGTGCCCTTGTAAGTGCCTCCGTTACCGTAAACAAGGCCGTTGAGGCGGCAAGGATCAACACCGTCAAGTTCAATTCCTCCGCTACCGTGGGCAAGACAGTCAACATTACTGTTACTACTCCTACTTCCGCAAAATATATCGCCATGTGCGACAGCACAGGAAAGACGGTATATAAGACTTGGACGAGCGGCTACACCGACAGCGGCACGACCAGAACCTGGAATGTGAGCTATTCCTTCAGCGGCGCAGGCAACCGGACGATGTATTTCAAGGCCTCTGCAGACAACAGCGTATGGAGTGTTCTTGTCAGTGCTTCTGTAGTTGTGAATAAGGCGGAAGCGGCGCCTGCCGTAACCGGCGCAGCATTCAACGGCAACGCGATCGTGGGCAGCAATGTCGGCATCACCGTGAAGACCACGACTTCCGCCAAGTATGTGCGGATGTATTCCGAAGGCGGCGGTGCTGTCAAGACATGGAGCAGCGGCTATACCGACAGCGGTGAAGTGCGGACATGGAATCTGACTTATGCTTTCAGCGGCGCAGGCAATCGCACACTGACGTTCAAGGCTTCCGCTGATAACAGTACTTATACTGCGGGCAAGACGGCTTCCGTTACTGTCAATCCGGCGGCACCTAAGGTGAGCTATGCCGAATTCAGCACATCCTCCGCACCGGCAGGAGCCTATGTCGGCATCACCGTACAGACCAGCAGCAATGCCACGACCCTTGCTCTGTGTGCCGAGAATGGCGGCGTATGTAAGACCTGGTCGGCAAGCGGCAACAGCACGGTCAGTGGCAATGTGCGGACGTGGAACGTGAGCTACAGCTTCGGCGGTACAGGCAACAGGAGCATCGGCTTCAAGGCGGCTGCAAATGGGAATTACGGAAATACCGTCAAGGCAAACATCACCATCACGAAGTAAAGTATCAAAAACACGGCATCGGTTTTACTCCAATGTCATTAAGTTAAGATGACAGGAAAGAATACCTCGTATCCAAACAAGGGTACGAGGTGTTTTTTTTAAGTTAAACATACAAAAAAGGCTTGACAAATCGAGCAAAATGTGCGGC
>JAZLHZ010000214.1:0-2542 GCA_045617085.1 Clostridia bacterium
CGGCCCGTCGCTGGTCGGTGCGGTTTCGCAGAGCGCCGGGAACAACCTGCAGGTCGGCGTGATCAGCGGCATCGCATTTCCGCTGCTCCTCGTGGCCAGCGTATTGCTGCTGAGAAAGAAGTACAAAAGATAAATGAAACAGCAAAAACGTCGCTATGTCCGGGTGACGTTTTTTGTTTGTGCGACAGTACACGGTTTCGTCAACTGCCGTGATCGGGAAGTACGGATGCGGCAGGGTTGCCATACTTTTTTTTACTTGACATGTGCGTAAATTTATTGTATAATGACGATGAGAAACTATTACAGGAGGTATCCTATTATGTATAAACCCGTGATTGAAACTGCAAAGGACAAAATGTCCAAGACTCTTGCTTCCGTAACGAAGGAGCTTTCCATGATCCGTGCGGGCCGCGCAAATCCCAAGCTGCTGGAAAAGGTGCAGGTGGAATATTACGGCACCATGTCTCCTATCTCCGCTGTGGCAAACGTATCCGTTCCCGAAGCACGTATGCTGGTCATCGCTCCCTGGGAGCCCAAGATGCTGGGCGTGATCGAGAAGGCTATTCTGAAGAGCGACATCGGCATCACCCCCACCAATGACGGCAAGGTCATCCGCCTGATGTTCCCCGAGCCCACTGAGGAGCGCCGTAAGGAACTGGTTAAGGGCATGCGCAAGCAGATCGAAGAGGCGAAGGTCGCCGTCCGCAACATCCGCCGTGATGCGATGGATCAGGTCAAGAAGCTGAAGAAGGATTCCTCCATTACCGAGGACGATGCCAAGGACGCCGAGACCGAGCTGCAGAAGGCTACCGACAACGCCATCAAGGAAGCCGACAAGATCGCTGCCGATAAGGAAAAGGAGATCATGTCCATCTGATGAGCGAGTTGGATAGGAACCGTCTGCCGAGGCATATTGCCGTCATAATGGACGGCAACGGCAGATGGGCAAAAAAGCGGGGCCTGCCCAGAACGGCGGGTCATGCCGCAGGCGTCGAAGCGCTCCGGAGCATCATCAAGGAATGTGATGCGCTGGGCATCGAGGCGCTGACGATCTATGCCTTCTCCACCGAAAACTGGAAGCGCTCCACCGAAGAGGTCGGGGCGCTTATGGGCTTGCTGCTGCGCTACTTCAACTCCGAGATCGACGAGCTGAACAGAAAGCATGTCTGCATCCGCATACTGGGCGACGTGAACGGATTGCCGCCGCAGCAGCGGGACGCCGTGTGCAGCGCCATGGAGCGGACAAAGTACAATACGGGTCTCAAGCTCAATATCGCCCTCAATTACGGCGGCAGAGACGAGCTGCTGACGGCCGCAAAGAAGCTGGCAAAGATCGCAGTCGAGAAGGGGATCGATCCCGATGCCTTTACGAAAGAGGATTTTGAAGCGCAGCTGTATACCGCAGGGCTTCCGGAGGTGGATCTGCTGATCCGCACCAGCGGCGAGATGCGCACCTCCAACTTCCTGCCCTATCAGCTGGCGTATGCCGAGTTCGTGATCACGGATACTCTGTGGCCGGACTTTGATGCGGAGGAGCTGCGCTCGTGCATTGTCCGGTATCAGGGCAGAGACCGGCGTTTCGGCGGCATAAAGAGCGGCTGTTAATGCAAAAAACCCCGTTTTCATGTTTACAATTAACCGCAAAAGGCTTATAATGAATACCGTGAAATTCAAATCAAAAGGAGTGTTGTATTATGGAACTGTCACCCCTCCAGCTGGCAAGATATGAATATCAGCCCAAGCTGCCCGGAATGCTCAGAAACGGTGTCAACGAGATCTGCGTGAAGGTCGGCGCTCCCACCGAAAGCGTTGCCGATCAGGACAAGATCAAGGCGCTGTTCCCCAATACCTACGGCAAGAACGAGATCACCTTCGAAAAGGGCGCAAACACCAGCGCTGCCAAGAAGCAGGTCGTCGGCGTCATCCTTTCCGGCGGACAGGCACCCGGCGGACATAATGTCATCTGCGGTCTGTACGACGCACTGAAGGCCACCAATCCCGACAACGTACTGTACGGCTTCAAGGGCGGCCCCAGCGGCCTGATCGAGGACGACTATATCGTCTTTGAGGATGCATATATCAATCAGTACAGGAACACCGGCGGCTTCGACATCATCGGTTCCGGCAGAACCAAGCTGGAGACCGAAGAGCAGTTCCAGATCGTTGAGAAGGTCTGCAAGAGCCACGGCATCAACGCCATCGTCATCATCGGCGGCGACGATTCCAACACCAACGCCGCAGTGCTGGCAGAGTACTTTGCCGCCCACAAGAGCGGTATCCAGGTCATTGGCTGCCCCAAGACCATCGACGGCGACCTGAAGAACGAGGACATCGAGTGCTCCTTCGGCTTCGACACCGCCACCAAGACCTACAGCGAGGTTATCGGCAATATCGAGCGTGACGCCAACTCCGCAAAGAAGTACTGGCATTTCGTAAAGGTCATGGGTCGCTCTGCTTCCCATGTCGCTCTGGAGTGCGCTCTGGAGACCCAGCCCAACGTCTGCCTGATCGGTGAGGAAGTGGCTGCCAAGAAGATGAGCCT
>JAZLHZ010000215.1:0-3498 GCA_045617085.1 Clostridia bacterium
GGCTCCACCAGATGGAAGAACATCTTCCTCATCACGATCCCCAACATCCTGCCCACCATCATCATTATGCTGATCCTGCGTGTTGGCAGCCTGATGAGTGTCGGCCACGAAAAGGTCATCTTGATGTATTCCGAGCGTATCTATGATACTGCGGATGTTCTCTCGACCTATACCTACCGCAGCGGTATTCTGAACATTCCTCCGAAGACCAGCTACTCCGTCGCCATCGGCTTGATGAACTCGCTGGTCAACCTGATCCTGGTACTCATCACCAACACCATTTCCAGCAAGCTCAGCGATACCTCGCTGTTCTAAGATAGGAGGGATTTGCATGAAAAAGAAAATCAAAAATGCAGACGGCTCCTTGTCTTCCAACAAGCTGCTTTCCTCCAAGGGTGACAGGGTGTTCGATGCATTCATTGCCATTCTGTGCGTACTGATCGTTATCATCACACTGTATCCGCTGATCTACGTATTCAGCATGTCCATTTCCTCGCCTCTGGCTGTTGCCAGAAAGCAGGTATGGCTGTTCCCCGTCGGCTTCAGCACCGATGCCTTCAAGACGACTCTGAGCGATAAGAATATATGGACCTACTACGGCAACACCATCTGGTATACCGTGGTCGGTATCATCACCGGTGTCGCCACCACCTCTCTTGCCGCATACCCCCTGTCCCGTAAGGACTTCCACGGCAAGACCCCTGTGCTGATCTTCGTCATGTTCACCATGTTCTTCGGCGGCGGCATGATCCCCACTTATCTGGTCGTTGCCCGCTTCCTGAACCTGTACAACAGCCGCTGGGCAATCATCCTGCCCGGTCTGACCAGCGCATGGTATATCTCCGTTACCAGAAACTTCTTTGCGACCATCCCCGAGGAAATGCTGGAATCCACCCGTGTGGACGGCGCCAGTGAGTACCGCATCTTCCTGCAGTTCGTCATTCCGCTGTCTGCTCCCATTCTCGCCGTGCTGGCTCTGTATTACGGCATCGGCCACTGGAACGCATACTTCAACGCCCTGCTGTATCTGGGCAAGATGGAGCTGCAGCCTCTGGCCATGTACATCCGCCGCGTCGTTATCCAGAACTCTCTGGAGGTATCCGATTCCCTGACCGACCTTTCCTACGAGCAGGTCATGGCGGTGCTGCAGATCAAGTACTGCGTTATCGTGGTCGCCGTTTTGCCCATCCTGTGCCTGTATCCCTTCCTCAGCAAGTACCTGCAGAAGGGCATGCTGGTCGGCTCGCTCAAGGGCTAATCAATTTCGCAATCTTGCGGGAAACCGCTTGAAATAAAAAGGAGGACTACCCCATGAAGAAGACCCTCTCCCTGGTTCTTGCGCTGATCCTCGCACTGTCCATGTGCGTTGCATTCGCGGAAGAAGACACCACCGGTGTTTCCAAGACCGGTACCAACTACCTGTGCGACGAGCGCACGACCCTGACTGTCTGCACCTATGACGGTGTCTCTCAGGCATTCCCCACCATCGGCAACGACCTCCGCTTCTGGCAGTGGCTGGAAGAGTACACCAACGTCCACATCGAGTGGCAGGTGCACTCCAACGCTGACTACGGCACCGTGAAGGCTACCAAGCTGGCCGCCGGCGACATCGACACCGACATCATGAACGTCGGCGACGTTGCTACCGCTGTTCAGCTGGGTATGAGCGGTCTGGCTGCTCCCCTGAGCCTGGACAACATGCCCAACATCGTTGCTTACAACGAGACCGAGAACAAGAACGTCCTGACCAACAACACTGCTGCTGACGGCAACATCTACAGCGTGTCCGGTGACGTTTCTCCCGACATGGGCCACATCTGCTTCATGTACAACACCGAGTGGCTCGAGAAGCTGGGCAAGGAAGCTCCCAAGACCCTCGACGAGTTCACCGAGCTGTGCTACGCCATGAAGGAAGCCGGCGACCTGAACGGCAACGGCGAGGCTGACGAGATCATCCTGACCGGTTCCGGCATGTCCATGACCAACCTGATCGGTAACGCCTTCGGCATGACCATGTACGAGGACAACCGTATGTTCAACGCCGATGACGAGGGCAAGGTTTACACCGAGTACACCTGCGACGAGATGAAGGAACTGTGGGCATACTGCGCTAAGCTGTACGCCGATGGCATCCTGGATCCCGGCATCTCCAAGACCTCTGCTGACGAAATGTCTCAGAAGATCGCTGCCGACAAGGTCGGTATCTTCATCTACTACTCCGCTTTCTCCGTAACTTACGGCAAGCTGACCACCCGTGGCCAGGCTGATCCCATGGCTTGCACCTACTACATGGGCACCGCTCTGGAAGGCCCCCGCGGCGACAAGTTCTACACCATGCGTATTTCCGGCGGCAACGACTCCTGCGTTGTTTCCGCTAAGTCCGAGAACATCGATCTGGCTACCAAGTGGCTGGATGTCCTGACCTGCGATCCCGTTGCTCTGCGTGTACGTACCTGCGGTTGGGAAGACGAGCAGTACTACCTCGACGATGCCGGCACCGTGTGCCTCATCTACCCCGAGGACGGCTCTGCCTGGGCCATCGGCGACTACGGCTGCGGCCAGCTCGCAATGCCCCACTATCAGAACTATGCTCAGCTGATGAACTCCAAGCTGAACATGCCCTGGTATGTTGAGCAGTATGACGCTATCCTGCACGAGCAGGATTGGGTATATCCCGATGTTCCCCTGCTGGCTGCCTACACTGACGAAGAGCAGATGCTCCTCGACAGCGGCAAATCCGACTGCCAGTCCTACTTCTCCGAGATGCGCGCAAAGTTCATCACCGGTGAGGAAGACCTCGAGGCCGGTTGGGACAATTACGTTGAGACTCTGTATGGCCTGGGCCTGCAGAACTGGATCGACGCAATGCAGTCCATCTATGATCGTACCCGCTAATTCATGATCGGGACGGCGGGGTTTCACTCCGCCGTCTTTTTCAGCCATGAGGCTGCTCCTCATGAGCTTCGTCTCATGGCTGAAAAAGACGCAATCAGTGAAGATTGGGTCCCGTATTTTTTTATGTAATTAATTTGGAGAGGTGATTCGTATGGCACTGTTTGAGGTCAAACCCCTGGACAAACGCATTTACGAGGAAGAACTCAAGGACTTCCTTCCCGACAAGATGATCGACATCCATACCCATGTATGGACAAAGGAACTTCGTCCGCCGAAGCCCCTTGCTCCCGGTGAGGTAAAGCGCACCGTGACCTGGCCTTCCCTGGTAGCTGCCGAAAACCCCATTGAGGACCTGCTGGAGACCTACCGCCTGATGTTCCCGAAGCAGGAAGTTACTCCGCTGATCTTCACCAGCACCGGCAGAGAAACCGCACCCGGCCTTAACGCTTATATCAGCGACTGCTCCAAGCGCACCGGCGTGCCCGCACTGTACTATTCCATGCCCGAGCAGAGCGGCGATGAACTGGAAGACAAGATCCGTGAGGGCGGCTTCCTCGGCCTCAAGAGCTATCTGTCCCTGTCTCCCAAGTACCTGCCCGAGAA
>JAZLHZ010000216.1:0-3837 GCA_045617085.1 Clostridia bacterium
TGCTGTATCGTTGAAAGGCGGTGTGCCACGATCAGCATCGTGCCGATGTTCTTCATCTTTTCCAGCGAATCCTGGATCAGCACTTCGGTCTCGGTATCGATGTTGGCGGTAGCCTCGTCCAATATCATCACCGAAGGCTTATGCAGGATCGTTCTTGCAAAGCTCAACAGCTGACGCTGTCCGGCAGAGAAGTTATTGCCCCGCTCACGCACCACTTCATTCAGACCGTTTTCCATCCGGTTGATGAACGAATCCGCATTGACGTAGCGGCAGGCCTCCATGATCTGCTCGTCGGTGAAGCTCTCCTCCCGCAGAACGATGTTACTGCGGATATCACCGGAAAACAGGAACACATCCTGCAGCATCTGACCGAAATGCTTCCGCAGCGCCGCCTTTTTGATATGGCGGACATCGATGCCGTCGATCAGGATCTGACCCTTTTGGATATCGTAGTTGCGGCAGATCAGCGAGAGGATCGTGGTCTTTCCCGAGCCGGTGGAGCCCACAAACGCCACAGTCTGCTTGGGCAGTACGTGGAAGCTGACACCCTTCAGCACCCATTCATCCTTCTTGTAGGCAAACCATACGTCCTTGAACTCGATCTCGCCCCGGAGCGTCTCGGGAGCTATCGCATCCGGCTCGTCTTGAATCTCGGGGATCATGTCCATGATCGTGAAGATCTTTTCGGCAGAGGCAAAGCTCTGCTCCAGCATATCGAACTGCTCCGCCAGCGCCTGAATGGGATTGAAGAAGCGGCCAATGTACATGTAGAATTCCACCACGATCTTGGCGGTGATCACCGTACCGAGGAATGCGGTATCGTGCACATAGCCCCGGCAGGCCAGATAGAACAGAAGCAGATTGGAGGCATAGAACAGCAGATATACCATCGGCTGGAACACGCCGAAAACGAACATCCGACTGTATTTCGCCTTTTCCAACCGCTTGCTGCGGACGTTGAATTCCTCCTTCTTTCGCTCCTCCCGGTTGAAGGCCTGGATCACAGTCATGCCGGAAAGGTGCTCGGAAAGGAAGGTATTGACATCCGTGCGGGCATTATTGACTTCCCGATGCACATGGCGGGAAAACTTCTGGAAAATGATCGTGAACAGCACGAGGAACGGCACGAAGCACAGCACCATCAGCGCCAGTGCATAGTTGACTACCAGCATTGCGCCCAGCACGCCGAGGATGACCATGGTGTTCTTCACCAGTGTCACGAGAATATTGGTAAACAGGAAGCTGATGGCATTGGGGTCGTTACTGACTCTCGTGACCAGCTTGCCCACGGGGATGTTGCTGAGCTGGTCGTGAGAAAGCTGTTCGATATGTTCAAACGTATCCATGCGCAGCTTGGAGAGGATCTTCTGACCCACCTTCTGCAGGATGAGCGCCTGAAAATACGTACACACCATGGACACTGCCAGCATGCCCGCATACATCGCCACATACCGGTACAGGACCGTGAGCTCGAATTCGCCGCTCTTGATAGTGTCCTGTATCGTTCCTACAATGACCGGTGACACGACATCGTAGACCACCGACACCAGCATGATTATCAGGATCAGGATAAACTGCTTCCAATAAGGCTTTGCATAGCCCAGCATCCGGCGGATCAACTCGCCGTCCTCCATATGCCGCTCGTCTCGGCCGTTTTTCAGGCGGCGGTGCAGCGCGAAATAGGCGGCGCAGAACGTCACACTGAACGCACCGATCACGGCGCCGATGATGATCACCGGCAAGTACTCACGCATTCTGCATCCCCCTCTCCTCTTCCAGCTTCTGAAGGTCGACCATCTTGCGGTATGCCTCGCAGGATTCCAACAGCTCCTGATGACTGCCGACCGCAGTCACCTTTCCGTTGTCCATAAACAGCAGCTTGTCCATCCGCTCAATGGTGGAAATGCGGTGAGCGATCAATATCGTCGTCTTGCCTTTTCTGGTTTTTTCCAGATTGTCGAGTATCGTCTTCTCGGTCTTCGTATCCACAGCCGAGACACTGTCGTCCAGTATCGTGATCGGGGCATCCTTCATCAGCGCCCGCGCAATGGCAATGCGCTGCTTTTGACCGCCGGACACCGTCACACCCCGCTCGCCCAGCACCGTGCCGTAACCCAGTGAGAATTCCGAAATGTTCTCGTGGATATCCGCCAGCTGCGCCGCCCTAACGACGGTATCATGGTCATTCGTGTCGGAGGCAAAGGCGATATTGTTTTCAATGGTATCGGAGAACAGGAAGCCGTCCTGCGGTACATACGCACAGGCTCTGCGCACCGATTCAATGGACAGCGTATTGACATCCTTTCCGTCGATAAACAGTGTTCCGTCCGCCACGTTGTATATTCTGAGGATCAGGTTGACCAGCGTTGTTTTACCGCAGCCGGTCTTTCCCACGATGCCGACGCTCTCGCCGGGCTCGATCCGGAAGCTGACATTTTCCAGCGCATCGAATTCCCCGTCCGGATAGCGGAAGGAGAGATTCCTGAACTCGATGCCGCCCTTGGCTGCCTTCAGTTCGGTCACGTTCTCCCGGTCCTTTACGACCACCTCTGCGTCCAGCAGCTCGCTGATACGCTTGACGGAAGCCTTGCCTCTGGACGTCATATCGATCAACTCGGAGACCGCCATGATGGGCCATACCACCGAGTTGAAGTAACCGAGGAACTCCATCAGCTCACCGGCGTTAAACGTGCCCTTGTATACCAAATATCCGCCGTAGCCCAGGATCACGCAGATGACGCTCTCGACAAAAGACGTGACGAGAATGCGCATCAGCACCGCCGTCCGGGTAAAGTCGATATTGGCATCCTCGTTCTCGTCGTTCAGCTTCTTGAACGCCATCAGCTCCTTGGCCTCCTTGACAAAGGCCTTGATGACGGCAATGCCGGAAAAGCTCTCCTGAGAGAAATCGGACAGCTTGGAGAAGCATTCCTGCCGGTAGTCCCACTTTCTCGTCATGGACTTGCCCACCACCGTTGCAGCCGCCAGCAGAAAGCCCATCGGGATCAGAGAAAGCAATGTCAGCATCGGATCCATCCGCAGCATCTTGATGATGGCAAGGCTGCCGAGGATCGAAGCATCGAAAAACTCCAAGAAGCCCCAGCCGAAGCATTCCTGCACCGTATCGAGGTCATTGGTGAACAGACTCATCAGATCGCCCACCTTGTTCACCTGATAGTATTCCCTGCTCAGCTTCTCGGCATGAGCAAACATGCGGCTGCGCAGATCGCTCTCGATCCTCGTGGCGGCGCTGAATATCGTGACACGCCAGCCGAAACGGCCCAGCGCCATGCAGAATATGGCTCCCGCCATCGGCAGACAGATCTTGTCCAGCACAAAATCCATATTAAACGGGCACTGCACGCCGTCCACAACCACATAGCCGTAGTTCAGACCGTTCAGTACCATCTGATACAGGTTGGGGATCATCAGCTGCATGCAGTCTACCAGAGCCAGCGCCAGCACGCCTGCAAACAGCAGAAAAAAGAATCTGCGGTAGTAGATGTTGATATGCTTTCCGAATATCATGTTCTCCGCTCTCCTTGCTAATAGTCATCATCATGTATTTTACCACACATTCCGAAAAGCTTCCACCTATTCATGTAAAACCCACGAGGCTTTCATAATTAACAAATGACTTGACCTGCGGCTATTGTGTTTTTTTCCGGAAAAGGTGTATAATATCCGCAATAAATAAAAAAAGGAGCTCATGAATCATGAACCCGATACTTCCTTTGGATATATACGTTCCCGACGGCGAAGCAAGAGTCATGCCTGACGGCAGACTGTACCTGTACGGCTCGCTGGATATCCGTGACAGCGGAGAATACTGCTGTA
>JAZLHZ010000217.1:0-1340 GCA_045617085.1 Clostridia bacterium
AACGTGCCCTGCCCCTGCCAGTGCTCCGAAGGCGAATGGTATCTGAGCGCCTCCTACTGGCACGAGACGAGGGAACTGATCCGCAAGAAGTACGGCAACATCTTCATCATGACCCAGTGCGCCGCCGGCGGCGATCTGAGCCCCCGTATCCTGCATTACAAGAAGGCGCAGGAGCGCCGCTTTGCCCTGAAGTACGGCGACGGCGAGACCATCAGCGAGGACTATATGCGCCGGGATATTGCCGAGCGCATTGCCGCCTGCTTCGACGAGGTGCTTTCCTGGGCGAAGAAGGACATTCATACCGATATGGAGCTGATCCACGACGTCAGCGATGTGAAGCTGGAGCGCACGAAGATCAGCAGGGAGCAGTACGAGAGCTGCAAGGCTTCCCTTGCAGAGCTGCGGGCAACGCCCTTCAAGGAGGGCGGCGATGTGATGCAGGACATGATGTTCAACACCACGCTGGTCGCCAACCGCCGCCGTGTGCTGGCCGCCATCGAGATGTATGAGCAGGAGCAGAGCGGCATCACCGACACCACGATGGAGCTGCATACCATCCGTCTCGGCGATATCGCCTTTGCCACCAACTGCTATGAGCTGTATATGGACTTCCAGCACCGGATCCAGGCCCGCTCTCCCTTTGAGCAGACCTTCATCGTACAGCTGGTGGGCCAGCCTAGCAAGTACCGCCAGCTTTCCAACAGCTACTGTGATTTCTATTACTACCTCTGCACCGAGCGGGCACTGGAGGCCAAGGGCTATTCTTCCAGCATCTTCTGCACCAGAGTATCGCCCAAGGGCGGCCAGCAGCTGGTGGATGAGACCGTAAAACAGCTGAAGGAACTGTATAAGTAAGTCAGGAGTTGGGAGTGGTCGGGCGGTTGAATGATTATGCCGCAGTCAGGTATAGATGTTGATCATCTCAACTCCTCACTCTTCACTGTATGGAAAGGGGATATCATCCATATGAACAACATTAAGATCGGTTGGGCATCCCGGAACATTTCCACGGACAAGCCGGTGCTGGTTCCCGGCATGTCATATCTGCGCACGTCAAACGGCGTGCATGATCCCATCACCGCCACCGTGCTGGTGGTGGAGGACGGCGACAGCGCCATCTTCATCACGGTGGACATGGTCTCCGTCGGCAGTGCGACGCTGGACATCGTCCGTGAAAAAGTCGCCCGCAGGGATCCTTCCGTACCCGTCGGCAACATCATCATCAACGCCACGCATACGCACTCCGGCCCCACCCGTACCCCCCATTTTTCGGATATGGAGACCGTTGACGGCAAGTGGAAGGCCGTGCACGAGCTGGAAGTCGCTTCCTCGGACGAGTA
>JAZLHZ010000218.1:0-4322 GCA_045617085.1 Clostridia bacterium
CCAACTCCCGCAGCCAGGGCATGTGCTCGCTCGTCATTGGCGTATCGTTGTGCACATGGACAATGAGCTCGTTCCGTCCGGTCTTCAGCGCCTTTGCCGCATCCGCATTGACCGGTTTTCCGTTGCTCAACGTATTTACGATCTCGATACCGTTCAGCGTCACACATATCTGATTGATCGCACACACGCACAGCGGCGCCGTTTCGGGAATCTCTTCCAGTTCAAACCGTTTCACGGCAAACAGATCGGTCTTGTGGTCACACATCCATGCCGCCCGCCTCGTGATCCACTTGCCCTTCCAGTCGGAAACATGCCGTCCGACGCCGGTGGCAAGGGTATCGCAGTCGACGATCCGCACCTTTTCGCCGTTGAGCTCGGCGACCTCCAGCGGGAAAATGTCCCCTTCCTTCACGGGCTTGACCAGCCACTGATCCTTCAGCTCCGCAAGGACACGCAGCGGCTTTTCCTCTTCGGCGTCCGCATCGACGACAAACAGACAGCCCTCGTCCCGATCAAACACATAATCGAAAGCAAGGAAATCTCCCTCCTGCACCGTCTTCACCGCTGTCCTTCTGTCGGTGTCCGGGTCGAGCCGCATCAGAGAGCCGCTGCCTCTCAGGCGCAATTTTGCTCTGCACTCGGCATCCGCAAGATTGGCAAGGAAATAGATCGTTTTTCCGTCGATCTCTCGGACACAGCCGCAGACCTTGCCTTCGGTATCCGCTTCGATCCTCGTGATGCCGATGTCCGGCACTTCGCCTTCCCGGAACCGGATGACCCGGAAGTCATTCAGTTTTTCCTCGACCTCGGGATTAAGCACACACAGATCGGGGATCAGTATACAGGAGAAGTGTTCCTGTCCGATGCTCAGAATTCCGTTTTCGATGGTCGAATTCAGAATGCTCTCATCATTGATCAGGTCGCAGTCGATCTGCCGGGCGAACAGGTCGTTCATCACGCCCTCCACCGTGCGGCTCAGCTCCCGGGCAGTCTCATCTGCACCGAGGTAGCCGCAATGGCGGGCAATGTCGTTGATGGGATAATACACCGCCGCATCCACCAGCGGACAGCCCGAGGCATTGAAATAGCACAGGCGGTTCATGTACGTGGCAAAACACTTGAAGCTGCTCCAGTAGGGATTCTGATCGAAGAAGCTCGCCGGCCAGTCGCTCTGCTCGCCCTGCTTGTCACACTCATACGAGAATCCGTGCAGTATGTGCATGTTGGTTCCGGCAGCGGTCATCTTGTTGAGACCCCGCTTGTACTCCTGCAGAGTGCAGCACCAGCCTGCGCCACCCATGGATTCGTTCATTGCCCGATGCCGGTTATACAGGCGGGCGGTGGAAACCGAATACTTGCTCTCGATCAGACGGATGTTCCTCGGATAGGAATACCGATAGGCATGGCAGTCTGCGCCGGGCAGCTGCAAATGCCGCATCGTGCGGAAAAAATCTCCCTGCCGGTAGGGATGCGCCTGCATATCCTCCTCGGTATGTCCGGTCAGCATGAGACCGTTCTTCTCACACCAGTCGGAAACCTGTACAAAGAAGGCTTCCTCATACAGCTGCGCCACCACGTCATAATAGTCCCGGCGGATCTGCATGGAGCGCTCATCTCCGTCGACAAAGGCGTTGAGGTGTTCCATGATATCATAGCCCTTGCGTGACAGAAACTCCGCCTGCATGTTGTCCGTCCACGGTATATTTCCCGTGTTGTAGATCTCGTCAAAGAACACGCCCGGCACGCTCTTTCCGAATTCGCTGCCGATATGCTTCTTGTATTCCTCGTGCGTGACCTCGATGAACTTTTTCACAACGTCCTTATCCATATAGTCGATGAGCCAGTCGGTATACTTGACGGAATAGCCGCACACCTTACCGTCCCTGACGTCCAGTATCAGGGACTTAGCCTGCGCCTTTTTGCCCATCGCCATGACCGGGGAATCGGTCTGGAACGGATTGCCCTTGAAGGTGTTGCCGCCGGTGCCGCTGGGCCAGGCATATTCATCGTACATCCATGCATAGGCGCCTAACTTTTTTGCCCGTTCCACCACCGCCTTCACGCATTCAAACCACTTTTCACCCAGATACGGCGTCACCAGATACGCCCGTGCGTGCATAAAGGAATTGTACACGCCCTGTGAACACATCTTTTCAAACTGATCCGCCAGCTTCTCCGGCTCCAGCTCGCCGTACCAGAACCAGAATGACGCCGGAGAATACTCCTTCGGCGGGTTATCGAACCTCTCCAGAAATTCCATGGTCAAGCCTCCGATCTTTCGGCATTTTTCTATATTATAGACAACTCAACAATAATTGTCAATACCGCCGTGTATCTTGCAAAAAGCCGCCGGATGATGTATAATACAAACAGTATCTATCAACAGGAGGTTCTGTACATGAATAAAGCGATCAATTCTCCCAAAGCCCCCGCTGCCATCGGTCCCTATTCTCAGGCGATCCTTGCGGGCAACACCCTGTACATCTCCGGCCAGATCCCGATCGACCGGGAAACCGGTGCATTTGTCGGCGATGAGATCAAAGCCCAGACGAAGCAGGCGCTCACCAACATCGGCTATATCCTGAAGGAAGCCGGTTTCGGCTACGGCGATGTGGTAAAGACCACCGTCCTTTTGAAGGATATCAAGGACTTTGCCGCCATGAACGAGGTCTACGCCTCTTTCTTCACCGAGCCCTTCCCTGCCAGAGCCGCTTTTGAGGTAGTCAATCTGCCGAAGGGCGCACTGGTGGAGATCGAAGCTGTGGCAGTCAAACAGGACTGACGGAGGGCGTTATGCAGGACAGTTTCAAGCTCGCTCATCTGGAGAGAAGGACCGAGGGACTGTATTCGGTAAAGCGGTTCGGCCCCGAAAAAGCGCTGACCGTCAATGCCTTCCACAAAAGCTTTCCCGGCTATGCCCCGACACCGCTCTGCGATCTGAAAAACCTCGCCGCACGTCTGGGAGTACGCAGCATCCATGTCAAGGATGAGAGCAAGCGTTTCTCGCTGAACGCATTCAAAGTACTGGGCGGCAGCTTTGCCATCGGCAGCTATATCGCCAAGGTCCTCAGCATGGACATCCGTGACCTGCCCTTTGAACGCATGACGAGTGCCGAAATCAAAAAGAAGTTGGGCGACATCACCTTCATCACCGCCACCGACGGCAATCACGGGCGGGGCGTAGCATGGACGGCAAATCGTCTCGGTCAGAAGAGCATCGTCTATATGCCCAAGGGCACTGCACCCGAGCGGCTCGCCAATATCCGGGCACTGGGCAGCGACGCCTCCATCACCGACTATATCTACGACGACTGTGTTCGGCTGGCAAAAGCCGCTGCCGAAAAGAACGGCTACGTGCTGGTGCAGGACACCTCGTGGCCGGGCTATGAGGATATCCCCGGTCTCATCATGGAGGGCTACACCACGATGGCGTACGAAGCCGTGAACCAGCTGCAGGGCAAGCTGCCGACCCACATCTTCCTTCAGGCAGGCGTGGGCTCCATGGCCGCCTGCATCGCCGGATATTTTGCCGAGCTCTGCGGTCCCGAAAAGCGGCCGACCATCACCATCATCGAGCCCAACGGCGCCGACTGCATTTATCGCACCGCCGCTGCCAACGACGGAAAGCTGCATATCGTCTCCGAGAACATGCACTCCATCATGGCCGGCCTGTGCTGCGGCGAGCCCTGCACCATTGCATGGGACGTGCTGAAGGATCATGCGGACAACTTCGTCTCGATGCCGGACTATGTCGCCGCCAAGGGCATGCGTATCCTCGGCAATCCCCTCGGCGACGACTCGAGGATCATTTCCGGCGAAAGCGGCGCCTCCACGCTCGGTTTTGCGGCAGAGGTGCTGGAAAACAAAGCTCTTGAAACACTCAGGCAGCAGCTGAATCTGGACGAAAACTCCCGTATCCTCTGCTTCTCCACCGAAGGAGACACCGACCGGGAAAACTACCGCCGCATCGTCTGGGACGGCGCATACCCTTGTGTACAATAAAGATATTTTCATCGGAGCAGGAAGCATCATGACAACGGATATACCCGACAATGTGGTTGCCGTCGGCAATCCCTGCCGTGTTCTTCGGGAGACCGGCGAACATGATCGGGAATTCTTCTGTCGGGATGAAAAGATCGATTCGGAAAACCTTTGACCTCTTACCAAGATGCAAACCGGAGAGGAGTTTCTCATGGACCGTTTGGAAGCCTTTGAAAAAATGCTGGCAGACCTGAGAGCGCAGGCCGAATTCGAGTATGCGGAAATGGAAAAGCTGAAAGCAGCCGGTAAGGAGAAATCCGCCACCTACCGCCAGTATTTCG
>JAZLHZ010000219.1:0-5170 GCA_045617085.1 Clostridia bacterium
CGGCGTGGATCTGATCGCCGGCGAGCAGGTGAAGATCGATGCGGATCTCGTGGTTCTGGCTACTGCCATTGAGCCCGAGGACGGCGCCCGTCAGCTGGCTACCATGCTGACCGCCTCCATGGATACCAACGACTTCTTCACTGAAGCCCATCCCAAGCTGCGTCCCGTCGAGAGCCCCACGGCTGGTGTGTTCCTCTCCGGTGTATGCCAGGGCCCCAAGGACATTCCCGAGACCGTATCCCAGGCCAGTGCCTGCGCATCCAAGGTCATCGGCCTTCTGAACAAGGAAGCACTGGTGAACAACCCCTGCGTGGCACATTCCAACGAACTGATCTGCAACGGCTGCTCTCAGTGCGAAAAGGTATGTCCTTACGGCGCCATCAGCTATGTGGATAAGGAAGTCAGAGGCCCCGGTGTGCGTGAAGTCCGCCGTGTGGCACAGGTCAATCCCGCCGTATGTCAGGGCTGCGGTGCCTGCACCGTCATCTGTCCTTCCGGCGCAATGGATCTGAACGGCTTCAGCATGAAGCAGATTATGGCGGAGGTGGATGCAATATGTCGATGACAGAAGAAAACAAGACCGTGGCAACCGCCGAGACCAAAGAGTGGAAGCCCAAGATCGTGGCATTCTGCTGCAACTGGTGCAGCTATGCCGGTGCTGACCTGGCAGGCAGCAGCCGCCTGGCCTATCCGGCGGATGTCAAGATCATCCGTGTGCCCTGCTCCTGCAGAGTCAATCCCATATTCATCCTGAGAGCCTTTGAGAAGGGTGCCGACGGCGTGATCATGTGCGGCTGCCATCCCGGAGACTGCCATTACACCAGCGGCAACTACTACGCCCGCCGCAGGATGACCCTGCTGTTCAGCATGCTGGACTATCTGGGCATCGACAAGGGCAGGACGAGAGTCGAATGGGTCTCCGCCGCCGAAGGCCCCAAGTTCGCCGCCACAATGAATGAATTTGTAAAGACCGTCACCGAGCTCGGTGAGAACAAGAAGCTGGGGGATATAAGATGCAAACAATCGCTGAAATGATGCTTGAAAGAGCAAAGACGCTGCTCTCCGATGGCACTGTGAAGCGTGTGCTGGGCTGGGAAAAGGGCGAGTTCGACTACGACCTGACCCCCGCATTCTTCAATAGCCCCGAGGAGCTGAAGAACTTCGTATACGACGACTACTGCGGCGCAAACCTGAGCAAGTACCTCATCAAGGCCGGCAAGCTCGAAGGCAAGACCCTCGTGTTCCTGAAGCCCTGCGATACGCTCAGCATGAACCAGCTCATCAATGAGCACAGGATCAGCCGTGAGAATATCTACGTCATCGGCGCCGGCTGCAAGGGCATGCTGGATTATAAGAAGGTCGAGGAAAAGGGCAAGGATGCCGAGCGCACCGAGTTGCTGCTGGGCAAGTGCCTGGACTGCAAGGGCAAGACCTTCTACGTCTATGACGAGATCATCGATGATGACGAGTGCAAGAAGGAGATCGGCGGCAGCCGCTTCTCCGGCGTGGCAAAGCTGGAAGCTATGACGCCCGATGAGCGCTTCGCTTTCTGGCAGAACGAGCTGTCCCGCTGCATCCGCTGCAATGCCTGCCGCAATGTGTGCCCTGCATGCTCCTGCAACAAGTGCGTGTTCGACAACGCCAACAGCGGTATCGCCGCCAAGGCAAACACCAACGAGTTCGAGGAGAAGCTGTTCCACATTATTCGTGCTTACCACGTGGCCGGCCGCTGCACCGACTGCGGCGAGTGCTCCAGAGTATGTCCTCAGGGCATCCCGCTGCACCTGCTGAACCGCAAGTTCATCAAGGATATCGATGAGCTGTACGGCGACTATCAGGCGGGCGCATCCACCGAAAACGAGCGCCATCCGCTCAACACCTATACCAAGGAAGACGTCGAGCCTTCCGTCGTGTATGAAAGGAGTGGCGAATAAATGCTGAGACTGAAGAAAAGCAATATCAATTTGCTTTATGAGAAGCTGAGCAGCACCTGCTCCCTTTACCTGCCTGTGGAGAAGGACGGAAAGACCGATTTCAGAAAGTACGATGCGCAGGCAAACGTCGCCGTCGAGACTCTGAATACAGACCGTTCCGCCAAGGACCTGTTCTTCCCCCAGAGCGAAAACATGGTCGCCTTCAAGATGGAAGGCAAGAACATCGAAATCATCGAACAGGAGCGCTCCAAGGAGCAGTTCGTGCTGTTCGGCGTGCGTCCCTGCGACGTCAGAAGCTTTGACGTACTGGACAGAGTGTTCCTCGCAAACCCCGTAGACAGCTATTATGCTGCCCGCAGGGAGAACGGCACCATCGTGTCTCTGGCCTGCAATAACCCCGACAAGACCTGCTTCTGCAAGGTGTTCGGCATCGACGCCGCCGATCCCAAGGGTGATGTGGCCTGCTGGTTCGCAGGGGAGTACCTCTACTGGCAGAGCAACACCGACAAGGGTGCTGCCCTCACCGAAAAGGTCAAGGACCTGTTTGAAGAGTGCGGTGACGAGGAAGTTAAGGCAGAGCAGACCGCCATCCGTGAAAAGGTCGATGCTCAGCCCTTCGCAGACCTGTCTCTGGAAGGCTTCACCGGTGATCGCATGAATGAGATCTTTGCTTCCCCCAAGTGGGCAAAGCTGTCTCAGGCATGCCTCGGCTGCGGCACCTGCACCTTTACCTGCCCCACCTGCCAGTGCTACGACATCCGGGACTACGATACCGGCCACGGCGTCCAGCGCTACCGCTGCTGGGACAGTTGCATGTATTCCGACTTCACCATGATGGCTGCCGCCACCAACCGTCCCACGCAGCTGGAGCGGTTCCGTCAGCGCTTCATGCACAAGCTGGTCTACTATCCCATGAACAATGACGGCATGTTCTCCTGCGTCGGCTGCGGCAGATGCCTGAGAAAATGCCCCATCCATATGAATATCGTCAAGGTCATCAAGGAGCTGGGGGTGAAGAAGGATGATTAATGAGGCTCAGATCCCGAAGCTGGGTATCGTCACCGCCATTCGCCGTGACACGCCCGATATCAAGACCTTCACCGTTGAGGCAGTAGGCGGCGGCAGAGTGATCGAGCATCTTCTGCCCGGCCAGTGCGCGATGCTGTCCATCCCCGGTGTGGGCGAGGCAATGTTCTCCATTACCTCTTCTCCCACGGTGACCGATCATCATGAGTTCTCCATCAAGAAGTGCGGCTGCGTCACCGAGTGGCTCCACTCCATGGAGGTCGGCCAGATGGTTACCGTCAGAGGCCCCTACGGCAACGGCTTCCCCGTTACCACCGAGCTGAAGGGCAAGAACCTTTTGTTCATCGCCGGCGGCGTCGGCCTTGCACCCCTGCACTCCGTCATCAACTATGTTCTGGACAACCGTGCCGATTTCGGCACCGTTGACGTGCTGTACGGCTCCCGTTCTGCAGATGATCTGCTGGATCTGGATGAGATCCAGAACAGCTGGATGAAGAAGGATATCAATGTCCACCTTACCATCGACCGTCCTCAGGACGGCTGGGACGGACATGTGGGCTTCGTTCCCAACTACGTCACCGAGCTGGGCTTTGACCCGGACAAGAACGTGCTGGTCTGCGGACCACCCATCATGATCAAGTTCACGCTTCAGGCACTGATGGGACTGGGCTTCTCCAAGGAGCAGGTCTTCACCACCATGGAGCTGCGCATGAAGTGCGGTATCGGCAAGTGCGGTCGCTGCAACATCGGCGACAAGTACGTATGCAAGGACGGCCCTGTGTTCCGTTTCGATCAGTTGGACGGACTCACCGGCGAGTATTAATCAGCAGTATTGACTTTTGGAGGAAACGGACATGGCAGAAATGGTCAATGTGTTCCTTTTCGGCAAGAAATATGAAGTGCCCTCCGAGCTTACCATCATGGAAGCTATGGAGTATGCCGGCTATCAGCTGGTTCGCGGCGTAGGCTGCCGCAACGGCTTCTGCGGCGCATGCGCCACCGTGTACCGCATCAAGGGCGACAGAGAGCTCAAGGCCTGCCTCGCCTGCTCTACGAAGGTAGAGGACAATATGTACGTGGCAACGCTGCCCTTCTTCCCGCTGATCAAAGAGCCCTTTGACATCGAGAAGGTAAAGGCAGACCAGCGCATCATGATGCAGCTGTATCCCGAGATCTACGCCTGTGTCGGCTGCAATGCCTGCACCAAGTCCTGCTCTCAGGGTCTGGACGTCATGCAGTACATCGCTTATGCCCAGAGAGGCGACTTCAAAAAGTGCGCAGAGCTGAGCTTTGACTGCGTCATGTGCGGCATCTGCTCTTCCAGATGCCCCGCCGGTATCAGCCATCCCCAGGTGGCCATGCTGGCCCGCCGTCTCAACGGCAAGTACATCGCTCCCGAATCCGAGCACCTCGCCAAGCGGGTCAAGGAGATCCAGGACGGCCTTTGTGCAGACGCCATGCAGGCCATCATGGACAAGCCCATTGAGGAGCTCAAGGAGCTTTACAACCACAGAGATATTGAGAAGTAAGGGGGCAGATTTATGATTTTCACTGAAGAAATGCTCTCCTCCATGAAGAAGGTAGAGGCTGAAAGAGAGAAGAACATCGCTCTTGAGCCCCGCCGCATGACCGCAGAGGAAAAGGATGCACTGCTGGCTGCCTACCATCCGGATTATAAGGATGACGGCTTCGGCATCCTTCAGGTCGGCCCCAATAAGGGTGAAAAGGCTCCCGTAGAGCTGATCGAAATGCTTCAGGCACACAGCCGTGTGACCGGCAAGGAGATCGCTCTGGACAATCCCGATTATGACGTAGACGTACTGGTCATCGGCGGCGGCGGCGCAGGCTCTTCTGCAGCCATCGAAGCCAATGAGGCAGGCGCAAAGACCATGATCGTTACCAAGCTGCGCATCGGCGACGCCAACACCATGATGGCAGAAGGCGGCATTCAGGCAGCCGACAAGGAGAACGACTCTCCCGCTCAGCACTATCTGGACGTCATGGGCGGCGGTCATTACTGCAATAAGCCCGAACTGGTCCGCAAGCTCGTTATGGACGGCCCCGTTGCCATCAAGTGGCTGAACGGTCTGGGTGTTGAGTTCGACAAGGCCGAGGACGGCACCATGATCACCACCCACGGCGGCGGAACCAGCCGCAAGCGCATGCATGCCGCAGCCGACTATTCCGGCGCAGAGATCATGCGTACCCTG
>JAZLHZ010000220.1:0-3939 GCA_045617085.1 Clostridia bacterium
TTACATTAAAAGTCTTTTATGCTCTTTTTGCTACCTCGTTTTTGTTATATCCCCCAACTTCCCGTGAAGAGCCAAAAAACGGCGGGAGCAAGCTCCCGCCGAATGGTATCATGAATGCTTGAACGGCAGTCTGAATCGGTACTGTTTCGGCAGTTTCATTGCCTTCAGATGCTTCGTTTCCGCATCGAGCTGTTCGATTTCCCGGATATCCTCGTCCCGGCTGAATATACGCCACTTTTTCACGCATACCAGACCGACGGCGAGCAGCATGACGGCCCGGATCAGCGTGGTATACTGGACGGAGTAAATGTCCATACCGAGGAAGGAAAATGTGTTGTCGCCGGAGAAGCCGCTGATCCACGTGCCGAAGATGAGGCCGAGGAAGGCGAACAGGTTGCAGCCGATGCTGTAGAAAGCGATATGGGAGGTGGAGTTCTTTTCCGGCAGATTCATGTACAGGATATTGGAATAGGCCAGGTTGAGGCCCACCTGCATGATGTTCTGCCAGGTCGAGACCGGCACATACAGCCAGGAGGTCTTGACGGTCATGACAAAGAAGAGCAGCTCCGTAGGGACGAAGAACAGCACGGCAATGCCGAAGGTCTTGACCCAGGAGAATCTTCTCAAGAGCTTTCGCCAGGTGCCGCCTGTGGCGATCAGGATAATGGTATACATGACCGACATGGCGTTGATCAGCGTGTAGGAGAAGTTCATGTGGTTGAGCAGATGGTACGACCACAGACCGACGTTGACCGTCGAGACGAAGTTCCAGTAGAACATCAGCAGCATGCACATGAGGAACTTTTTATACTTGAACGGCTCGACGAACACCTGCTTGAGGTTGACCGATTCGCTGGGCGGATAGTCATATTCCACCGCCTGCGCCTGCATCCATACGTCGATGAGCACCAGCACAAAGGCGAAATAGCGCAGTCCGATGATCAGCTGGTCATGGAAGGCGGAACCAGACACCGCATCGGTGATGAGGCCGCTGACCAGCAGCACGACGCTGGACATGACCGAAGAGAAGGTCTGGTTGAGCGTGATGTAGCGGGTGCGCCGCTCATTGTCTGCGGGATAGAAGAAGTAGAACCAGGGCGTAAATCCGGGGCTGAACAGCGCATAGACCGAATACGCCAGGAACAGGATGACGATGAACCACACGAGTCGTGCATCCGGGTCGGTGACGATGACCGGCATGACCGTCGTGGCGATGATATACATGAAGTAGAAATAGATCTTTGACCAGATCAGGATCTTTTTCCGCTTTTTTATCCGCTCCAGTATGATGGAGGAAAACACCGAGAAACAGCTGGCGATATAGGGGATAAACGTGATGATGCCGACACCGGTGATGGAGATGTCGTACATCGTCAGGAAACCTGTGTAGAAGATGCCGGTGATGAAGACATTGAAAATGGCGGACATCAGACCGTCACCCAAGCTGATCAGACGGCCCTTGGCATTCGGGTCTTTCAGATTGTAGATATCGCTGAGTGAAGCCTTTATAGAGTGGAAATCGATTCGCTTTATTCGCTTCATGTCGGTGCCCTCCTTATGGAGTTACTCGGTAATCAGAAACGGATCGTTGTCGGGATTGCCCTCGGGGAGCGGCTGAAGATACATGATGAGGGCGTCCTCGGTGTTTTCATAGTACCGCTTGCGGAAGCCCACGTCCTTGAAGCCCAGCGAGTGATACAGGTTCTGGGCAACTGTGTTGCTGCGGCGGCATTCCAGCGTCAGAAACGACATGTCGCTGTCCGCCGCCAGCCGGATCAGCGCCTCGACGATACGCCGTCCGTTGCCCTTGCTCCGGTATTCGGGCATCACGGCGATATTGGCGATATGCCCCTCGTCAAGGATGAACCACACGCCGGCATATGCAATGATCCGGCCGTCCTCCTTCAGTATCAGGAACCGGGCGGCGGGATTGTCCAGCTCCTTCATCATGGATTCCTTCGACCAGGGATGGCGGAAGCAGGCGTTTTCGACGGTGATGACATCGTCCACATCCGCTTCGGTGCGCATCAGTACGAATTCCTGCATATCACTTTTCCTCCGAAAGCCTGCGGTTTCTTTCTCTTTCCGCCTGAGGCGCCCGCAGATAGCAGGGCTTCAGCTCGTAGGGCTCCACAGACGTGTCTGCATATTTCTCCGCCAGCACGCAGACTGCGGCGGGACGGATATAGCCGTTGGACGCTGCGGCGCAGACGGCTCTGTCTCCGAGGATTTCCTTTGCCTTCGGGAAGTGCACCTTCAGACCGTCGCCGGTGAACAGGATCTTTTTGTCCTCCGGCAGCTTTGCGAGGAACTCCGTCAGCGGCAGCGCATCGTCCTCCAACACTCTCACCGGCATGCCGGAGGAGCAGTCAAAGGCGGCGCAGTATACCTGAGAGCGCCTTGCATCCAGTATCGGGCAGACGAGCCCGTCAAAATACAGCCCGTTCATTGCCAGCGCTTCGAGAGAATCGACGGCGACAACCTTTTTATTGCAGGCATGGGCAAGTCCCTTGACGGCACAGACGCCGATCCGCACGCCGGTAAAGGAGCCGGGACCCGTGACGGCGGCGAACAGGTCGATGTCCGAGGGCATCAGTCCTGCGGCGGAAAGCACATCCTCGGTCATGGGCATGGACGTGACGGAATGGGTCAGCCCGTGGCAGGCGGCGATCTCATGGGTGACGACGCCGTCCTCCATCAGTGCCGCACCCGCAAACGGGCCGGAAGTATCGATCGACAATATGCGCATATCAGTTTCTCCAGTTATTCAGTGCTTTTTCGGCTTCGGCTCCGTCGAGACCGACGAAGGCGAGCTCGATATTTCTCTCATCGAGGTTTTCTCTGCGGGAAAGAGCGATCCGGATGCATTTTTCCGGATCCAGCTCTGCCATTTCCGCCCATTCGATGACGGCGACGCCGTCGGCGCCGATATACTCGTCCAGTCCTGCCTCGTAGAATTCATCGGGATCGGCGAGCCGGTACAGGTCGAAATGGTACAGCGGCAGTGTGCCGGTATAGGGCTGCATCAGCGTGAAGGTGGGACTGGGCATGGGGCGGTCGATCCCCAGACCCGAGGCGATGCCTCTGGCGATCACGGATTTACCGGTGCCCAGGTCGCCCTCCAGCAGTATCGTGTCTCCGGCACGGAGCGTTGCGCCCAGCGCCTTGCCGATGGAAAAGGTATCCTCGGCGGATGTTGATAGCAATTGCATGGCTGCCGCCTCCTTGTTCTCTTATACTTTGAGGAAGGCGGAGATGCGCTTGTACAGCAGGAAGCACAGCACCGACAGCACCACGCCCTTCAGCAGGTTGAAGGGGACTGTGGCAAAGAGGATGAGCTTGGGCAGCGTATCCACAAAGGGAATGAGCTTGCCCACCATGCCGATGATGGACTCCATCGGCAGGTGCATGACGCTGACATAGAAGGGGATCATTACCAGCCAGTTGACGAGAGCGCCGGATATGACCATGGAGACGGTGCCTGCGGCCAGAGCGACCAGCGCACCCTTCAGCGTGCGGTTGCGCTTATAGACGGACACTGCGGCAATGACCATGCAGGCGGAGGTCACGAAATCGGCCAGCTCACCCACGCCCAGCGAAGAGGAATGGAACAGGCCAATGACGTCCTTGGTGGCGAGGATGATCAGCGACGGCACGATGCCCAGCGAGAAACCGCCGAGGATCACCGGCAGAGACGAGAAGTCCAGCTTATAGATCGGCGGGACGATGGGGATGCCGGGAATAAAGTAAAGCACCGAGGCCACGGCTGCCAGTACGCCGATGCGGGTGATGGTTTTTGTTTTTTTCGGTCCGGTAAGGTTCATGACAGTCCTCCGTATATATAAAGTCGCATACATTATAGCACAAACGAAAGGGAATTGCATTCATATTACAGTCTTTTAACGCAGCAAACCGCAGAGAAAATAATGAACTCCTTAT
>JAZLHZ010000221.1:0-9514 GCA_045617085.1 Clostridia bacterium
CCACAGGAAAGTCGGGATCAGACCGCCGCCGAAGAACATCGTAAACAGCATGCAGAAGGTCCAGAACGTGCGGTGCGGGAAATACTTCTTGAACAGGGCATAGGCGCCCATGGAATCGCAGAACAGCTCCAATATGGTCGCCAGCACGACACGCATGATGGTGTTGCGGTAGCCTGTCCAGATATAGCGGCTTCTGAGCACCTTTCCGTAGAACTTCAGCGTGAACTGCCTGGGGTAAAGATAGATTCCGCCGCCGACCCGGTTATAGGAATCCAGAGACTGCATCAGCAGGAACCAGAACGGAAGCAGGATCACGAGGCTCAAAAGGATCATGAACAGGGTGTTGCACACGTCGAAAACATTGCTGCCGATGCCCTCGTTGATGACCGTTTTCTTCTTTGCCATTACCAGATGCCTCCTTCCCCGCTGTTGAGCTTCTTCACGATCACGTTGGTCATGAGCACCAGTGCGAACGAGATGACATTCTTGAACAGACCTACCGCCGCCGAGAAGCTGTACTGCTGGTCGATCAGACCCTTGCGGTAGACGTAGGTATCGATGATATCCGCTACCCGGTACACGTTCTCGTTGTACAGGTTGAATATCTGGTCAAAGCCCGCATTGACAAGGCTGCCGCTGTGCAGTATGAACTGGATGGAGATGACGGGGATCAGACCCGGCAGTGTGATATGGAGCATCCGCTGCAGGCGGTTGGCGCCGTCCACCTTGGCCGCCTCGTACAACTCCGGACTGATACCGGCGATACAGGCCAGATAGATGATGGTGCCCCAGCCCACGCCCTTCCAGATATCGGTAACGATCAGCACGCCGACGAAGTATTTCGGATCGGCAACGAAGAAGATCGGCTCACCGCCGAATGCCTTGATGATATCGTTGACAAAGCCGGTGGACGGGCTCAGGAAATTCTTGAACAAGCCGCCCAGCACGACCCAGCTCAGGAAGTGGGGCAGATACGAAATGGTCTGCACGGTCTTCTTGAAGGGCATGTTGTTGATCTCGTTGATGAGCAGCGACAGCAGGATCGGAGCCGGGAAGCCGAACAGTGTCTTCAGGACGCTGATCTTGATGCTGTTGCCGAATACTTCCTTAAAGGAAGGCATCTTGAGCATCTTCTGGAACTGGAGCAGGCCGACCCACTCGCTGCCCAGTATGCCCTTAGACAGCTTGAAGTTCTTGAAAGCGATAATGATGCCGTACATGGGAATGTAGTGGAACATCACCAGCGCAAAGATGACCGGAAGGAACATCAGCACCAGCTGCCAGTGCGTGATGTAGCCTTTCCAGGAGCTCTTCTTTTTCTTATTGACGAGCGTATTCGGGGCCTGTACCATAGATGACCGCCTCCTTCAGCTTTATCATACCCGAAGCTATCGAAAAAATCAATTGAAGATATAAAGAACGGCAGTGAATATTTGTTTTCTCCTGCCGTTTCATGTGCATAATTGTGCTTTTTTCAGGGTATTTTTGTTCACTCGGTCTTTTTTGCACTGCGGTACTCGTTGGGAGTCACGCCGTAATGCGCCTTGAAGCACCGGTAGAAGTAGTTGGTGTTGTTGAAGCCCACCAGTGCGGCGATGCCGCTCACGTTCATGTCGGTCTCGTCCAGCAGCTTCATCGCCGCCGTCAGCCGCACGCCGAGGATGTATTCCAGCAGCGTCATGCCCCGCTCTTCCTTGAACACCCGGCTCAGATGCGAGCGGCTCACTCCGGCTGCATCGGCGATCTCCTGTACGGAGATATCCCGCTGATAGTTCTCATTTATGTATTGCTCCGCCAGATGCGTGCACTGTGTCAGCACCGGTCCGTCCTCCTTGACCGGCTCCCTTTCCGGCTTCACCACCGAAGTCGTCAGCGACGAAAAGCTCATGCTGCTTTCACCCTCGATCACCGAGATGTCATAGCCGAAGATGGAATTGTTGAGCTGTTCCTCCAGCAGACTGCCGATACCGTCGCCCTCCATGTCGGAATTGACGATAAAGTACATCCTGCCGCTGTACGACCCGGCGCTGTACAGGCGCAGACCTTCGTTTTCGTTGCCCGAGGCGATCTTCTCGATACGCTCCTCGTCATACTCCCGGAAATCTGACAGGTTGTTGTTGAGTACCAGCACCCGGTAATACGGAAGCTCCATCTTCACGTCAAGGAAGCGGAAATACGAGCGCAGCTCCTTTTCCTCCATCCGCTTGCCGCAGAGGCAGCTCATCAGGAAGCTCTTTCTCAGCGTGCTGCGGCTGGCGTCTAACTGATGCTGCACCAGCTCCGCCCGGCTGATATATGTGCCGAAGGAATCCGCCACGAACTGCAATTCGCCGTGGCGGCGGTCATACTCCCGCACATGCAGGCTCCTCGCCCGCTCCAGCATGGCATTGAAGGGCGAAGTGAGGCGTTTCAGCATCGTCCAGCACACAATAGCCATCACCGCCAACACCACCAGCGACACCGCCAGCGTTCTGCCGGTCAGAAGGTCTATCTTTCGGTTATACAGAGACTTGGGCACAGCCATCACATACCGCCACGGGGCCACGCCGGAATCCGCCGCATAGTATACGGTATCGCCCATCTCAAACCGGCCTTCGCCTTCAAAGGTGAACTCGCCGTCGGCCTGCCCCAGTACGCATTTTCCGTCGCCGTCGACCACGAACAGGCTGCCCTGCAGGTCGGTCTCGATCAGGCTCTCAAAAGCGGAACAGGGCATCGAGATGCACACATACATCAGCCCGCCGCCGAGACTCTTATACGACACCACTGCCACATACGAGAACACATCGCCGTTCACGCCGATGCCGCTGGGATAGCTGCGCCTCGTCATCCACATGACGGGCGAGGTCAGCTGCAGCTCCTTCGCCGCATTGACCCAGGCCGAATCGAAGGGATACATCACCGCATGGTCGTCCATAAAGTACACGCCCGACACCGCCGAGATGATATAGTCGTTCATGGGACTGCTGACGGCAATATCCGCAATGTTGTTGTACATGGTGACCCGCTGCTTCAGCAGCTTCTGCATGTCGACAATGGGCACCTGCGACACCATGGGCTGAGACAAAAGCACCATGTTCTCCCTCCAGCCCTTGAATATCTTCAGCTCCTCATACAGGCCGATGACCGGCGAGAAGAGCTGTTGATCCACGATGGAGGTATTATAAGTAAACCGGCTGGAATAGTAATAGTCGGTATCTGCGCTTATCTCGTCCCGCAGATTCACTATCAAAAACGAGCTGACGATGATCACGCTGACAAACACCACCAGCATGGTCAGCAGCGCCAACCGTATCAGCAGCGATCCTTCCGACCGCCGGTATCTTTGCTTTTCGGCATCCAATGAAAAATGCTCCCCTTCCGACAATCCCGTGCAATTCATAACTTTCCGATTGTATTATATCAAAACGGAAATCGATTTGCAAGTGAAGGATTGTCCAAAGGAGAGCACGTTTATTCAGTTTTCAGCCTCTTCTGTCGGCCTCGATCAGCTTTTTCAGTGCCAATACCGAGCATTTGACCGAGTTGGAGGTGTCTTCCGTCTGTAATTGATCCAGTCCCGCCTTCTGACGTTCCTGGTTCCACACGGCATGGAAGCATGCGCCGCAGCGGCATTTCAGAGCAGCAGCCACGGTAAACAGGGCGGCGCATTCCATCTCGGACGCCTTGACCCCCAGCCGTTTCCATGCTTCCCATTTGTTCAGGAGCTCGTACGACACCGGCATACGCTCCGGGCTGTGCTGGCCGTAGAAGGAGTCCTTGCTCTGGACAATGCCGGTATGCACACACTCGCCCATCTCCTTTGCGGCTTCCCGCAGTGCCAGCGTCACATCGAGGTCCGCCACTGCCGGGAACTCGATCGGCGCATATTCCAGCGACGTATGGTCATACCGGACAGCTCCGGTCGCCACCACGATGTCGCCTGCCTTGACATCAAGGTCTATGCCGCCGCAGGTGCCTGTACGGATGAAGGTATCTGCGCCGATGGCATGCAGTTCCTCCATGGCGATGGAGGCCGACGGGCCGCCGATTCCGGTAGAGCAGACACTGACCTTTTCGCCCAGCAGATAGCCGGTATATACGTTGAACTCCCGGTTGTACTGCACCTGCTTCGCATCGTCAAAGTATGCTGCGATCTTCGGCACTCTTCCCGGGTCGCCCGGCAGGATCACATACCTGCCCACATCCCCTTCGACACAGCGGATATGAAACTGTCTTTCCTGAGGTAACATGTGATCGCCTCCTTTTTTTCTCTCTGTCCGCATTATATCATACTTTACATCCATATACAAGACCCGAAATTTGTCAAAAAAGCGGTTTTGGGTCTTGCAGTTTTTCCCATTTGGCATTATAATAGAGCCAAGGTTGAAATCAACACCTGCAAAAAAACATATCAGGAGGAACAAAGCCATGTTGAAAGCCGGTTTTGCACGTTTGGACGTCACCCCGCCGCTGGGGATCTACCTCGCAGGCTATCCGCAGGTACGCCTTGCCGATACCGTCAGGGATCCTCTCTATGTGAACGCCGTCGTATTCACCGACGGAGAGAAGACCGTTGCCGCCATTTCTCTGGATCAGATCGGTCTGCCGCTGAAGCGCAGCATCCCCATGCGTGAAGCCATTGCCGCACGCACCGGACTGGACTTCAACGCCATTATCCTTGCCTGCACCCATATCCATACCGGTCCTGCCATCAGCAACGTCACTTTCCCGGACGATGAAGAATACAACCAGACCCTGACCAAGCGGATCGCAGACGCCGTCGTGATCGCCATGCAGGATTGCAAGCCCGCCAAGCTGAGCTATGCAAGAAGCGAAGCCAAGCACATCTCCTTCGTGCGCCGCTACAAGATGAAGGACGGCTCCACCGCCACCAATCCCGGCAGACACAACCCCAACATCGACCATCCCATCGGCGAGCCCGATGAGAGCGTACAGGTCATCCGTGTCGTCCGTGAAGGCGGCAAGGATATCATCATGGTCAACTTCCAGGTCCATCCCGACGTCGTCAGCGGCACCGGCCTCTCCGCCGACTTCCCCGCCGTCGCACGCAACACCGTGGAAGCCGCACTGGGCGATGTCCACTGCGTCTACTTCAACGGCGCCCAGGGCGACACCAACCATGTCGACGTCAACTGCCCCGAGTGGGACAAGAACCAGGGCATGCCCCAGGCCATCCACATGGGCCATACTATCGCCGGCGCTGTGCTGAGCGTATGCGACAAGTGTGCTCCCATGGATTGCGAGAAGGTCGACTTCACCACCATCGACATCGAAGTCCCGCTGAATATTCCCAAGCCCGAAGAGATCCCGTGGGCAGAGAAGGTGCTGAAGGACTTCGCCGAGGGCAACATGGACGAATACAAGAAGCAGCCCATGGGCATCCCGATCGCCACCTCCTGCGCAAAGCGCATCCTCGCCCTGAAGGACAGTGCTCCCACCCGCAAGCTGCCCATCACTGCCATCCGCTTCGGCGACATCGGCATGACCGGCGCACCCGGCGAGCCCTTTACCGACATCGGCCGGAACACCAAGGCCCGTTCCCCCTTCACCATGACCTTCTACTGCTGCTGCTGCAACGGCTATGAGAGCTATTACCCCATCCGCTCCGCATACGAAGAGGGCGGCTATGAGGCAAAGACCTCCCGCTTCAAGGCAGGCATCGCAGAAGCCATCACCGAAGGCAATGTCGAAGCCCTGAACAAGATCAAATAATCCGGAGGTTTCCATGATCAACAAAAAAGCTGTCATCGACATGATCCTTGAGCGCAAGCTCGTTGCCATCCTCAGAGGTCTGGATGAGGAAAAGCTGCTGCCCGTCGCACAGGCGCTGTATGACGGCGGCGTGCGTGCCATCGAATGCACCTTTGACCACAAGCGCAGCGACTGCATCGAGTTCAACTGCCGCATGATCAAGACCCTCGCCGACCACTTCGGCGATACCATGTACATCGGCGCCGGCACCGTACTGACCGCCGAGGAAGCCAAGGCCGCCGTGGATGCGGGCGCCGCCTTCATCATCTCTCCCAATGTGGACGTGTCCGTTATTGAAGAGACCGGCAGACTCGGCGCCGTCTCCATGCCCGGTGCCATGACTCCCACCGAGATCGTCAACGCCTGGAATGCGGGTGCCGACCTCGTAAAGCTGTTCCCCGCCGGCGAGCTGGGCGCAGGCTACGCCAAGGCCGTCAAGGCTCCTCTCAAGCACATCCCGATGCTGGCCGTCGGCAGCATCACGCCCGAAAACATCCCCGACTTCCTCAAGGCAGGCATCTGCGGCTTCGGCGTGGGCAGCCCCATCCTCCCCAAGGCCGCCGTGGAAAGCGGAGACTGGGATGCGATCAGGCGCCGTGCCGAGGAGTTCATCAAAGTACTGGGCTAAAGCGTATTTTGTGTTAAATATCATCCCGTTCTATTGAAAAACACACTTGTGTGTGCTACAATCTGTTCACAAAACAAAAACGGCTATGTGAAGTATACAGGAAAAGGCAGAAATGCCGCCGAAGGAGTAAAACTCTCAGGTAATTCCCCCTGCGGAATTGAGACTGTATACGGATAGCGCTCCGGAGAAGTCCATTTATTGGGTGCCGAAGGTGCAAGGTCCGCCGATGCGGGCTAATCTCTCAGGCAAAAGGACGGAGAAAATACTATTGAACAGGTGCGGCAGTTCTATCCGTATTTCTATGCAAGCGTATTTTCCGGAGCCATCCGTTTGTGATCGGCTCCTTTTTGTTTTAGTATTTTTTCGGAGGTGTTTCACTATGTGGAACAGTTTTATCAACGGTCTCACCAAATTCGACTCGGTACTGAACGGCATCGTCTGGGGATGGCCTGTCATCATCCTGATCCTCGGCACCGGTCTGCTGCTGACCATCCGCACCGGCGCACTGCAGATCACCCACTTCCGTGAGTCGCTCAAAACCACCATCGTTCCCGCCGTCAAGGAGATCGGCAAAAAGAAGGAAAAGGACTCCGGCAGCAAAACCATCAGCCAGTTTGAGGCCTTCTCCGCCGCCATTTCCGGCACCGTCGGCACGGGCAACATCATCGGCGTGGTCGCCGCCATACTGACCGGCGGCCCCGGTGCCGTGCTGTGGATGTGGATCAGCGCCTTCTTCGGCATGGTCACGAATTACGCAGAAAACGTGCTGGGCCTGTATTACCGCCAGAAGAACGAAGACGGCAGCTTCTCCGGCGGTGCCATGTACTATATCAGCCTCGGTCTCAAGCAGAAGTGGCTGGGGTATCTGGCAGCGATCTTCTGCATGACCGCAGCCATCGGCATGGGCGGCGTGCAGACCAACAAGATCTCCGGCACCGTTTCCGATGCCCTGTCCAATCTGTTCACCTTCTCCAACATGACCGTCGTCAAGCTGGTCATCGGCATCATCGTTGCCGCCGTGACCGCCCTCGTTATTCTCGGCGGTATCAAGCGTATCGGCAAGATCTCCTCGATGCTGGTGCCCTTCATGTCCGTCCTCTTCATCCTGATCTCCGCCATCGCCATCGTCATGCACATCGACCGCCTGCCCGCAGCCTTCGGCATGATCTTCGGCCATGCCTTCAACTTCAAGGCAGCCGGCGGCGGCATCATGGGCTATGCCTTCTCTCAGATCATCAAGAAGGGCATGGCACGCGGCGTATTCTCCAATGAAGCCGGTCTCGGTTCCTCCGTCATCGCCCACTCCGCATCCGATACCCGTGAGCCCGTCAAGCAGGGTCTGTGGGGTGTGTTCGAGGTGTTCCTTGACACCTTCGTCATCTGCACCATCACCGCTCTCACAATGCTCTGCACCGTGGATGTCGCATCCCTAACCGGCGCCGAGAGCGATGCCGCCATCGCCATGTCGGTCTATTCCTCCAACTTCGGCGGCTTCGGTACGGTCTGCTTTTCCATCATCCTGCCGCTGTTCGCCTCCACCACCATCGTCGCCTGGTCGTATTACGGCGAAAAGGCCACCGAGTTCTGCTTCGGCTGGCTGGGCAATAAAGGCAAGAAGATCGCCGCACAGGTATTCAAGGTCATCTACCTGCTGATGATCGCCGCTGCCGCCGTCATCGAGAGCGACCTGGTCTGGAGCATCGACGACACCTGCAATGGCCTCATGGCGCTGCCCAACCTCATCGCCCTCATCTTCATGAGCGGACTGGTAGTAAAGATCACGAAGAACTATTTCGACCGGAAAAAGGGTCTCGATGTGGAGCCCATGCTCTCTGCCGACCCCAAGCTCAACGAGGAGTTCAGAAACGACATTGCCTCCGGCAAGAAGAAATACCTCTGATAAGCACACAGCCTGCTGCATATCAGCCGTATAAGATAGTATCCTGACAGAAAAATAACCGCCGAAGAAAACACTTCTCGGCGGTTATTTCATTTGTCTCGACAAGCTGATACTTTATTCCGCATATTTTGAATAGTCAGCCGCCAATTCCGAAACAAACCTTTGAAGATAGGTCTGGTCAACATCATATTCAAATTGCAGCTGCTGAGCGTGCCCGGGTCCGTATCTATTACTGAAGAGGATCCCTTTGATCAGAATATGACCCATTTTCCGGGCGGTAAACTCTACATAACCGTCTGTTTCATACAGATCCTGAATCTTGGCGGTGCCCTCCAGTTTTTCATACATATCCTTTAGTTGAAGCGCAAAATCCGCAATGAGAAAGTCCTCTGCATCAAAACAGGTACTCCCGGAAAAGCCATCACATTGCACTTCAATACAGATGGAGTCCGCAACCGGCATGAATTCAAGACTGAAATCTGATGTTTTTATCGTGTACATATAAGCCTCACAAACTGTGATTTAGCGATTCAGCCATTTTTTTAGTCGAATAAACACTTCTTCTTTATCTTTATCAGGTATTACCCCGCTCTTTTTCAATGCATAATGATGTCCAAACTCGCTATCAGTATAAGTGCTCCCATTAAGCATTACGGGCTTATCGTATCTTGGCCTTACATGAAGATGAAGATGAGGGTTAGGCGCTGCCTCTTTATAGAAATTATTCATCAAACAACTCCAATTGCACAGAGTCGCTCCTAAAACAGTCTTTAAACATTCCTCCACTTTACAAACCAGATTGCGAAGCTCTTCCCATTCATCATCTGTTAGTTCTGACATTGAATTGCAATGACGCTTTAAAACTAAAATACACCGTCCAATATAATCCTGTTCATCCGAAAGAAAAACAGACCATGATTTACTTTCGTATATCTGAAACTGTTTGTCTTCTTCAGATAGATTGCACCAATCACAATTTTCCATTCTTTTCACCTGCAAATTCCTGTTTATTATTACACCGGCGAAATATGCAAACAAGCAGAGCCATATCGTAAGTACCTCTTAGAGAGCATTCGATAAACTTTCGTTTGCCTTCACAGTCCGTATCAGAAATCATACTGACTTGCAGGGATCATGGCAGCATTTAGATCGATTACATAGGTCGTTTCATCGCCGAAGCTGAATTCACATGTCACGATGGTCTCTGTATCCGCACCGGTTACCGCCGCATA
>JAZLHZ010000222.1:0-11827 GCA_045617085.1 Clostridia bacterium
AGGTGTTTTCGAGGTAATTCGCGGATCATGCTTCATGCTGCTTGCTAACCGTATGTTAATTCTGCGTAACCGATTAGCAGGCAAGAACCGTTTTTTCGGAGATTTGCAAATGACCCTTTCGCCGTTGGTTAGCAAATTTACATATGGTTAATGTTTGAGCGTACACCTTTTCAGAAAAGGTGTCTGTCCTGACAGAGTCTTAGGAGGCGAACGTTCTATCCTGCTGAGCTACGGAGACATATCTTAAAAACAACAGATATTATACAGCAGTTACCTCGTGGGTGTCAAGCCGACACGTGTTAATTTTGACGTTATCAAAGCTTTATCAAAATCGGGTTGACAAGGTGGGAAACCGGTTATATAATGTAGCGTAATAGAGAGAGACAGGAGGGGATGAACATGGGTTTACCCTCACGCATCGCATTTACGCTATTCGGAAAAGTGGATGTATACTGGTACGGCATTTTGATCGCATTGGGTGTGCTTGGCGGCGTGCTGCTGGCATCGGTACGGGAGAAGCGGTACGGGCTGCCGAAGGGGATCGCCTCGGACGTGCTGTTTCCGGTGCTGCCTGCGGCGATCGTGGGTGCAAGGCTGTACTTTGTGCTGTTCCGTTGGAGCGATTATTCCTCCGACCTGATGAAGGTTTTTTATCTGCGGGACGGCGGTATGGCGATCTACGGCGGCATTATCGCAGGTCTGATCGCCGGATATCTGTACAGTCGGCATCGGAAGATCAGCTTTATCTCGCTGCTGGATCTGTATGCGCCGTCGCTGGCGCTGGGGCAGGCCATCGGGCGCTGGGGGAACTTCGTGAATCAGGAGGCTTTCGGCGTTGAGACGGTGAATGAAGCGCTGAAGTTCTTCCCCGTATCGGTCTATATCGAGGCGGAAGGGACATGGCATCTGGCGGCGTTCTTCTATGAATCGGCATGGTGTGCGCTGATCGTGGTGCTGATCCTGATCCTGGAGAGGAAAAGGGTATTCAGGCACCGGGGCGACGTCTTCATATTCTATACGATGCTGTACGCTTTTGAGCGCAGCATTGTGGAGGGCATCCGCACTGACAGCCTGATGTTGGGCAGCATTCGGATCAGCCAGCTGTTGAGCGCCGTACTGGCGGCAGCAGCATTCGTATACTTTATTGTGCGGCATTTTCGTCAGAACAAGGAGGCAGTAAAATGAGAAACCTTACCATGATGACCGACCTGTACCAGCTTACGATGATGTACGGCTATTACAAGAATGACATGCTGAATAACCGGGCGGTTTTCGACATGTTCTACCGTCAGAATTCCGAAGTCACCAGTTATGCGGTGGCGGCAGGTCTGGAGCAGCTGATCGATTACATCGAAAATTTGCATTTCAGTGAGGACGACATTGCCTACCTCAAGAGCCTGAACCTGTTTGACGAGGGCTTCTTTGAGCTACTGAGAAACTTCCGGTTCACCGGAGACATGCAGGCAGTGCCGGAGGGCAGCATCGTATTCTCGTATGAGCCGCTGGTCCGCATCAATGCGCCGATCTTCGAGGCACAGCTGATCGAGACTGCGCTGCTCAACATCATCAACCATCAGACGCTGATCGCCACCAAGGCGAGCCGTGTAGCCGAAGCTGCACAGGGCGACGTGGTCATGGAGTTCGGTCTGCGCAGGGCGCAGGGTCCCGATGCTGGTATCTATGGCGCAAGAGCGGCGATGATCGGCGGCTGCACCTCCACCAGCAACGTGCTGACCGGTCAGATGTTCGATGTGCCTATCGCCGGTACTCATGCTCACAGCTGGGTTATGAGCTTCCCGGACGAATTGAGCGCCTTCCGGGCATATGCCAAGTTCTTCCCGACCTCCTGCATGCTGCTGGTAGACACTTATAACGTGCTGAAGAGCGGCATTCCCAACGCCATTACCGTGTTCAAGGAGCTGCGGGCTACCGGTCATGAGCCGGTGGGCATCCGTCTGGACAGCGGCGATCTGGCATATCTGAGCCATGAGGCACGGCGGATGCTGGATGAAGCCGGTTTCCCCAAGGCCAAGATCTGCGTCTCGGGCGATCTGGATGAGTACCTGATCCGGGATCTGAAGCTGCAGGGCGCCTGCATCGATACATGGGGCGTTGGCACCAAGCTGATCACTTCCTCCGACTGCCCGGCGCTGGGCGGCGTTTACAAGCTGGCGGCGGAGATCGTGGACGGCAGCACCGTCAACAAGATCAAGCTGACCGAGAACCCTGCCAAGGTCACGAACCCCGGCATCAAGAAGCTGCTGCGTGTCTATGATAAGGACGGCATGGCGCTGGCGGATCTGATCGCACTGGAGGATGACGTATTCGAGGCGGGCAAGCCGCTGTATCTGTTTGACCCCAACAACACATGGAAGGAAATGACGGTTTCCGATTATACGCTGCGGGAGATGCAGGTGCCGGTATTCAAGGACGGCAAGTGCGTCTACAACAAGCCCACGCTGAAGGAGATCTGTGAGTATGCCAGGAAGGAAAAGGCGACCTTCTGGGAGCAGTACCGCAGACTGATGAACCCTCACCGCTATAAGGTGGACCTGAGCGAGCGGCTGTGGATGCTGAAGCAGAGCATGATGAAGAACAGGTAACGGGTATGGGACTGGTTACCGGGATCGAGAATTATCGGAAAATCGTGACCATTTACATTGATAATGTGGCCTTCCTGCGCCTGCACGAGCGGTATTTCAAAGAGCTGCCGGTGCGGGAGGGGGACGATGTGGATGAAGAAGCGTATATCAACAGCCTCTGTGCCAAGCAGGCAAAGCCCTGCTATGAGGCGGCGCTGTACATGCTGGATGCACGGGATATCACAAGCACCATGCTGATCCGGGGGCTGACGAAAAAGGGCTTCATGAAAGAGGTCGCGGAATCGGTATGCAGCCGCCTGATCGAAAACGGACTCATCAACGACGAGCGCTATGCCGAAAGGTATGTGGAACTGCGGAAAAACGCACAGAACGGCGTGATGGCGCTGGAGAGAAAGCTGCGGAGCCGGGGCATCGACAAGGATACGGCTCGCCAGGCACTGGAGCAGATCGACGAGGAAAGCCAGCTGCGATCGGCCTGCGAGCTGGCAGAGAAGCTCAAGAAGAAATACGAGGGCCAGCCGATCCGGGAGAAAAAGGCGAAGCTTTCCGCCGCTCTCGGCAGACGGGGCTACACCTGGGACATTGTGAGCGAGGCAGTCGAAAAGGCGGTCTCTGAGGATGACTGGGATGAATAACACAAAGATCGCTCCTCCTGCGGAGCTGATAAAAAGAATCGACGAAAAGATACCCACTCCGTTTTATATATACAGTGAGAAGGGTATCAGAGAAAAGGTCTCGGCATTGCTGGAGGCCTTTTCGTGGAACAGGGGATACAGGGAGTATTTTGCCGTCAAGGCGACTCCGAATCCGTCCCTGCTGAAGCTGATGAAGGCAATGGGCTGCGGCGTGGACTGCTCCTCACTGACGGAGCTGATGCTGGCAGAGCAGTGCGGATTTTCGGGCGAAGAGATCATGTTCTCCTCCAACGAGACTCCGGCAGAGGAATATGAATATGCCAGAAAGCTCGGCGCCATCATAAATCTGGACGATATTACGCATATCCCGTTTCTGGAGGCGCACGGCGGCATTCCTGAGCAGATCAGTCTGCGCTTTAATCCCGGCGGCAATTTTGCAGCCGGAAACAAAGCGATGGGCTGTCCCGGCGAGGCAAAGTACGGCTTTACGAGGCAGCAGCTCACCGAGGGCATCCGCATTCTGATGCAGAAGGGCGTAAAGAGATTCGCCCTGCATTCGTTCCTTGCCAGCAACGTAACGGACAATGCCTATTATCCGGCAATGGCAAGTCTGTTGTTCCGGACGGCCAACGAGCTGCATGAGGAGACCGGTGCCGAGTTCTTCCTTATCAATCTTTCCGGCGGCATTGGTATTGCATACAGACCGGAGGAGATTCCGCCGGATATCTCCGTCATCGGTGAAGGTGTAAGAAAAGCGTATACAGAGAGCTTCGGAAAGAGTGATATCCGCATCGCCACGGAGCTGGGCAGGTATGTGACCGGCAACAATGGCTGGCTCGTGACAAAGGCGATCCACGAAAAGCATATCTACAAGGAATATATCGGCGTGGATGCCTGCGCTGCCAACCTGATGCGTCCGGCGATGTACGGGGCGTATCACTATATCACGGTCTGCGGCAAGGAAGATGCGCCCTGTGACCATGTGTATGACGTGGTGGGTAGCCTGTGCGAGAACAATGACAAGTTTGCAATCGACCGCAGGCTTCCGAAGATCGACATGGGCGACTACATCGTCATCCATGATGCGGGCGCACACGGCTATGCAATGGGCTACAACTACAACGGCAGATTGAAATGCGCCGAAGTCCTGTGGAAGGAGGACGGCGGTTTCCGTCTGATCCGCAGAAAGGAAACGCCTGCCGACTATTTTGCCACACTCAATTTTACACCGGTGGAGGGAGAGTAACATGAAGGTACATATACCCAGCGGCAAACAGTTCATCGAGTATGAGATCGAACAGGACCGCATCGTCACATCCCGCTTAAACGAGATGAAGGCGCAGGAGAGCGGCATCGAGCTGGTGCGCAGGGCGATGGATGCGCCCATCGGTTCCGAAAGGCTTTGCGAGCTGGCCAAGGGCAAGAAGACCTGCACACTGATCATCTCCGACCACACCCGTCCCGTGCCGAGCCGGGACATCCTTCCGCTGATGTTGAAGGAGCTTAGGGAGGGCAATCCCGAACTCGACATTACGCTATTGGTCGCTACCGGCTGCCACCGGGGCACCACCGAAAAAGAGCTGGCCGATAAACTTGGCAGCGAGATCGCAGGCCGGGAGAAGATCGTCGTACATGACGCCTTTGATCCGGAGCGAAACGTCCGCATCGGCACACTGCCCTCGGGCGCACCGCTGGTGATCGACCGGCTGGCGGCGGAGTGCGATCTGCTGGTTTCGGAGGGATTCATCGAGCCGCATTTCTTTGCCGGCTTCTCCGGCGGAAGAAAGAGCGTTTTGCCCGGCGTATGTGACAGAGTCACGGTCTGGGGCAACCATTGCGGTGAATTTATTGCCAGTGAAAAGGCAAGGACGGGACTGCTGGACGGCAATCCCATCAACATCGATATGGAGGCTGCTGCCCGACTGGCAAAGCTTCAGTTTATCGTCAACGTGGTCATTGACCACGAAAAGCATACTGCCGCAGCCTTTGCGGGAGACTGCATCAAGGCGCATCGGGCAGGCTGTGAATTTTTGAAGCAATGCGCTGTTGTCAGGCCTGTGTACGGCGATATCGTCATCACGAGTAACGGCGGAGCGCCGTTGGATCAGAATCTGTACCAGTGTGTCAAGGGCCTGACTGCCGCCGAGGGCTGCATTCAGGGCAACGGAACCATTATTCTCTGTGCCGGTATGGCGGACGGCATCGGCGGCGACGGCTTCTACAGGGCGTTCTGGGACTGCACGAGCCCTGCGGCGCTGTATGAGGAATACCGGAATACGCCGATGAACGAAACGAAGCAGGATAACTGGCAGGCGCAGATCCTATGTCGGGTGCTGATGAAACACCGGGTGATCTTCGTTACCGGCAGACACATGAAGCAGGCGATCGAGGACATGAAAATGGAGTTTGCCGAAACACTGCCCGAAGCATTGGCTATGGCAAACAGCGATGGCAAGCGCATCACGGTCATCCCGGACGGTGTTTCTGTCATCATAGGAGAAGAAAAATGCTGATCGACAGCGTGGAAAAGGCACAGCTTGACGATGATTATATATCGGGCGAGAGCTTCACAAATGAAGACATCGGTCTGTTTGATTTCTCCAAACAGGAATTCAAGCAGGTGACGTTTGAAAGGTGCGACTTTACCGAATGCAATATGAAAAAGTGCGCCTTTTACGAATGTACGTTTTCGCATTGCAGTTTCATAAAGTGCAGCTTCAATGAAGGGTTCCTAAAGGACTGCCGATTTGAGACGTGCCGGCTGGATACCTCCGACTTTGTGAACATGCACGTGCGTCAGACGGTTTTCGAGAACTGTTCGATGGTATATGCGGATTTCAACGAGACGGCGTTTGAAGGCGTGAGCTTTGACGGCTGCTGCATGAAGAATGCGGTATTGGGAAAGGCAACTCTGAAAAAGACCAAATTCTGCAAGTGTGACCTGACCAATGCCGAGTTTTACCGGACGATGCTGAAGGGGATCGATCTCTCCTCCTGTATTATCACGGGAATCACCGTGTCGGATAATTTCTCGGAACTGCGGGGGGCTGTGATCGATTTCGGCCAGTGCCCGGATATCGCAGTCATGCTCGGTATAAAAATAAAATGACGGAACAAACTCCGCCATTTTTTCGTCTAACCAGGCAAATACGGATGAGAGGTGAATTCCATGAAGAAACTGATCGCTCTGCTGCTTGTCATGCTGTGTCTGATGCCGTGCGCCGGTGCTTCAAAGTACGAGCCGATCACACTGACAACAGAAGAGGCTGCCGCCGCAAATCTGTTTCTGAGCAACTTTACCGAGACCGGTGTCCGGAATGTCGGCTGGAAAAGTCAGGATATCGACCTGGTGGATTTTGCACATGACCATATGTGGTTCAATTCCTGGGAAAGGTTCGAGTTCGGCGAATACTTCAACAGCAACAACTGCCGGGTATCGGACGAGAAGATACAGGATATCATTGACAAGTATTTCTGGGATCCCTGGCAGGTCGACCTTTCCGAGACGAGATATGATTATCGGGACGGCTACTACTACGGCTGTGAGACGGGAGGCTTTACGCCGATGGGTTTTGCCCATGTGGTCAGCGTGGTGCCCTGTGATACCTACGGCGAACCGGCGTATCTGATGACATTCCTCGTTTACGGTATCGGTGACGGATGGGACAGCTCTGTCTATTCGATGACGCAGGATGCCATCGAGGCGGAGTATGCCGATTTTGTACCGGGCTGCGGCAGTGCGCTGGTTTCGGCTTCCGATCTGTCGGACAGAAGCACCTATCGGATGATATCCTACAGCAGACATTAACCATTCTGCGAAATTCTTCGTATAAAGAAACGGAATGAAAACTGCGAAAAAGATCGGTACGGTCAAGCAGTATACAAAAGGAGGATACCAACATGTCACAGCTCAATATTAACGAACTCAGTCAGGTCAATGGCGGCGTTTCCGCAGCAGCAATGAATTCGGCGGTGCAGACGGCTATCGAAGCGCTCAACACCATCAAAGCGGACCGCTTTGCGGTATATGATACGGAAGGCATCAATCAGATCATCGGCATGATCTCCGGCATTACTTCATCCAATGCCGCATCCGTGATCGCCAACGCCAAGAAAGCGGCGTACAAGTTCTCGGTGATGAGCATCAGCGACAGCGTGGTCAATGTACTGGACACACTGAAGACGGCGCTGGGCGTATAATATAAGGGATTTACACAACAAAGCCTGCTGAAATCGATTTTCGGCGGGCTTTGACAATGACGTTTTTTACAGGGTTACGAGATTTTCGAGAACTTCGACTATTTTGTCCATATCCTCAATGACGGCATATTCGAAGCGGCTGTGATAGTTGCCGCCGCCGGTGGGCAGGTTGGGGCAGGGCAGTCCCATGAAGGAGAGCCTTGCGCCGTCCGTTCCGCCGCGGATAGGCGCATCGACGGCGGTGATACTGGCCATGGCAAATGCCTGACGGGCACGGTCTACCACATACATCTTGTCTGCCAGCACGTCGAGCATGTTGTAGTAGCTGTCGGCGACGGTGATCTCAACGGTGCCCTCGCCGTACTTACTGTTGAGAAGGGCGGCGACCTGCTTGATATATTCCTTCCTTGCTTCGAACTTTGTGCGGTCATGGTCACGAATGATGAATGCCAGCCGGGCGTTTTCGATTTCGCCGTCGATGTGGGAAAGGTGATAGAAGCCCTCCCGCAGCTCGGTATGCTCCGGTGTTTCAGCCTCGGGCATCAGCGAGACGAACTCGGCGGCGATGCGGACGGCGTTCTTCATCAGGTTTTTGGCAGAGCCCGGATGTACGCTCATGCCGTGGATCCGGATCCGTGCGGAGGCGGCATTGAAGTTTTCGTATTCGATCTCGGGCACGCCGCCGCCGTCCATGGTATAGGCGAAGTCGGCACCGAAGCCCTCTACGTTGAATTTATCTGCGCCTCTGCCGATCTCCTCGTCCGGAGTGAACCCGATGCGGATCTTGCCGTGCCGGATGGTTTTGTCGTTCATCAGCTTTTCGGCAAGGGTCATGATCTCGGAAATACCGCCCTTGTCATCGGCGCCGAGGATGGTCTTGCCGTCGGTGACGATGAGGCTCTTGCCGATGTAGCGCTTGAGCTCGGGGAACTGCCTGATGCCGGAGATATCGCCGTCATCGTTCAGGGGAATGTCACTGCCGTCCCAGTTCCAGATGATGCGCTCATTCATCGGCAGGGCGGGCGCCTCGTCCACGGTATCCATGTGAGCGATGAGACCGATGACGGGTTTGTCCTCGCAGGTGGCGGGGATGGTGCCGTACACATAGCCGTCCTTGTCGACAACGGCATCGTCAATGCCCATGGCCTTCATTTCGTCCACGAGATACTTTGCCAGCACCAGCTGTTTTTCGGTGCTGGGACAGGTCGGGCTCTTTTCGTCCGAAGCGGTATCGAACTTGATGTATTTCAGCAGTCTTTCATAGGCACGCATGGTTTTATCACTCCTTGAAATCAATATATCCGTATTATATCACCTTGTGTGAAAATTTGCAATCGGTTCTTTGAACTTTATCTCACGGATGAAACGAATATTGACTTATTCGGGAAATCATTGTATAATAGAATTCAAAGATGATGCTTGCAATCCGGAGAGGTACTTATGTTTTTTTTGAAGCATTACGATACAACGCTTCTGTCATTTGAAATATCGGACAACAGACTGGAAGATCAGAGCTGTCGCATTCTGTCCGTGAACGAGGCGGCACTGCATTTGCTTCCGATCGGGATGAAGCCGGAAAATGACAGCCTTCTTGCCTGGCTGCGGGGACGTGTGATCCCGGCTAATCGTGATTTTGTCGACCGTTTTCTGGCAAAAAACGGGTTGTCCCGCCGAGACATCAGGGGCATTTTGCGTGTTTCCCGGGGCTTATCCCTGAACGACAGCTATTGGGTTACGGAGGACGATTTTTGCGGTTCATTTAAAGATTTCAACCTGTATGAGCATGATTTTGTCAAGGTGCTTTCCCTGATCGCCTATACGGGTTTCGGCACATCAAGGGCAAAGGGTTTTTCCTCGTCTCCGGAATTTACCACCGGCGGTATGCTGCGCAAGGGATGGCGCAGGCTGAACGGTAAAATACTGCTGTATAAAGGCGGTACCAGCGGTGCTGCAAATGCCGGGAATGAGCCGTATTCAGAATACTATGCGTCTCAGATCGCCGAGCGGATGGAACTGGAGCACATTTCCTACGGCCTTTCCAGTTGGAAAAAATGCATTTGTTCTACCTGCGAGCTGTTCTGCGACATCGATCATGCCTATGTTCCGATCCATCGGTTTGTTGAGCACTGTACGCTGAAGAGTGTGTCGGAATATCTGAAGGCGCTCGGTCGATCCTATTATGATGCATTTGCCGATATGCTGATATTTGACGCACTGATCTGCAACGAGGATCGGCACTTCGGCAACTTTGGGTTGATGGTGGACAGCAGGAGCAATCAACCATACGCCTTTGCCCCGATATTCGACAACGGGCTGTCCCTTTTCGATTACGGCATGTCGGAGGATTTCAAAGACCTTGATTCTTACGCAAAAACGAGGTTTTCATCCTACGGTTTTCCCTTTGAGGAGATCGCCGGAGAATTCATCACGGCAAGGCAGAAAGAAAAACTGAGGAAAATGATCGGATTCCGGTTCACACGACATTCTTCCTACAATCTTCCTGCCGAGCGGCTGAAGGCGATAGAAGGATTTCTGCAAAGACGGGTAAATATGTTGTTGGAACTTCCGACCGGGAAGTAAACACTTATTGTCGTCAGGATATTGACTGACGACGGAAAACATGATATAATATAAGCAGACGAATAAAAAAGCAGCATCTGACATCAGGATTTTATCGAGATGGAAGGCATAGCAACAAGCGTCGTTCTTTTGCCGTGCCGAAAAACAGCGCACGGCTTTTTTGTTCAGCAAAAAAGGAGGACGCAACATGGATTACAGGATCGCAGTCGTCGGCATCATCATCGAGGACAGAAACAGTGCGGAGGCGGTCAACGCCATCCTGCACGAGTATGGGGACCACATCATCGGCCGCATGGGCATTCCGCACAAGTCGAGGGGACTGAACATCATATCGGTGGCGGTGGACGGTCCGCAGAACGTCATCAATTCCATCTCAGGCAAGCTCGGCAGGCTCAGCGGCGTCAGTGCCAAGGCGGTATACTCTTCTGCCGTCTATACGGAGGCGGAGGGAAAATGACCATGAGCGACGATATGCTGACGGAGGTACTGCTTTCGGACAGCGAATGTATCCGCATTCCGGCATCGGAGCGTTTGCCTGCGTGTTCAGACGAGATCGAGTTTCTGAATATCGATACGAAGACCCAGAGCGCAGGCGAAATCGTTTCCATGCTTCGACGCATTGAAAAACGGGAGCCGAAATTCGCCTTGGTGATCTCGGAAAACGGAAGCCTCAATTATGCCATCCGGGCGGCGGAACTTATCAGAGTGCTTTGTCCCAGGACGAGGGTATCCGTTTCGAGGGATTTCGATACTTCCCGGGGGTTGTGCCGGTGAGATGACGGAAAACCCTGCAGAAGTGGCTCTGATCCGCAAAGCCGAGGGAAAAGGCGATGTCGCTGAGCGAGGCTTCGGTGCTTTCCAGCAGCCGCTTTCCGGCGTCGATGCGCATTTTCATCAGCTGTTCCCGAAATCCGCTGCCGAGGGTATCGGAAAACAGGGAGGACAGGTGCGCTGCTGAGATGCCCGCAGCTGCTGCGGCATCGCTCAGCGTGATCGGCTCGGAATAGTGTTCGTTCATGTATATCAGCGCCTTTCTCAGGTGTGTGTTTCCTCTGGCACCGGAGAAGAAGGCGATATCCGTAAAGCTGCGCACCATATCCTGAAGGATGAAGCAGATGTCATCGATATCGTTGCAGGCAAAAATCCGGGTATAGAAGCCGTTGCTGAGGTTATAAGCGGAATCAGGCGGCGTTCCCGCATTGACGGCGATCCTCGTCAGCACGGCGGTCAGCTCGATCGAATGGATGCGGATGACGTCGGTGTCCTCGCTGCGGCAGAAAAGCACGTAGCCCAGCAGGTCGTTGAGCAGCGCCCTTGCGGTTTTCAGATCGCCGCTTCTGACGCAGTCGATCAGCCGGTTTTCCGTGTCATAGATATAGCCGTAGCTGACGGTGTTTTCCTTTTCGGCATACCGGTTCAGCGCCTCGCCGAGACGGGTTTGTTCCAGCAGAGAATGATTCATCGTGATCACCTGTAAATATTCAATAAATCCTGAAAAAGTACAATAATCAGCGGACTGTATGTATTATACTGTATGCAAATAAAAATGTCAATGGAGGTAATCCCATGGATCTTCAGGAAATTTCTCTTAAGCTGCAGGCAGGTAAGGCAAAGGAAGTCAAGGCACTGGTACAGCAGGCGATCGACGAGGGCATTCCTGCACAGCAGATACTGACCGAGGGCCTTCTTTCCGGTATGGACATCATCGGCGAGCAGTTCAAGAACAACGAGATCTTTGTTCCCGAGGTGCTGGTTGCCGCCCGTGCGATGACCAAGGGCGTGGAAGTGCTGAAGCCTCTGCTGGCTTCC
>JAZLHZ010000223.1:0-3671 GCA_045617085.1 Clostridia bacterium
GGGCTCAAACTTGCTGGGCATCAGGAACAGGTCGGAGGCCGCATAGATCCTGTGCGCCAGCGGATTGTTCATTTCAAACCGGGCGGCGATCCTGCCGGGATACCGGTTCATGGCGTCGTTCAGCATATTCGTCAGATCCTCATCGCCCTTGCCCAGCACGATCAGCTGTGCGCCGGTGGCGATGATCTCATCCAGCTCCGAGCCCAGAAGGTCGAGTCCCTTCTGAGAGCTCAGCCTGCCGACCATGCCGATCAGCGGGGCATCGGTATCCTCCGCCAGACCGACCTCTTCCTTCAACAGCGCCTTGAGCTTGCTCTTTCTGCCGATGGAGCGCCAGTTGTAATTGACGGGGATCAGCGGATCGGTCTCGGGGTCATACTCCTGCATGTCTATGCCGTTCAGGATGCCGCAGACCTTGGCGCTCTGCCAGCGCATCAGGCCGTCCAGCCGCTCGCCGAAATCGGGGGTCTGGATCTCCTTGGCATAGGTGGGCGATACGGTGTTGACGGCATCCGCAAAGTTGATGCCGCCCTTCATGAACGAGCACTCGCCGTAGAATTCCAGTCCGCCCTCCAGATAGGCCTCATTACCCAGCTCCAGCAGGTTCTCCACATAGCCGATATTGAACACGCCCTGATACTGGAGATTGTGGATAGTATAGACGGTCTTGATGGCGGCATATTCCGGCTTGTCCGCATACTTGATCTTCAGCAGTGCGGGAACGAGACCCGTCTGCCAGTCATTGCAGTGCAGGATATCCGGGACGAAATCTACCTGCGGCAGCATCTCCAGTATCGCCTTGGAGAAGAACGCATACCGCTCCGGCTCATCGCCGCCCATCCCGTAAACGAAGGGACGGTCAAAATAGTAGTCGTTGCCGATAAAGTATACCGGGATGTCCTCGTACACCAGCTTTTTCACGATGCACATCTGGTTGCGCCAGCCCAGCTGCACATTGAAGCGGCAGACCTCCTGCATTTCATTTCTGTATTGCTCCGCAATTCCGCTGTAGCAGGGAATCACAATGCGGATATCGACATTTTCCGCCTTCAACGCCTTGGGCAGTGCGCCTGCCACATCGGCCAATCCGCCGGTCTTGATAAACGGAACACACTCGGAAGCAGCCAAAAGTACCTTCATCTTGTATTTACCCCTTTCGGTTAAGCTTTGAGTTCATTATATCATATTTCGCTCATATATTCAAGTGGGTACCATGAAAAAAAGCGGGTTCTGCACATTTTTGTCCGGAAAGGCATTATGTTTTTTTATAATAGTCCTTCCCCACCTCAGTGGGGAAGGTGGCGTCCAACGGACGCCGGATAGGGCTTGATATGTATCGATAGTGATGCTTTCGCCAACTGCATATCTTTATCAGCCCTACCCACCGCCTGCGGCGGTCCCCCCTTCCCAGTGAGCTGGGAAGGGACTTTGGGCGGTTACGCCGATAAAGTGTCTCCGTTATTTCGTAAACTCCGCCAGGATCACGGAAGCTGTCTTATCTCCCGCCGACAATACAAAGCTGCCGTCCGTATTCCTCTTCGCCCGGCGGCGCCGTTCCGAGCGCTGCCAGTCCTTCTCACTGACGCTGCGGCAGATGCAGTGTGTATATCCCGGCACGCTGACATTCACTGTCAATGCCTCCTTCTCCATGCAGGAGATCAGCACCCGCACCGTATCATCGAAGACCCCGGCCAGCACATCAACGTCTTCTGCGCCGGTCACTTTGAGCTTTGTCCCCTTCGCCGTCTCGGTGAAATACTTGAGGCCGTAATACACCGGCATCGGGTGAGTGCCGTTTACGGGATCCTTTTTGAAGATCGTATAATTGCCCTGGCTCCAGCGATAGTAGTAAGCCGCAGTAATATCGGTCTTTTCATGCAGACGGATCAGCGTGGCAGCGGAAAAAGCGGCATTGGTATTGCCGAAATAGTTCGCCATATGCTCACCCCAGCCCAGGTGCCACTCGGTGATCATTAGCTCCGCCTTCTCCCAGCCGTTGGCTCTCGTCATGTCTCCGAGCTTCTGCACTCTCCGTACAAATTCCTCGGGATCGTCGGCATACGCCGTCATGGCGACAAAGTCCGGCTCCACGTTCTGTGCCTTGCAGTACGCCAGCATCTTCTCATAGCAGTCATATCTCGTGCTCGTGGCATTCGGGCCGCCGATCTTCAGAAACGGGAATTCCTCCTTCAGCAGCCGATAGGTCGTGACGAACAGCGGAAGATAGGCATCAAAGTCCGAGCGGAACAGTGCCGGATCGTTGTCCGGCTCCTCCCACACGGAAACGTATTTCAGATTTTTCAGATGCATGCCGTCTGCCCAGCCGCACAGGTAATGGCGCAGGATGTTGCGGCAGATCCTTGCCCACTTGTCCGCATTCTCCGGCGGATACACCCGGTATTTGTTTTTTGAGTGCTCTATGGTCTCGCCGAGGCGGTAATCGATGACTACATCAATGTCCGCCACCAGAGAAAGATAATCGTCCGTGGGCTTGAAGTTGTAGTTTCTCGGGTCGTTTTCGTCCAGATGGAACAGCGGAAATATGCGGGATACATCGATCAGCGCATAGCCTGAATTCTCCTGCACTGCATCGTGATACCGCACAAAAGCCGGAGCCAGTTCCCTGAACCACCGCACTTCGTTTTGCTCGTTCAATTCCCCGAAACGGATCGCCGGAGAGTTGTTCATGCCGAGAATATTTCTCAATTTACCTTCGTTGCTGTCCGGAAGCACATTCAGATTTATGATCTTCATATTTAATATCCTCCTTTATGCTGTCACATACTTACGACTTTATTTTAATACTTTCATGTTAATTTTTCGAGTGGGAGGGTAAATTATTGACATATTAACGATACCATGTTATGATATATCACAAGTGTTCAGTTGCACTTCATTGACTGAACATTAATAGTATGATGGAGGTATTCCCCATGAAGAAGATCCTTTCCCTGGTTCTTGTGGCTATGCTGTCTCTGACCGTGCTCTGCTTCGCATCTGCGGATGAGCTGGAAATGAGCGATGTAGCCAACATGACCGCCCCCGGCGTGCTGCCCATCGTTGTGGAGCCTGTCGACCTGACCATCGCCACCGCACAGAACGTCATGGTCACCGACTATGATGACAATGCGCTGACCAAGTATGTCGAAGAGCAGACCGGTATCCATGTGGTATGGGATCTGCTGCCCGCTGCCGAGACTGCGACCGTGCTGGATCTGCGCCTCGCTTCCGGTGAGACCCTGCCCGATGTTATCGCTTATGCTTTCGGCAATACCGCAGCTTCCTACGGAGATCAGGGCTACTTCCAGCCCCTGAACGACTTCTATGACAAGTACAGTTATTTCTTCCTGAATGACGCTGTCGGCATGACCAAGATGGACTATGACCAGTACTTCGCCCGTGCGAAGGCTGCCGACGGCAACATCTACGGCTATGCCTTCTATACCAAGTCCATCGGCGGCCAGACCAAGAACACTGCATACATCAACCGCCTGTGGCTGGATAAGCTGGGTCTGGCGGTTCCCACCAACCTGGACGAGCTGTACGATGCTCTCGTTGCCTTCCGTGACAACGACATGAACGGCAACGGTGACACTACCGATGAGTTCCCTGCCATCGCCTCCAAGGAATGCTGGAACGGCTACTTCGATGAGTACTTCATCAACTGCTTC
>JAZLHZ010000224.1:0-2561 GCA_045617085.1 Clostridia bacterium
TGAAGGCATATATTGTGTCTGCAATCCTTGATGGTGACATTGACGGAACTTGGGACAAGTACTGCAGCGACCTGGAGAATGCTGGTCTGGCAGATATGCTCGAGTCTGTACAGGCAGGTTACGATCGTTACCTCAGCAGAATGTAAGTGCATTTGTTAGAAGAAGAACAAATCATAACTTATTGTAGCTGAGTAAAAACAGGCACATTAGCAGGGAATGTATGCTAATGTGCCTGTTTCAATTAACTAATGAATAGCAATATACAGATACTATCATAAAAGGATAATGGGGGGAAAAACTGAATATGAAGGGAATCAGTGGCTGGGGATATCGCCCCTACAGACCGGCGTATAATACGACAGAAGCAATGAATCCTTTTGTTGTGCGGATCGCACCACATGATGACTGGTTTGAAGCGGAGTTTCTTGATAACGGCAAGCCTGAGGCAGAGCACATCGTGCGCTATCGCCGTATGGGCTGCAATTATGACGAAAAGACTCTGAAGGCGAACGAGACGGTTTTCAAGGTAGAGGGACTTGCGGAAAACACAGACTATGAGTTTACCGTAGAGAGAACGGACGGCACCGGAAGCAGCAGACTGAGGTATGTGAAGACCGGTCCCGTGCCGGGCAGCAACAAGGGAAAGCCCGGTTGTATCGTGAACTATCTCCACCCGGCAGATGATGTATATGCTTTCTCCGGAAAAGCCCTGTGCAGTCCTTCCTTCTGCAAGCTGGATAACGGCGTGTTACTGGCATCTATGGACGTGTTCGCAGGCGAGTATCCTCAGAATCTTACACTGGTGTTCCGCTCTGATGACGGCGGCGTGAACTGGCGCTACGTGACTGACCTGTTCCCTTGCTATTGGGGTACGCTGTTTACGCATAAAGGCAGACTGTATATGCAGTGCTGCTCCACCGAATACGGCGATATTCTGATCGGCGAGAGCAAGGATGAGGGCAAAACATGGTCCAAGCCCGTAAAGCTCTTTGTTGGCAGCCCCTCCTTCAAGGCGGCAGGCTGGCAGAGAACTCCAATGCCCATCGTCAACTACAATCACAGGCTGTGGGTATCCGTTGACTACGGCGCATGGAAAGAGGGCGGCCATTCTGTTGGCGTGCTTTCGATCGACGAGGATGCGGACCTTTTGGTCAGCGAAAACTGGAACTGCACGGAGCTGATCAAGTTCGACGGAAACTGGGAAGGCGCACCGCTGGGCAGAAGCTCCGGTTTGCTGGAGGGTAGTGTAGTTGTTGCACCGGACGGCTCGCTGAAGAACATCATGCGTATTGGTCTGGGCGGCTGCAGACCCGATCACGGGGTTGCATGCGCATTTGATGTAAATGCTAATGATCCCGATGCACCGATGAAGTTCCATTCGTTCATCAATATCCCCAGCGGCAGCAACAGCAAAACGCACATCGTGTTCGATGAAAAGTCCGGTTATTATGTAGCCATCGGCAATATCTGCGTGAATCCCGCAACGCCGGCTCAGCGCAATGTGCTGGCATTGGAGTATTCCAAGGATATGTATGACTGGAAGATCGCAGACATCCTGCTGGACTACAGGGATCACCCGGCATCTGATGTAGGCTTCCAGTATATCTACTTCATCATTGACGGAGACGATATCCTGTACCTGTCCCGCACGTCCCTGAACGGGGCACGGAATTACCACGATGCAAACTACTCGGTAATGCATCGAATTACTGATTTCAGATCTTTGCTGAAGTAAATGTTCGGAAGGGTGATATTGTGGACAGGTATACAAAACTGAAAGAGAAGCTGACGAATCGGAAACCCGTGTCAATGGGCAACCTCATGCTGACGGCTTCGCCGTATCTGCTGGATGCGTATGAAGATTTTGACTGTATCCTGCTGGATAAAGAGCACGGTATCTACGATACCGAGAACCTGCTTCCGATGGTGACACATTGCCGAAACATGCAGCTGCCTGCGATTGTCAGGGTAGAGGACAGCATTTATCATCTGATTGCCAAAACGATTGATATGGGTGCAGACGGCATCATGATCCCGCGCACGGAGACGGTTGAACAGGTTAGGACAGCTGTTGAGGCTATGCACTTTTATCCGATTGGCAGAACCGGCTGCGGCGGTTATGGCCTGAAGCGCAAAGATGAGACCTTCGATGAATTCCAGAATGGAAGGATTCTGATCCTGCAGATCGAATCACGGAAGGGCCTTGAAGCGATCCCGGACATGATCGAGCAGTACGGCGATTACATCGACGGCTTCATGATCGGACCGAACGACTATTCCATCATGCAGGGACTGAAACAGCAGCCGACCCATCCGGATATGTTTGTTGAGGTGCAGGAAGTGTTTGATAAGTGCAGGGAATACAACAAGTCCTGCGGCTGCTTTGCAGCGGAAAACGATATTGCCCTGCGCTACGCAAAGATGGGAGCCAACATTTTCTGGGTCGGTGACGATGCCACATATATCAGAAAGGGCATCCGATCCTACCTTGACGTACTTCCGAAGGATTGGTAAATAGAAACATAGATAAAAAAAGGCTCTTCACGGAAAGTTGGGGGATA
>JAZLHZ010000225.1:0-29422 GCA_045617085.1 Clostridia bacterium
TATTCCATCGCATCAGCGATGCTTTGGATATATGGTATCTCCGGCAGACAAATCTTACATCTTTTACCTGTCTGTACAAGTGTACCGCATATATTTTTGTCGTTATTTCATGTTGCAAATACCGCTTGTTTTGTGTTATACTATCCATGACGATTGAGTCCTTTCGTTAGTGTTGTGTGGTAGCTATATTCTAACAGATTCAATCGTCTTTTTCTATACCCTCGGTCTCACATCTATTGTATACCTACATGTTGTCAACCGATACAATGAAATAAATCTTGACAAAGGCGGCATATGTGGTATAATCATAGATAACACAGTGCCGTGAGGTGAATGATATGGATAAATACCAACTGCTTAAGAAGAAGCTGTCTGAGTGCAAAAGCACGACAATGGGCAATCTGATGCTGACGGCGTCGCCGTATCTGCTGGATGCCTATGTGGATTTTGACTGCGTACTGCTGGATAAGGAGCACGGTATTTATGATACCGAAAACCTGCTTCCCATGCTGACCCATTGCCGCAGCCTCTCTCTTCCCGCCATTGTCAGGGTGGAGGACAGCGTATATCATCTGATCGCCAAAACCATTGATATGGGTGCCGACGGCATTATGATTCCCCGTACCGAGACGGTTGAGCAGGTGAAGACGGCGGTGGAAGCGATGCACTTTCATCCGATCGGCAGAACCGGTTTCGGCGGCTATGGCCTGCTGCGGAAAGGCGAAACTTTTGAGGAGTTCCAGAAGGGCCGCATCCTTGTGCTCCAGATCGAGTCCAGAAAGGGATTGGAGAATATTCCCGAAATGATCCGTCAGTATGGCGACTATATCGATGCTTTCATGATCGGACCCAATGACTATTCAATTATGCAGGGCTTGACCCGTCAGCCGCTGCACCCGGAGATGTTTGAAGAGGTTCAGAGGGTGTTTGACAAGTGCAGGGAGTATCATAAATCCTGCGGCTGCTTTGCTGCAGAAAGCGATGTGGCACTGCGGTATGCGGACATGGGTGCAAACCTGTTCTGGGTCGGAGACGATTCGACATACATAAGAAAAGGTATCCGCTCTTATCTGGATGTACTGCCGGAATAATTATGACTTTAGACTCCTAACATAGAAATGCGGAAAAGGCAAGTGCATTGTCAATGAATATGTGCTTGCCTGTTTTATCGAGACAGAGGAGCGACAAGTAGCAGAGTATATGATAAAGCTGTATTATGCGGACATATCGCCGCTGGAGGAAGATGATGTATTTGAGAGATATTTCGGCTTACTGTCGGAATTCCGGCGTGAAAAAGTCGATCGGTTTCGCTTTCGGAAGGACAAAAACCTGTCTGTCGGCGCCGGTTTGCTGTTGAATGCCGGACTCTCGAAATACGGATTGACGGAAATGGAAATGCAGTACGGTACATATGAAAACGGGAAACCGTTTTTTGTGAATTATCCGCAGCTTCATTTCAACCTGTCGCATTCCGGCTCGAAGGTCACGGCGGTATTTTCAGATCATGAGGTTGGCTGTGACATCGAGCAGATCAACGGACAGAACCTGAAGCTGGCGAAGCGGTTCTTCCGGGACAGCGAATATCAGTCGATCCTTTGTTCTGCCGAACCGGAGCAGACATTTTTCCGGCTGTGGACACTGAAGGAGAGCTTCATGAAGGTGACGGGACTGGGAATGAAGCTGCCGATGAACGGATTCGAGATCCGGATCGGTGATACGGTTTCCGTCGTTCAGAGCGTGGATACAAAGCAGTATTCCTTCACCGAACCGGAACTGTATATGGGCTACAAATGCGCCGTCTGTGTTGCGGGAGATGTCGGGGACTTCAGTGCAATCGAAGTAACATTCTGATTGTCGGAAATACTGTGTTGAATGATATGGAGGGAGGCTTTTCTGTGAACAAACGCATGGACAGGAGTCGTTTGAATATCGGTACCTATATTCTTCAGCCATATGCCCGAAGCGAAAAGCATATCTGTGATCTGGCGGATTGCGGCATTGATTTTGTGGTCTGCATGGAGAATGACCGTAATGCGCTCGACCTGTTTTCAAAATACGGACTCGGTGCCTTTGTCACCGGTGTGCTTCCGGGCTGGTGGGGCGGAGACGGCGAAAATGCGGGAAAGCTCGAAGAAACCAATCCGCTGAAAGCATACCGGGACAGAGCTGCCCGTTTTGAAGATCATCCGGCGATCTGGGGTGTCGATGTGGGAGATGAGCCGTCGGCACTGGATTTCCCGTATTACGGCAGAGTAATCGATACCGTGAACAGAGCTTTTCCGAATCAGTTTGCATATCTGAATCTGTATCCCAACTATGCCGTAAGAGCCGCCAACAGCGGGGAACAGACGGTGAATCAGCTGGGAACGGCGACATATGATGAGCATATAGACTGTTATTGCAGAAATGTCGGCACGGATTATATTTGCTATGATTTTTATCTGTATTCCGTCAATGTGCCCAAGGCATATGAAAACCTGATCACAGTGGCGGATGCCTGCCTGAAAACCGGGCGCAGCATGTGGATCGTGCTGCAGGTCAACAGCCATGTGCCCGATAAAGACATTTCAGCAAATGAGCTCCGTTTTCAGGCGTACACCGCTATGGCATTTGGTGCGGAGAACATTATCTGGGCATGTTATACCGCAGGATGGTGGTATAATCAGGTACTTGATGAAAACGGCAACAAGACACCTCAGTATGACAGGCTGAAAACGGTCAATGCGGAGATCCGTGCACTGGCCGGAGAGTATATGAAGTATCGCCGTGTCGGAACGTATTTTGTCGGGTTTGAGGGGACAGAGTGGCTGGACGGAACAGGAATCAAATCGGATAAACAGGTTGATCTCGGGTATATTAAGGGCATTCGTTCCGATCATCCTGTTGTCGTAGGCGATTTCACGGCGAGATCGACAGGAAGCGGGAGAGCACTGTTCGTCTGTGCTGCCGATGATCCATATGACGAAAATAGTACCGTCACGAAGCTGCATTTTGCCTGCGGGAACGGTGTTGTCAAAGCCCGCTCCGGAAAGGGCATAGTTCCGGTAAACAAAACGGAGGACGGCGAGTATTGGGTGGAAATAAGCTCCAATGAAGGAATTCTTATAGAGGCATTGGACGAATGACAAAGGAGACGGAAAATATATGTTCATTTTCGGCACACAGTATTTGAGAGGCGCCACGCCTGAGCGGGATCAGTGGCAGCGGGACATGGAGAACATGCGCAAGATGGGTTTCAATACCATTCGCGCATGGCTGGTCTGGAACACCATCGAAAAGGTCGAGGGCGAGATCGACTATGACTATATAAATTCCTTCCTGACCTGCGCAAAGGAGCATGATCTGAATGTCGGTCTTCTGTTCCATCTGCACGCCTGTCCGATGTGGGCGATCAAGAAATATTCCAAGTATTTCTATGTCAATGAGGATGATCTGCCCTTTGAGCCGGCGGTTCGGGCCAATACGCCCTCGGGCGGATGGCCGGGCCTGTGCTATGACAACGAGGAAGTTCGGGAAATGGAGGCAAGGCTCATTCGGGGCGTGGTGAAGGAGACCTGCAAGTTTGACAATGTGGCGTTTTATGAGCCCATGAATGAACCGCATCAGTGGATCGACTTCCGCAAGCATCCGGTGGATATGTTCTGTTACTGCAAGGCTTCGGTCAGGCGGTTTCAGGAATGGCTGGAGAAAAAGTACGGCGATATCGATACGCTGAATGATGCCTGGGGACATTTCTTCGGTTCATTTGATGAGGTGCGTCCGCCGCGCTGGGTAAACTCGTATACCGATTACTGTGACTTCCGCATGTTCAATATGGACAATGTGGCGCAGGAGATCGCATTCCGCACGAAGATCATCAAGGAATGTGATACCAAACCCGTGATCGCTCATGCCTGGGGCGGCGGTGCCATTACCTGTGCACAGCTGGGCGGTATGGCCTTTGATGACTGGAAGAATGCCAAGGTGTTCGACAAGTGGGGCTTCAGCGCTTTCCCGCAGAAGGCAGACGGTTGCGCTGCATTGGCACTGGGATGTGATGCGACACGCTGTGCCGCAGACGGTAAGGAATACTGGCAGTCCGAGCTTACCGCAGGCCTCAACGGAACGGGGCTCTGGCAGCAGGGCAGGATCGATGACAATACCTTCAACAAGTTCTCGCTGGAATCCATCCGTCACGGCGCACAGGGACTGCTGTATTGGCAGTATCGCAAAGAGCGCTTCGGTTCCGAGTTCGGCGGATTCTCCATGACGGATAATGAGGGCGGTCCCACCAATCTGTCCCGCTGTGCCGAAAAGCTCTGTCATGCATTGCAGGAAAATGAGGAGCTGTTCCACAATGGCGTGCAGGATAAGGCCAAGGTCGCTTTGGTATTCAGCATCCGCTCGTATCTGACCAACTGGTGCAGCAACAACCGCACGGACAACAAGTTTGCCGTGGATTCCGTTACCGGATATTATAAGATGCTGTGGGAAGAGAATATAATCACCGACATTCTGCATGAGGAGTTCTTCGGCGATTTGAGTCAGTATAAGCTGATCATCGTGCCTTCTCCCTATGCTCTCTCTGCGAAGCTTGCCGAAGCACTGAAGGAATATGTCAAAAACGGCGGTACCATACTGTCCGATCCGTATTTCGGTGCCTTTGACAAGGATTACAAATTGGCCAGAAGGATCCCGGGCTTCGGCTTTGATGAGATTTTCGGCTGCAAGGCGGATGAACTCACGATGCAGGATAAGGTCGTTCTGCACGATGAGGAACGGGAGTATGCGCTCAAAGGCAATATCCATAAGGAGCTGTACTGCAATGTGACTGGACAGACTCTGCTGAAATATGAGGACGGCAGTCCTGCGATGATCCGCAATGCTTACGGTAAAGGCTTTGCCATTCAGAGCGGTGTGAACCTCGGCCTGACCTATTCCAATCGGGCGCTGGTTTCCGACGATATCGTCAGCGGCGACATGGGAAACAACAGCAGTGCCGCAAAGAATATCGTGATGTGCTTGTGTGAAGAACTGGGTATCGGGAGTAATATCTGTTCGGCGGAAGGCGTGAAGGTGAGCTATGCCCGTACCGAGGTTGATGCGGATATGCTCATTCTTATCAACAGCGAGGGCAGAAGAACGACCGGAACTGTTGCTGTCGGCAGGACATATTCCTCCGCCCGGACGGTTTACGGCAATGCGGAAGTCACGGCCGGTAAATCCGAAATTCGGTTTACACTGGAAGCAGATGAAAGCGCGATCGTTCGTCTTGAAAAGTAAGTAAAAGAAATCGACTGATCATTCCGGTCAGTCGATTTTCTTTTGATAGTGTGGTTATTTGGCGGCGGGTTCCATCAGCATATTCTTTTTGAAGCCTGATTTCTTGTAATAAATATAAGTGGAGACGCTGCATACGAACCAGCCTGCAGGATAGCTCATGGCGATGGGGAGCATTTCGTTGGCAATGAAGTTGGCCATGACATAGAGATAGATCTGGCGGAATACGACGAAAGAAGCCAGCATGATGATCATTGGAGATCTGGAATCACCTGCACCACGCAGCGCACCGGAATAGATCTGGTTGAAGCAGCAGAGAAGATAGAAGGGCGTAATATACTTGAGGAACATTGAGCCGATCTCAATGACTTCGGGCTTGGAATTGAAGAAGCTGACCAGCGGTTTTGCCAGCGGAATCACGGCAATGCCGATCACGGCAGTGGAAGCCAGCGACAGAAGCAGAGAAGTACGGGTTCCTTTCTTGGCATTGTCGATATACCCCTTGCCCAGATTCTGACCGACATAAGTGGTAGCGGCAAGAGCCAGGGACTGCATCGGCAGGAACATCAGCTGGTCGATCTTGGCATAGGCTGTCCAGCCGCCCATGCAGTTGGCGCCGAAGTAGTTGATATAGGACTGGACGAAGATGTTTGAGAATGCGGTGATCGCCATTTGAATCGATGCGGGAATACCGACCTTGACGGTCTTCTTCAGCATGTCCATGTGACATTTGATGTCCTTCAGCTTCAACTGGATGCAGGCATCGGAGCGGATCAGTACCATCACCGAAAGGAAAGCGGAAACAGCCTGAGCGATGATCGTGGCATAGGCAACACCCGCAACACCCATGCGGAAGACGATGACGAACAGCAGGTCGAGAATCGTATTCAGTACTGCCGAAACGACAAGAAAATAGAAGGGAAGCTGAGAGTTGCCGACTGCCCGCAGTATGCCGGAGGCCATATTATAGAACAGAAGTCCCGTTGCACCTGCAAAGTAAATGATGAGGTAAGTCTGCGCTTCCGGCCATACCTCTTCCGGTGTGTTCATCATCCGCAGCGTCAACGGCGTGATGGCGATGCCCAGCAGGGAGATCACCACAGACAGTACGGCGGTAATGAATATGGCTGTGTGTACGGCATCGTGCACTTTGTCAAAACGCTTGGCTCCATAGTACTGCGAGATTACAACGCCTGCGCCGCTGGAAAGACCCATGAATGCGCCGATCAGCATGTTGATGATGGGTCCCACAGAACCGACGGCAGAAAAGGCTTCGTTGCCGACGTAGTTGCCTACTACCCAGGTGTCAACGGTATTATACAACTGTTGGAACAGATTGCCCACCAGCAGGGGAAATGCAAAACTGATCAGATGCTTGATGGCACTGCCCTGAGTCATATCCACGTCATATTTCTTTGCCAAAATTGCTCAACTCCCTATCTAACAGAATATGCTCCTATTGTCACACAAAATTGAGTATTCTATAAGAGACAACAAGTAAAATCAAAGTTAATAAACTTGCAAAACGGTTTATCATGTGATATAGTAGAAAAAAAGAGGAGGATGCCGATGGACAGATTGACAAAAATCGATCGCTGGATCGATGATTATGCGCAGAATTATCCTTTTTCAGGGATAGTACGTATTTCTCTGAAAGATAAGATGATCTATGAAAAGTGTGTGGGTTTTGCTGACAGAGAAAAAAAGGAGATGATTACAAACCGGACAAAATTTCGGTTGTATTCGTTGACAAAGCCGTTTACTGCGCTGGCGGTCATGACGCTGGTCGACAAAGGACTGGTATCATTGGATGCTCATCCTTCACGGTATGTATCGGGAGCGGATGTAAATGAGAAAGTCACGGTAAGAAGTCTCCTGAATCACAACAGTGGTTTGCGGGACTTTGCCATGCTTCCGGATATTCAATGGGCAATCGACAGTTATCCTGTTCCGAAAAAGGAGATACTCCGCAGATTTTCTGCAGTCGAACCGTTGTTTGTAACGGGAACAGATGCGTGGTACGGTAATTTCAATTTCTTTTTGGCTTCTCTGATAATCGAAAATGTATCCGGAATGAACTTTGACGATTATATTCATCGGGAGATATTTGAAAAGCTGGGCATGGGAAACGCCTGCTTTGATTCAAGATTTGCCTCAATAGTCGGAAAAGCCAAGGGATATGATATCAATGGAACACAGATCGTTCCCTGTGAGTACCGCAGTGTGGATTGGATGATGGGGGCCGGATGCGGTGTAGCGACGGCGGCAGATGTTTATCAGTTGAATCGTGCCATCAAACAAAGAAAGTTGATTTCGGAAAAGGCATGGGAAGAGGTGCTGACTCCGGCCCACGGGAATTTCGGCCTTGGTATGAACGTGATGAAATGGCATGGCAAGACGAGATACACTCACAATGGCGGCCATATGGGCTTCCGTACGCTGCATGTACAATTGCCGGAGGATGACTTTGATATCATTCTTCTGTCAAATTTTGGATTCGGCAATGCAAGGAATGCTTTTTCCGAAGCGATATACAGTATCTGGTACGATGACGATGCAATTGCAGACAAAGGAGCCGATATGGATCGGGGATTTGTCAGAGATACTGATATTCGAGGAAATGTGTTGAGTATGACAAGGCCGAAACGTGTCGACGGAGCAGGTGATTATGTCGGTATCTACAGGAAAGGTTCGGAAGTTTGCGAACTGAAGCCTTTCGGACAGGACTATATGCTGTCCTTCGATGGAAGAACGTTCCCGGTCTATTATGCGGGAAACGGGCAGTTCCGGCATGCAGTGATCGATGAAAGTTATGTTTTTTCGGAAAATGACAGCACCAAAGTCTTTAACGGATATATTAAAGAATAGGGGGGGAGATAGTTATGAAAGCTAAGGTAACATTTGATGAGCCGATCATGGTGGCACAGGCAACGCCGGACATTCGTCATTGGGGACCCTATCAGTTCCCGAATCTGAGTAGACTTGCCGATGGAAGGATCCATATTGCCTACCATATCGAGGCGGATTCAGCCCGTTCTTACGGCCTTGACAATGGCCATGCGATCTATAATGCGACCAAGAAATGCTGGGAGCCTGTATTGCCCAAGGATCTTCCTGATGAGGGATTTATCATGCCCAATGGCGACATGGTGCACGGCATCAGCAATCGCAGTGTTCCTGAGGAAAAGTTGAATCTACCTGAGCCGGTGGCGGTCAAAGATATCTGCTACGAGCCTGCCGTCAAGTTCTTTCATGAGGAGCAGATTCCGCAGGAGCTGAGAGGCTGGAACTTTAAGCGCAAGCTCAAGGGAGAGACTGAATGGCAGCAGGAGATCATGAACTGGAAGAACGAATATTATCTGCATGACATCATGGCGGGTGTACTGCCGGTACCGAGTTTGGGTGCCCTGTTCAATCTGAAGGACGGCGGAGTCATGATGTATGCGTATTACTTTTTCCTCGAAGAAAACGGCGATGTGTTTATGCGTCCCGGCTATGTGCGGACAGATGACAACGGAAAAAGCTGGCAGTATGTAGGCTCAATTCCCTATACGCCGGACGTCTCAAAGGACGAGTTTGCTCCGATCCGTGACGGCTTCACCGAACCCTGTACAGTACAGTTGGATAACGGTAATCTGTTCACTTTGATGCGAACTACAGACAAGAAGGGCGTTGGTCCGATGTATGCTTCTGTGAGCTGCGATATAGGTAAGACATGGTCTAAGCCCTGGGTCGTGGATGAATTGGGTGTATGGCCGAGAATCCTACAGCTGAAAAACGGCATTACTCTGATGACATACGGACGTCCGGGATTGTTTATGCGCACCTGCACAAAGGGTGACTGCTCCGACATTTCCGACAGGATCATGATCGTCAGCGATGACTCGATCCGTGGTAATACCTGCGCTTATTCCTCGCTGCTGGCTATTGATGATAATACTGCCATGATGGCGTATTCGGATTTCAACTATCCGGATAAGGAAGGCAAACCCTGTAAGACAATACTGACTCGTCTGGTACATACCGAACTGGTCGGGGACTAAAACCATAGAATTAACAATTGAACTCTTGCCTGCCGAAGTAGAAAAATGTATAATTGAAACAGAAAGTCATTGGAACCATCCAAATAAAAGACAAAGGAGACATGACAATGAAGGTTGCTGTTATCGGTTGCGGAACCATAGCCAATGCGGCGCATATTCCGTCTTATCTGGCAAATCCCAATGCGGAGATCAAGTACTTCTGTGATATTATTCCCGAAAAGGCACAGGCCTGTGTAGAGAAGTACGGCTGCGGCACCGCCATCACCGACTATCATGTGGCGCTGAATGATCCCGAGGTCAAGGCTGTTTCCGTCTGCACTCCCAACTATGCGCATCCCGAGATCGCCATTGCCGCCATGAAGGCAGGCAAGGACGTGCTTTCCGAGAAGCCCGCAGCCCGCACCTATAAGGAAGCTGCCGAAATGCTGAAGGTTCAGCAGGAGACCGGCCGCATCCTCAACATCGGCGTTGTCAATCGCTTCAACGACTATGTTAATGCCATCAAGAAGTACATCGACCAGGGCAAGCTGGGCGATGTGTACCATGTCTATGTCAGCTTCCGTGCTCATCGTTCCATCCCCGGTATCGGCGGCGCATTCACCACCAAGGCCAAGGCCGGCGGCGGAGCTCTGATCGATTGGGGCGTCCATTATCTGGATATCGTGATGTACTGCTGCGGCGATCCCAAGCCTCTGACCGTATCCGGTGAGGCATTCTGCAAGCTGGGCAGAGATATTCCCAATTATGTATACAAGTCCATGTGGGCAGAGGACACCAGAGATGTCAACGGTACCTATGACGTGGATGATTCCGTCACCGGCATGATCCGTACCTCCGGTCCCGTGATCACCTTCAACGGCGCCTGGGCACAGAACATCGGCGAGAGCGAGACCTATATCGACTTCATGGGTGACAAGGGCGGCATCCGCCTGCAGTATGGTTCCGACTTCACCGTCTATACCGTGGAGAACGGCGCACTGGTGCAGTACAAGCCCGAGCTCAAGGCACGTCCCCATTTCCAGAACGAGATCGATGCGTTCCTCAAGTGTATCGAGACCCGCGAGAAGCTGCCTTCTCATATCGAGACCGTCATCATCACTGCAAAGATGATGCAGGCGATCTATGATTCCTCCGAGCAGCATAAAGAGATTGTCCTCGATTAATATACAAAAGTACCGGCAGTGGCATTTGTATTACTCCGGCAGGATACGATTCCTGCCGGAGTTTTTTTACATATCAGATTTTTTTACATAAATACGGTATTGACATTCACTCAAAAAGGTTTATAATAGATAATGTATACTTATACTGAAAATGGTGTAGTGTTCAATAGCTTGAAATTGGAGGCGGCGGATTGCGATACGCTCATTCCCCGGGACATGGGCATTCCCGGAAACGTTTATTGAAAATCGGCGCAATAGCCGCCGCATGTTATATCGTCGTACTGGCAGGAATATGGCTGATCTTCGGAAACCTTGAAAAGGGTGAAGATGTACCGGAAGCAGTGGGCTCACTGGAAGGAAGGTTTAATGCAGATTCCGTATTATTGGAGCTCAACGGGAAAACCTACACCTATCGCAACCGGGCGCTTATCAACCTTCTGTTTATTGGTATTGACTGGGCTGATGTGGAGACAGATGTGACGACGCTGAGGTACAGCGGACAATCTGACTTTATGATGTTGATGACGATCGACAGGAAGAAAAAGGAGATCCATACGGTTCATATTGACAGAGATACGATTACCCCTGTTCGGGTGTATGGTCCCTTCGGCGACTATGCCGGGACTAAGGATATGCAGATCTGCCTGTCTTACGCTTATGGTGAAGATCAGAAAGAAAACTGTGAGAATGCTGTCTGGGCAGCAAGCAACTTCCTGAAGGGCGTGCCGATCGATTATTATATCGTGGTGGATATGAGTGGTATCTCGGCGCTGAACGATGCGCTGGGCGGTGTCACTGTGACGCTGGAGGATGACTTTTCCCACAAAGATCCGGAAATGGTCAAGGGGGCGCAGATCACCCTCAAGGGCAAACAGGCGGAATACTACGTCCGGGGCCGCATGGGTATCGGCGACGGCACCAACAGTTCCCGTATGGTGCGCCAGCGTACCTTCATGAATCAGGCGGCACAGATGCTGGTGGACGGCATGAAGAAGGATCTCGATTTCATCGGTGATCTGTTTGATCAAATGGAAGGACATATAGAGACGAATATTGACAGAGGCTGGATCATCAACAAAGCCTATGAGAGTGCAGACTATGAACGCCGGGAAATGATGACCATTGCCGGTACTCATGAGATCGGTGAGGATGGCTTTATGGAGTTTCATGCCGATGAGGATGCTTTGGTCAATATGCTGACAGATATATATTTTGAGGGATAAACCGAAAGGGGAATAATACTATGGAAAAGATCATTCGCAGGGCCATTGCTCTTGTTCTGGCGCTTGTACTGATGACCGGTGCGGCGTTTGCTCAGGAACTTGAGAAGGAAAGGACTCTGGTGCCCGGTACTCCTACACATACCGAGGTTATTGATGTGAAGGCACATTGGCTGGACAAGGATAATACCGAGTTCGGCATGAAGCCTGTGGAGCCGGATCAGCACACCATTGACATCGTTAATGAGGCTTATGATTATGTCTATAAGCAGGGTCATGCTCCGGTGGAGTATTTCCCGGAGAAGACACAGAAGCAGATCGCTGAGCTCTGTCCCGATATCGCTCCCGAAGCGCTGTTCATTTCCGAGATGATGAAGATGAACGCCGATCCTTCCGATGTGAAGGCGGATCTGGATGTGGATATGGAGTATGATGTCAATTATCGGCCCGGACAGCTGGTGATCGTGGTACTCGGTATTGACGAGGAAGAGGAAATGAACTGGGAAGCTCTTAAGGCGGAAGTGCCGGAAAAGGGCGTCATCAAGTTCACAGTTCCCGAGGAGATCGCCGAAAAGCTGAAGGACAACGATTTCATGTTCAGCGTACTGACCGTTCTGGACGGTGACGGCCTCTATGATGTGCAGCGTGTCGAGGAGAAGAAGCATATCGAGGTTCCCAGCAAGAGCGCCTATGATGTGATCGTGATCAAGGAGATCGTCACCAAGAAGGACGGCGAGCCCGCAAAATTCAAGATCCTGCAGAGCCCCGAAACCGATGTAATCAAAGAAGAGCTGGTAAAGATCGAGAAGCACGTTAAGGAAGACGAGCTGCCCGTCGTTCAGTATCTGCCCGAAGCGATTCGTGACGAAATGCAGTTGCTTCTCGGCGAGGAATTCGACCTGAATGATCTGGTGGTCTATGATTATCTCTCTCTGGTGACCGAGGACTATGACAAGATCTACGGTGATGCGGAAGCCGAGCTCACCTTTGCCACTCCCTATCAGAAGGAAAAGAAGGCTGTGACCGTACTGGCTCTGCCCAAGGATATTGCAAAGAAGGATGCCGAAAAGGGCGACGAGGAACTCATGGACTGGAGCATCCAGCGGGCTGAGATCGTGTCTGATTACACAGTCCGTACCACATTTGACCAGCTGGGTCTGGAAAAGATGGGCTATGAGACTGCATTGATGCTGGTGCTGAGTGAAAAGCTTGAGGACTAAGAGGTAAAAGAATGAACTACGATACTCCCGATTATTCCAAACAGCCGCAGGAGATGACCGAAGCAGAAAGCGAGACGGCAAGAGATGCCCGCCTCGTTGCCGAGGTGATCGCTCAGCTGGATGCCCGAAAAGAAAGCGAAAGAGAGAAGGCACAGATGCCCCGGCAGGAGGAGAGCGGCACGCTCACCATAGATCTGGTGGAACTGTTTTATTTCCTTTTGTCCAAGCTCCATGTGATCATTTTGGGTGCAGTGATCGGCGGTGTGCTGATGGGAATATATACGGCGGCGACATCCGTGGCTGTTTATACCGCTACGGCAAAGCTGTATATCGTCGGCAACAGCGGTGTCAGCATTATTACCGACCTTCAGATCGGCTCTGTTCTGAGTATGGACTACCAGGAAGTATTCAATACCTGGGAAGTTCATCAGATGGTCAATGAGACTCTCGGAACGGATTACTCATATTCACAGCTTCAAAGCATGATCAGCGTGGATATGCCGGACAGCACGAGAATTCTGTATATACGTGCCCGCCATACCGATCCCCAGATGGCGGCAGATATTGCCAATGCTTATGCTACTGCAGCCAAGCGGTTCATCACACAGGTCATGGATACAGATGAACCCAGCACATTCTCCATCGCGTTGGTACCCAGTGTGCCCCAGAAGGCGAGTGTGTCCAAGAGTATCATTATCGGTATACTGGCGGGAACCATGTTGGTCTGCGGTATCTATTTCCTGATGTTTATACTGGACAGCAGACCCAAGAGCGCAGAAGATATCATGCGGGTCGCAGGTATTCCCACACTGGCGGTCATTCCCGAAAAGGGTCTGATCACCGAAAGAAGCAAGAAGAAAAAGAGCAGCGGGAGGAGTAAACGGAAATGAACAGCTTGAAGATCACCGGTTTTCCTCCGCTGGAGTATGCGCCCAATGAAGCGTTGAATACCCTTTGTACCAATATCTCTTACTGCGGACAAAATGTTCGAAAGATCCTCTTTACCAGCCGCTATGAACAGGAAGGCAAGTCCAGTGTTGCCATGAATGTCATGCGCACGATGGCCAGCTACGGCAGACGGGTCGTTCTGATCGATGCGGATCTGAGGAGATCATATCTTGCAAGACGGTACAAGTTCGTATTTGAGAACGACAATGCAAATGGTCTTGCCCAGTATCTGGCGGGCATGTGCTCTTTAGGTGATGCACTGTACGAGACGGATATTGAGAATGCATATATCATTCCGGCGGGTCGGGATGTCATGAATTCCATGCAGCTGCTTACGTCTCCCCGGTATGCGGAAATGATGAAAGCCCTGGAAGAGCACTTTGATATGGTCATTGTAGACACACCTCCCGCAGGCGTCATCGTGGATGCCATTGAGATTGCCAAGTACTGTGACGGTGCTGTCGTCATTGTCTCCTACAATACCGGCCGCAAGCAGGATATCAAGGACGTGGTCGACAATATTACCCATGCAGGCTGCAAAGTATTGGGCGCTGTTATGACGAATGTGGACTTCAGCTCTTATCAGAATCGGAAGTACTATTATCGCTCCGGAAAGTATTCCAGCTATTACCACTATTATAAGAACGGCTACGGCAAACCCAAGAAAGACAAATCGAAAAAAGACAGATAAAGACGATCATGGCTTTCTGTGATTTACATCAGCATATCCTGTGGGGGATCGATGACGGTCCAAAGACTGCCGGACAGATGTATGACATGCTGAGGGCAGCGCAGGACAATGGTATCGAGGTGGTTGTAGCCACCTCCCACGCCTATGCGGGATATGAACAATTTAATAAAAAGCTTTACGAGAAGCGGCTGAAGGAAGCAAGACGGTATTGCGAGAAGAAAGGGATCGATATCATGCTGTTGAGCGGCTGTGAGATCCACTATGCAAGCAATGTGCCGGATCTGCTGACCAGAGGCAAGCTTCCCACAATGGGCAAGACGAGGCTTGTGCTGATCGAGTTTGCACCGGATGCTTCTTTGAAAAAGATTGACAAGGCGGCCGATCGGCTGTATCGTGCAGGCTTTCATCCGATAATTGCACATGCGGAGCGGATAAGGTGTATCGTCAGACACCCCGAACTGCTGGAGATACTGCGGAATGAATACGGCTGTTATGTGCAGGTCAATTGCGATACGGTGTTGAAACCGCATTTTTTCAGAGAGCGCCGGTTTATCCGTTATGCGCTGGAAGAGAAGCTGATCGATGTTGTTGCAACAGATGCACACGATACAAAGCATCGTCCGGTACGAATGAGAGAGACATATAAAAAGCTCAGAAGCATTGTCGGAAGAAAGTATGCATGGCAGCTGGTAAGTATGGATCGGATCGCAGAGGTCATGTCGGAATAAACGGAATGTATCAAACGGAGGAAGAAATCAGGAATGCGGGTATTGCTGAAGGAAGTCTGGGAAGCTGACAGAAGAACGTTTATCCGAATCATTCTCGGTAATATCGTCAGATCCCTGCTGGGCGGTTTCGGCATTGTATTGCTGATCCCTCTGCTGAACCTGCTTGATATCGGTTCCAGCACCTATCTTCCTGCCGGCATTATGCAGCTTCCGTATGAGACAAAAGTCATACTCGTATTGGTCATATACGTGTTGATCGTAGTCTGTAAGGAGCTGCTGAACCGACATATCAGTATAGAGCAGAGTGATTATTCCGAAAAGATCGGTCAGGATCTGCGCAACAGACTGTATAAGGCTGTTTCCGAAGCCAGTTGGGAAACATTGGCTGCTGAACGCACGACAGATACGATACAACTCTTTGCTTCCCAGTGTACACGGGTCAGCTATGGCATTACCGGCATCATCAATCTGATCTCCGACAGCATATCCTCATGTTTGCAGTTGGGAATTGCTCTGGCAATGAATGTGCCGGTTACGATTCTTGTTTGTATCCTCGGCGGATGTCTGCTGACAGTGTTCAAACCCCTGCGCAAAAAGTCCAAAGAGCACGGCGACAAGATGATAAAGATCAGCCGTGAGTTCTATATGGAGCTGCACAACCAGCTTTCGGGTGTCAGGGAAGTCCGTGCCTACGGCGTAGAAAAGTCCCACGAGGAGATTTTCTTGAACCAGAGTGCCTCTTTCCGGGAGGCCAACCTCAAATATATAAGGTTTACTTCCATTCCGGGTGTGGTGTACTCCGTTACAGCAGCCTTGCTGATCGCCGGGTTGTACCTGTTTTCCACTTTGTTTTTGAAAGTACCGGTGGACAGACTTGTGGTTCTGGTCTATGTATTTGCCAGACTGTGGCCGCTGTTCTCGGGATTGCAAAACAAACTTCAGTATATTAACAGCTGCGTTCCGTCTTATGAGAAGCTGGAAAAGGCATGGACGGATATGCAGAAGGAGCATGAGATTCCGTATAGCGAGAAAGATGTCAGCTTTTCCGGGTGGCAGGAAGCGAGGCTGGATCATGTGTCGTTTGCCTATCGGGAGGCACAGGATGAAGCCATCAGCGATATGTCTTTCTCACTGAAGCGGGGGGAGATCGTGGCGTTGCTGGGTAACAATGGTTCCGGCAAGACCACTGCGGTCAATCTGCTGTTGGGTTTCCTGATGCCGAAAAGCGGTACCATCACCGTTGACGGTACGGTTCTGACAAATGAAAACATCCGTTCATGGCGGAAACAGGCGGGCTATGTGCCGCAGGATCCGCTGATTCTGAATGCATCCGTGCGGGAGAATCTGAAGCGTTTCCACCCCGAGGCAAGTGATGCGGACATTATTGACGCCCTGAAGAAAGCAATGGCATGGGGCTTTGTCGAAAAGCTGTCAGAGGGTCTTGATACCGTATTGGGAGACCGAGGTGTGCGGCTTTCCGGTGGTGAAAGACAGCGTATCGTGTTGGCTAGAGTCCTGTTGGGTAAACCAAGTCTTGTAATACTTGACGAGGCTACCAGTGCATTGGATTACGGCAATGCGGCGGCATTCCGGGATATTGTCAAGAATATCGGCAGCTCCGCAGCGGTGGTCGTCATTGCTCACAGTATGACGGCGATCCGTATGGCAGACAGGGGAATCGTATTGAAAAACGGAGTGCTTACCGAACAGGGCACCATCGATGAACTGACCCATAAGGAAAACGGCTATCTCAGCGGTATGCTTTCCATGTAATTGGTTCAATTCATACCGAGAAAAAGAAGGAGGAGAAAGTATGGAGACGCATAGGACACATCATAGGCCAAAGGTCAAGCTTTCCCTGCTGGCATATGATCTGTTGATCATGCTGTTTGTCGGACTTTTTCTTCTGGTGATCGGTGAGGGCGGCAGACATTTGACACCAGCCGGTTTGGCCTGTCAGATCCTTGTTGCCGCAGCCTGCATTTTTGCAATGCGATTGATCGGCGGCGTGTATAAGCAGATATGGCGCTACGGCGGCATTCAGAGTTATATCCTGCTGCTGATCACCGACTTTGTCGGCGGCGTTTTATATGTTTTTATTGATAAGCTGTTTCTTCCGATGTCCATGAGCATCCGTTTTGTCAGTGTGGCAGCAATCGTCAGCATGAACCTTCTGGCGGCGCTCAGTATCCGCATGGTGTACCGATACGCCTATAAATGCGGCAACGGAAACAGCTGGAAAGCCCGGTTGATGCGGTATTTACTTTTGATGTTCGCCGGACAGAAGCTGGAACAGCCGATGGATCGGGACGATGAAAAGACCCGTATTGCCATCGTCGGTGCCGGACGTGTGGGTGTGGCGCTGGCAGAGGAGTTGAACGGCAACATTGCCGCAGTGTACAAGCCGGTGATGTTTATTGAAACGGACATCAAAAAGATCGACAGAGAAATCCACAGTCTTCCCATCGTAAGTGCACAGCGGCTGACACAGGATATCTTCAAGAAACAGTCAATTAAGGAGATCGTGATCGCCGTTCCTTCCGCAACTGCAGAAGAGAAGCGGAACATGTATCAGTTTTATAAGCAGTTCGGCTGCAAGGTAAAGATCTATGACTATCCGACGATGCAGGCAGCCGGGGGCAAGCGGCATCTGAGAGAATTCGATATAGAAGATCTGCTTTTCAGAAAGCAGCTGGTCGTTATCGATGAAAAGACCGGGGCATACTATAAGGACAAGACCGTCATGATCACCGGCGGCGGCGGTTCCATCGGCAGTGAACTCTGCCGTCAGATTGCCAAGATGCAGCCCGGAAAACTGGTGATCCTGGATGTATATGAGAATGGTGCATATGACGTTCAGCAGGAGCTGAAAATGGCATACGGCAATAAGCTCAACATACAGGTCGTTATTGTCTCGGTATGCAACAGGATTGGTCTGGAACGGGCATTTGCAGCAATAAAGCCTCAGGTCGTGATTCATGCGGCGGCGCATAAGCATGTTCCGCTGATGGAGGATGACTGTATCGAGGCGGTGGAGAACAACGTCTTCGGTACATTGAATTGCGTGGAATTGGCTGAAAAATATGGTGCCGAGCGGTTTATCATGGTCAGTACCGACAAGGCGGTCAACCCGACTAATGTCATGGGTGCCACAAAGCGTATGTGCGAGATGATCGTGTTGAATCACGAGGGCAACATGAAGTGCTCTGCCACGAGATTCGGCAACGTCCTCGGCAGTGCGGGCAGTGTAGTTCCGCTGTTCAAGAAACAGATCGCTGCAGGCGGTCCCGTGACGATTACCGATAAGCGCATCATTCGTTATTTTATGACGATTCCTGAGGCTTCCCAGCTTGTATTGCAGTCCGGTGCTATGGCGAAGAACGGAGAATTGTTCGTACTGGATATGGGTCAACCCGTCAGGATACTCGATCTTGCCGAAAACATGATCAAGCTCAGCGGACAGACCGGTATTGAGATCAAAGAGACCGGTTTGCGTCCGGGTGAAAAGCTGTTTGAAGAGCTGCTGGTCAAAACGGAGGAACTTGACAAGACTGAGAACGAGCTCATCTATATCGAGCGGGACAAGCGGCTAAGCAGGGAAGAAATCACGGAGAAGCTGGAGTGGCTTTGGACTGCGACGGAAACGGGAGACGGATCCAAGCTCAAGGAAACCCTGCACAAGGTCGTTCCAACCTACAAGACACCGGAAGAGGTAAATAACAAAATATAAATAATAAAGAAACAGACAGCTGTTGAAAAACGGCTGCCTGTTTTGAATCAGTGGGTATTGTATACGTGTATACATGCATACAAAATGGATAAACACAAGAAATTTGATGCAGAACAGCCGGATTATTGATTGGAATAGACGAAAAATGCAAGAATTAACAATGAAATGTTGAAAAACACTTGCAAAACGAAATGTTGTGTAGTATAATTATACACATCATACAAATTGGAGGTAATACTATGAAAAAGACTCTTGCGTTGGTTCTGGTTCTTATGCTGGTATGCGGCTTCGGTGCTTCCGCACTTGCCGAATATACCTTTACTACCGGCGGCGCTGCCGGCACCTACTACGCCTTCGGCGGCGTATTGGCTCAGTACATTACCGACAATACCGATATCTCCGTGACCGCAGTGACCGGTGAAGGCTCTGCTGCCAATGTAGATATGCTGGATATGGGCTTTGCTGATCTGGGCTTTGTTCAGAGCGATGTTGCATATTATGCCTACAACGGAATCAACTTTGATCAATACATCGGCAAGCCCATCACTTCCTTTAAGGCTGTGGCTGCTCTGTACAACGAGACCGTACAGCTGATCACCTGCAATCCCGAGATCAAGTCCATGGACGATCTGAAGGGCAAGAGCGTCTCTATCGGCGCTGCCGGTTCCGGTGTGTTCTTCAACGCAATGGATTTCCTTGCTGCCTATGACATGACCATCGAAGACATCGATGCACACTATCTTTCCTTTGCTGATTCCGCAGAATCTCTGAAGGACGGCAAGATCGATGCGGCTTTCATCGTTGCGGGAGCTCCCACTACTGCAGTTGTAGACCTGTGTGCTACCAAGGGTGCCTACCTGGTAAGCCTGGACGATGAACATGTTGAGAAACTGAAGGCCATCAACGGTGCTTATACCGCTTGTCCCATTCCCGCAGGTACCTATGACGGCATTGACGAGGATGCACTGACTGTAGCAGTTAAGGCGATCATCATCTGCAACGATAACGTATCCGATGACGATGCCTATACCATTGTATCCACTATCTTTGAGAATGTGGACGAGATATCTGCTGCACATGCCAAGGGTCTCGAACTGGATTTGGCATATGCTTCCGAATGTGGTATTCCCTACTGTGTTGGTGCTGCAAAGTACTTTGCCGAAAAGGGCTTTGAGGTAACTGTAGCCGACTGATCGATAGTATTGTTTAAGATATTAACTGCATGGGGCTGTGATGCGGTAACGTCACAGCCCTTGTTTATAAAAAAGAGGGGAGTAGGAATGAATGGCTGATGAAAAGAAAGTAAAGACCCCTGAAGAGGCTGTAGATACATCTGTCGGCTCTGCTGAGGATGTAGATGCGATCATGCGGAAGTACGATCGTGAATCGAATACACGTATATGGGTTGGCAAACCGAAAGTCGTTGTCAGCATAATTACGGCGCTGTTTTCCGTATTTTGTATCTATGTAACGCTGTTTGCCAATTTCATGGAGCAGGTACGTCTGTCATCTTTTATCGGATCCATAATGATTATCGGTTTCCTGCATTATCCTGTGAAAAAGGGAATCATGAAGCCTAACTATATGCCGTGGTATGATATAGCGCTGATGGTGATCGGTGCGGGTACATTTTTCTTCTATACATTTAACGCACAGACTATCATTACGCTGAACATGCGTGTGGCAAAGGAAATGCAGTATATCGTGATCGGCGGTATCGGTCTGCTGGTGCTGGCCGAGCTGTGCCGCCGCTGTGTGGGACTGCCGATACTGTGCGTTGCCGGATTCTTTGTGGCTTATGCTATCATCACACTATGGAATAAGGGCGGTCTTCCGCTGATCATTTATAAACTCTTTTACGGCGACAGCGGTGTCCTTTCCACGCCTGCCAATGTGTGCTCAAAGTATATTGTTGTGTATATCATATTCGGCGCTTTCCTGGAGCGCACGGGTGTTGCGGATTTCTTTATCCAGATCGCCAATGCCATGTGCGGCAGATTCTCCGGCGGTCCTGCAAAGGTTGCTGTTGTGGCGAGTGCGTTTGAAGGTATGGTTTCCGGATCTTCCGTTGCCAATACCGTAGGCTCCGGTTCAGTCACTATCCCGATGATGAAGAAGCTTGGTTATAAGCCGGAATTTGCCGGTGCTGTTGAAGCAGCTGCATCTACCGGCGGCCAGATCATGCCCCCCATCATGGGCGCTGCAGCGTTCCTTATGGCGGAATATGTGGGTGTTCCCTACTCCAACATTATTGTTCGGGCAATCGTACCGGCATTCCTGTATTTCCTGGGTATATTCCTTGCCGTTCATTTTGAAGCCAAAAAGCTTGGCTTGAAAGGTGTCAGCCGTGATCAGCTTCCTCGGGTGCGTGTGTTGATCAAGGACAGCTATCTGCTGCTGCCGCTCATCATATTGGTCTACCTCGTTTCCAGTAATACACGTACTATGCAGTTCTCCGCAGCTATTGCGATCCTGATGGCCATCTGTGTCGGTGTTGTAAATAATATCGTGCGGTATTACCGTAATCGGAACAACGGTGAAAACAAGGCGAGTAATGTGGCTGCTGCCGCTGTCGGTATTGGCGGAGGCTTTGGACCGAAGTCTGTATTTGATTCATTGGAAGCAGGCGCCAGAGGCTGTATTACCGTCGGCGTAGCCTGCGGTGTTGCCGGACTGATTGCCGGATGTCTTACGATTACGGGGCTTGCATCGAAAATGATCAATTTCATCGTTGGCGTCTCGGGTTCAAGTATGTTTTTTGCACTTCTCCTGACGATGATTTGTTGTATCATTCTGGGTATGGGCGTACCGACAACGGCGAATTATTGTATTATGGCGTCCACCTGTGCTCCAATCCTGATCAAGATGGGTATTCCCACTATTGCAGCTCACTTCTTCGTATTCTATTTCGGTATCGTAGCAGATATTACACCTCCTGTTGCGCTGGCTGCTTATGCCGGTTCGGCGATTGCCAAGGGCAATCCGATGAAGACAGGTGTTACTGCCACACGGCTGGCGATTGCGGCGTTCATCATTCCCTTTGTATTTGCCTTTAATCCGTCGATGCTGTTTGTCGATACGGTATGGTATGACGTGATAATGATCACTTTGAGCGCCACTATCGGCATGGCAGGTATTGCGGCGGGTCTTTCCGGTTATTTTGTCGGAAACATGAATGTAATTGACCGTCTGCTGGCTATTGCCGGTGGTCTGCTGCTGATCATCCCCGGCACAGTGACCGATCTGATCGGTGTGGCGATCATCGTTGTCGTCATTCTGATTCAGACCGCAAGAAAGAGAAAAACGGCATAATTGAAAAACAGACTTCCTAAAGTCGGGAAGTCTGTTTTTTATATGAGGTTACTTCAGAAGCTTTCGGAATGCCGTGGGCAGCGGAATATCGTCGGCAAGCTGTTGGCTGCTGACCCAAGTGAATCTGTCGGATATACTGTCGCAGGATAATGTATAGCAGCGTATGTCCCATTCAATATGTGTGAATACATGCCGGTTCGGTTTGACAATGAGACAAACCGGATAATGACAGCCCCATGTTTCTGCCTGTTGCAGGGCATTTGCTTCGGTAAAATGTCCAGGACTGTTCGGAAATTCCCACAGACCGGCCAGCAGTCCCGTTGCAGGCCGCTTTCGTATTGCAATCAGATCGTTGCATACTAAAATGAATACTGTGAGTTGTTCAATTTTCCGTTCTTTTTTTGCATCTTTGACCGGATAACGCATTGGGTCATTCTGTCCGGCACCGCAAAAACTATGACAGGGACAGGCGTCGCAGTTTGGAGTCCCGTTTGCCGGGCAGATGGTTTCGCCCAGTTCCATGATCGCCTGTGTCAGAATGCCGCAATTCTCGGAAGGGTATAATGCCGCCAGTTCATTGCGAATTTCCTTTTTGACCTTATCCGAGTTGATCGGGCGGCCGTCTTCCGTAATGCGGGCAAGTACACGCAATACGTTTCCGTCTACGGCCGGTTGGGGCAGGTTATAGCAGATGGATGCGATGGCGCCTGCGGTATAGTCTCCGATGCCGCACAGACTTCGGATATCTTCATAGGTATCCGGAAAACGTCCGCCAAACTGTGTTATGATCTGTTTTGCGGCAGTCTGAAGATTCCGTACCCGGGAATAGTACCCCAGACCTTCCCATAACTTTTGCAGGTGCTCCTGGTCGGCTTCGGCAAGATGTGCAATATCCGGAATTTCCAAGAGAAAACGCCGGTAATAGGGGATTACGGTTTCGATACGTGTTTGCTGCAGCATGATCTCGCTGACCCATACATGATACGGAGTTGGATCCTCCCGCCATGGCAATTGTCTTCCGAAACTGCTGTACCATTCGGGAAGCACTTCGATCATTTTTCTGATTTTGTCTGTTCTGTTCATATCTACCTGAATATCTTTGAATGTTTTATGCGTCTTTATTATACCAGCTATTCATTCAGGAATCAAGAGCACGAAACGTAAAAGAGCCCGGTTTTTTCAGCCGGACTCTTTTGCAGTTCTGTGATTACATGTGCCATACGTGGATACTATCGGGGCATAATAGTATTTGCCGTTGTTGTCGTAAGCTCCGCCGGAAAACGATTTCGGTCTACTCGATTTCGATACGCTTGATGGTCTGGATATCCTTCATGTTGTCGGTAGTCATTGCTGTATGTTTTGTTGCTTATCTTTTATCAATTTATATGCATACAGGGAGGAAATGGCTACAAAATCTGATATTTATTTGGGGGAAAACAGTTAATGACTGCATTTGTAATGCATATGTTGATTTGCCGGGTTTTGATTGTCGGATATCATTGATTGTGTATGGTGTTTTGACAGTAATTCTTAAAAGGACTTGATCGTATGTGCAATATTCATGAAGTGATCTGCGATGCGCTCGGCATTCATCGAGAGTGACAGATACTGTGCTCCAACGAGAGGGGAACATACACCATCGTTCAGGCGGATGATGTGGTTGTCTGCCATCCTATTGGTAATTTTGTCTATCTTATCCTCAAATTCTTCTGCCTTATCCAGTGCTTCCTTATCGAAATCGATATATGCCTTCATCGCATTAGAAAAAAGAGAATGGATGTTTTCCTGCATGTAATCGATCTCAGCAACTGCCGAAAGAGAAAAACACTCGTTTGAATTGCGTAGGCTCTGCGCATATTCTACAATGTTTTCGGCATAATCACCGACACGCTCCAGATCGCTGATAGAACGGATCGCCGTCGTGAGGTACAAACGGTCACGCTCGTTCAGCGGAGATTTGGAGAGCTTGACGATAAAATCTACGAGTTTTCTGTTGATGAAATTCAATTCCCTTTCATTGTGGGTGAATTCCGTTTCGTGCTTAAAGTCCAATGTACAGATGATCTCAAGTGCCGTGTCGAAATTGCGATAGGCGATGTCCGCCATATTGCAGATCTCGTTTTTGACCTGTCGCACGGCAATAGGGGGCGTTCTGAGCATATGATCATCTACATAGAAAAGGCGGAACTCTTCTTTTTCCTCGTGTATTTCCATCTTGTGCTCCGGTACCAAATGTTCAACCAGTCTGAGCAGAGCATCGGTCAACGGCAAAACCAGCATTACTGTAACAATATTGAATACTGTGTGGAACATGGCGAGCTGTGTTTGCGGTACGCCGGGGAAAATGCGCTCAAATATCAGGCCGAAATTGATTATGCCGCCGGTTGCTAAACGCAAAGCCAAAGCTGCGATCAGGAACAGAACCACACCGCCGATATTGAACAGAAGATGGATCAGAGAGGTTCGCTTGGCGTTCGTGCTGCTGGTAAGACCTGCAAGCAGTGCCACGACGCATGAGCCGATATTGGAACCCATCGTAATGTAAATACCCTGATTCAGTGAAATGAGTCCGGTGACGACCATTGTAATGGCAACGGAGGTCATGACGGACGAACTCTGCACGATTGCCGTGAATACGGCACCGATAACAACAAGCAATACTGCATTATTGATCGAAGCGAGGAAATTACGGACACTGTCCATTTGAGCAAAGCTCTCCATTGAACCGCTCATAAGTTTCAAACCGACAAACAGCATGCCAAAGCCGGCAAAGATGCCGCCGATTTTCTTGATCGTATCGTTTTTTGTAAAGGTCGTGATGAACGCACCGACGCCCGCAAAGGCGGAAAAAATCACTGTAGTTGAAATCGCATTGCTGCCGAGTAGCCCTAACGCAACAATCTGGCCGGTGATGGTAGTACCGATATTGGCGCCATAGACGATGCATGCGGCCTGCTTCAGTGACATGATGCCCGCATTAACGAAGCCGATGATCATAACTGTTGTTGCGCCTGAGCTTTGAATAGCTGCAGTGCCGACAGCACCGATTCCAACACCTAACAGATTGCTGCCGGACGCCTTCGAGAACAAGCTTCTCAGACGATTACTTCCCACTGATTCCAGATTGCTGCTCATCATTGAGCATGCAACGAGGAAGATACCGATTCCTGATAACAGGGTAAGAATGGCAATGATAATGTCTTTCATTTTTTTCTTGCGATATACTATTACCGCTTCTCCTTATCTTATTACGTCAATAAGTATACAGGAAAATTGTCCGGAACACATCAAAAAAAAATAAATTCAATGATAAAAATTTGTTATATATGTTGCTTGAATTTGCGGACTCACAGTGTCGTGTTCGGGAATGAGGCTTACTTGTATGCCGTTTTCCGTTATCAACAGATACAACGTAACATGCACAATGAAAAAAGTGCAAAAAAAAGAGGAAGTGGCAAAATTATCGCAAAAATGTGCAAGTATATGTGACGATAATGTGTTATAATTGGAAGTATCAAATGATAAAGAGGACGTTAGTTGATGGAATCAATGAATCTCAGCCTGAGAAATCTGTACAAGGTTTTGACAAAGGCAGATTATCCGGTTTATACAGTCGAGATATTTCCACCCGGTCGGCTCCGCAACCTGACACTCGTTACGTTTTGGAAAGACATGTTCTGGACAATGTACGGAGAAGATGCGGATCTTTCGGTGTTTGATACGGGAAATGGCAGGAGCCGTTCTCTGTCGAAGCTGTTGGGCGGCATGGAAAGCGGCGGCTTCAAAGCGAAATGGTTTGGTGATTTGGCATCGAAACTCACTCCGGAACGGATGCAGGCATGCATTGACTATTGTTATGGTTTCTTCAAAAGGAACAATGCCAGAATTGAAGTGTTGGAAAAAAGACTAAAGGATTATATCGACGGTGTGACATCAAACGATGCGTTGATGTCAAAGCATGTGCAGTTGTTCCTCTCCCAACTCCCCAGGCAATGTACTGCGATTGAAGAAGGACTTGTCAGAAGCAGTTACGTATTTGCATGGTTGTCTGTATACGCTCTGTTTTCCGGCCGTACAGATGACCCATATTTGAACGATTTGAAACGGCTGCAGCCAACGATCTTTCAGATGACGGAAAAAAAGTATACCTCATACGTGTCTGAAAAGGTGAATCTTCCGGAGGTCATCACCGACGGTGACTGCGTGTTGAAGTATACAAAGCTGGACTGCGATAGTTATTTCGGAAATGAAGAACTGATACAGCATACCGTACAAGACCTGAAGACAGAGGACAAACTTCTGATATCGGGTATCGGTGGTATTGGGAAAACGGAATTTATCCGGCAAATGCTGCCGTATCTGATCGCTTCCAATCGGTTTACGCATATTGCCTATATGCAGTATACGGATTCGCTGGCGTTAAGCCTCAAAAATGCTTTCCCACAAGGCGCCGGAATGACAGAGGAGAAGCTGTATAAATTCTGCGAGACTCTGTTGTGTGACGGAAGGAAGACACTTTTTGTTATTGACAATCTGATTGCGGATAAAGAAGAAAAATCCTATCTGGCCGGCTTGAAATGCTGTGTGATCGCATCGTCCAGAATGACGGCAATGCCGGGATTTCGCAAGCTTGCGATGCAACCGTTGAGTAGTGTCGAAGGGCTTCAGCTCTTTTCTGTGGTTTCAGGTCAGAAAGTCGAGAATGATTACGGAGAGACCACTCGTGTGATTGAGATCCTTGGCGGACATCCGCTGCTGATCACCATGATTGCAAAAATCTGCCGTATCAAGTATTGGTCTGTCGGAGAACTGAAAAAGAATATCTACAGGGGCAGTCTTTCGGGACTGACATATGTGGAGAATGGTACTACGGAAACGATACGTCATGTGCTGCAGCAAATGGTGGATGCATCGGGACTGAACCCAAATGAAAGAAAACTGCTGGTGCTGATGGCTATGCTGCCCACAAAGGGCTATACGCCTGCCGAGTTGTATCCTTTTGCCAAGGACTGCTGTGACAGCGAGGACAGTCTGGCAAACGCCATGCAGAGAATGACTGATTATTCGTATCTCCTGCGTACATCCTCCGGATATGAAATGCATCCGGCAGTGGCGGAATACTTCCTGATGGCTCCTCCGGATGCCGATGATTATCCGCTTTTGTGGGAAGCGTGCGCAGACCGAATGGAAAACGGTGACGACAGGGAGTACAGGGCTGTCATCCCGATGATCTATGAACTGCTGAAGCATACGAAAAGGCTGAACCGCACGGCAATCCGGGCAGTTGTTGAAATGGAATCCGCCTATATTCACGGAAGCTTTTTGTACGACTACGAAGTCCTGAAAAAAAAGCATCGTGAATGGCTGAATACCTGCGTGCATGAAGCCTGTGACGAGGAAAGGTACTGGATCTCGATGGGATATTACGCCAAGGTGATGAATCACTATGAGCGGCTGAACGAGTGTCTGGACGGGCTGAACAGTCTTGATACGGAGATACTATTATGTCCGCAGAATTATGTTTCGCTGACAAACATGTTGGACAATTTCTATCTCGCAGACAGATTGTGTAACGGAGACTTGATCGACAGTATCGTAGCTCGTATCGATCCCGGAGAAACGAATGCAAAGTATAGGATCAGTTATTTGTGCCTGCTGGCGCAGAAATATCGGTACCGGGAGCATAACATCGAAAAGGCGTTGAATACACTGAAGCAGGCGGAGAAGGTAATAATTGACAATGATATGGAGAAGCAGACCTCCTGTGCCAATGTGGATAACCGTATCGTATTCTGCCTGGCTGATCTGTGCAGATATGAGGAGACGCTGCCTTACATCGAAAGGTGTCTTCATGTGATGCGCATCAATGGCTACACGGAGGATTCCCCATCCTTGATGGCAACACGGTCCACTTACGCATTTATGCTGATGTCCTGCGGCAGGTTTGAGGACGCTGTTCAGGAGTATGAAAGCCTGAAACGCCTGTACCACAAGCACAACCGCACGGCAACGACAGAATGTGTCACTGTGAATTGCAATTTGCTACGCTGCTATATCATGACAGACAGGAAGCAACAACTGAAGGATATATTCCCGGAGTTCAGGGATCAGATGAAAACAATCAAGACATTTCTTCCCAATCAGCTTACCTATTTGGTTGTTAGTGTCCTGTGCCATTTATATCTCGATGAACCGGATGAGGTATCGGCGTTGATAGAACAGGCTCGTGAGATTTCAGCACAGCTTCCGAATACGGCAAATTGGAAGGCGGCACGCCTGGAGGCGGCGGAAGCGCTGCGTCTGTGTATGGTCGGAAGGATGGCAGAAGGCAGCAGACTGTTTGAACAGCAGAAAGTGGTTCTTGAGAAAGAAGACAAGCTGCTATTTATCGATACACGGATACTCATGAAGCTCTATCAGACAATAAATCATATTTGAAAGGAAGTATAACATTATGTATTGTATGAAATGCGGTGCACAGATTCCCGATGGTTCAGAATTCTGTATGCAGTGCGGAACAAGACTCTCTCAGTTCAGTGAAGCGAAGACAGCAGAACAGCAGCCGAAGGCCAACACGAATGCGGAAAAGTTGAAGAGCCTTTGCAGCAAGTACAAGAGTGAATACCTCTTTGAAAATGCGGATCGGTTTGTTTCCGTCGTGGCGGATATTCTGCCTGAGGATGAGGAGACCGTAGACCTGATGTACCGCTGTGTCGGCGGCAGCACCGGCAAATATCTGCGCACGCTGACCGGAAAAGCCGCCATTACGCCCGATGAGGTCGACGGCATCAATCAGTGGGTCTGCGAGGATACCGGTCTCAATGGCAGCAGAGCGAAAGAACTGACGCAGAACTTCACGACGCTGCTGGACGTTCCTGTAAATATGGAGCCTGTCCCTGCACCGATTCCTGCACCTGCTCCCGAACCCAAGCCTATGCCCAGACCGACCCCTGCTCCTGCTCCGGCACCGAAGCCTGCACCTGTGCCGAAGCCCGCTCCCGCACCGGATAAGAAAAACGGCAAGCTGACCTATACGGTCATGGAGAAGCATTTTTCCGAAGTTCCTGCTAATGTTGTGATACCGGAACTTGTAAAGGCGACTACCGGT
>JAZLHZ010000226.1:0-2761 GCA_045617085.1 Clostridia bacterium
CCCCAGCCGTCGCCGTAGAACTCCACACCGGGAATGGACTCCATGCCCTCCACGGCTGCTGCTGCCGCCAGCTCCTTTACGCCGCCGTTGGTCTCATGATCGGTCAGCGCCAGTGCTTTGTAGCCAAGTGCTTTGGCGATCAGCACCAGCTGTCTCGGGGTGAAGCCGCCATCGGAAAATGTCGAATGCAGATGCATGTTTGCATATTTCATCAAGGTCACCTCCGCCAATTGATTGTTTACAGTATAGCACGGATTTAACACCTTGTCAATGCCGATTGATGATATTAATTTAACATCGGAATACTATAATTATAGGTAACAATATCGGGGAGGTGCAGGAACATGCCGGTTTGCCGAATGAAGCTGCCGCTGTTTGACGATTACTGGATCGATTTCAGAAAGAACACAGTGCGGAGATGGTTTGCACCGGAACGGTATGCCCTGCTTCCGGCTGGACCGTATTGTTCCATGGTCTATGGCCGGGAGCTGAAAAAGTACAGGGTGTATTATGAGACCCTGATGAATATCGGGAATGACGGCCCCAGACAGCTTCGTATGCTGGAAGGGGACGACCTGCGTGAGATGCAGCCCTGCCTTGTGAACGGCGATCCCGTGCTGTTCCGAGGTGAGGGAGGCGTGCACGGTACTGCTGTGATGCTGGATACTTATACCGCCGATCCGAATAAACGCTATAAACTGACGGGAATGTTCCACATGGGGCGGGACGTGCCGGGCAATGCGTTTACCGACCCTGTAGCGCTGTTGTGCTCGGCAGGCGGTGTGCATTGGAGCTTCGAGAATGAGAAGCTCCTGCATCCGTATACCAGTGATGCGCTGAATCGTCTGTACTACAATCCGTTCAGCGAGGAATATATGCTGCTTCATCGGGCGGCATTTGTGGATCGGCGGATCTCTCTGCGCACGTCAAAGGATACGGAGCATTGGAGCGAGCCGCAGGTCATCCTGCCGCCGGGTCCCAACTACAACAACGGTTTTACCGGCATGCAGCATTACAGCATGACTGCCCGGTATGAGGACGGCATCTTCTATGGACTGGTCTGGCGGTACAACACGAACCTGTACGACATGGAGTTTACGAGGATGTTCGGTTATATGGAGCCGGAACTGGTGTACAGCTATGACGGCAGAGAATACATGTATACCTCCGGGAAAGCATTGATGGAGCGTCCGATGCCGCCGGAGCCCGGCTGTGTGGGACTGGCGCCGCAGGATATGTGTCAGAGTGCCGACGGACAGTATTATTACATCCTCTGCTCCGGCGCAGTATTCGTCCACGGTACAGCCGAAAGCAACAAGCTGCTGCATGATGCATTGAAAAACACCGATGTCAAGGGCGGCAATCCCGTTTACCGCATCCGCAAGGACAGCTTTTGCGGCATCGAGAGCGTGGGACACGGCGGCGAAGTGGTCACCAAAGGCATTGCACTGCTGAAGGACGATCTCAGCGTCAATGTGCGGGCAAACGTGGGATATGTGCGGTTTGCTCTGCGGAACAAGGACGGCAGTTTTGTCGAAGGATTCTCGTATGACGATTGCATACCGTATGCTTATAAGGACGGTGTGGACGTGAGACCTGTATGGAAAGAGCATTCGCTGAACGAAGTGCTCGGCAGACAAGTACGCATCTGCGTTGAACTCAACAGCGCCATTCTCCACTGCATTACAGCAACGGCCCGTCCTTATATCCGCCAGCCGCAGATGAGCATGGCGAATCCGATGGCTGCAGAGGTATAAAAGGCAAATATGCAGGAAATGAAAGATGAGACCAGTCATTTGAAAAGGGAAAATGTAAATATGTGATTAAATACGCATTTTTACATGGTTTGATGCTTCAAATTCATAAAAATGCACTTGACAAGACCATGTATTTGTATTACAATCAGCGTATATTTTTTCAGGAAAGAGGTTTTATATACTATGTCATACGTAAATGATGTCATCTCTTCCGTCATCGCAAAGAACCCCGGCGAGAACACCTTCCATCAGGCTGTTACCGAGGTGCTTCAGACCATCGCTCCCGTGATCGAGGCCAATCCCGCATACGAGAAGGCCGGCATCCTGGAAAGACTCGTCGAGCCCGAAAGAGCCATCATGTTCCGTGTTCCCTGGGTGGATGACAACGGCAAGGTTCAGGTAAACAAGGGCTATCGTGTTCAGTTCAACAGCGCCATCGGACCCTACAAGGGCGGCCTGAGACTGCATCCCACCGTCAACCTGGGCGTTATCAAGTTCCTGGGCTTTGAGCAGACCTTCAAGAACAGCCTGACCGGACTGCCTATCGGCGGCGGCAAGGGCGGTTCCGACTTCGACCCCAAGGGCAAGAGCGACCGTGAAGTCATGGCTTTCTGCCAGAGCTTCATGACTGAGCTGTATAAGTACATCGGCGCAGACGTCGACGTACCCGCCGGCGACATCGGTGTCGGTGCCCGTGAGATCGGTTACTTCTATGGCCAGTACAAGCGCATCACCGGTCTGTACGAAGGCGTTCTGACCGGCAAGGGCCTGACCTACGGCGGCTCTCTGGCAAGAAAGGAAGCTACCGGCTTCGGCTTGATCTATCTGATGAATGAAATGCTGAAGACCAAGGGCGAGAGCTCCAACGGCAAGCGTGTCGTTATCTCCGGTTCCGGCAACGTTGCTACCTACGCAGCCGAGAAGTGCATGACCTTCGGCGGCAAGGTCGTTGCCATGTGCGACTCCACCGGCTGGGTCTATGACGAAGAGGGTATCGACCTCAA
>JAZLHZ010000227.1:0-18563 GCA_045617085.1 Clostridia bacterium
GTCCAGTTGGATCTCCGGCTTTCTGAACGGTACAGCCTTTCCGTTTTCGGCAACCGTCTTTCCGTTTTTCAATACGGAACACACCTGCATCCGATCCAGATCGTCGAGGATCAGCAGGTCTGCCTTATAACCGGGAGCGACCGCACCGATGTCATACAGCCGGAAATGCCGTGCCGCCTGCAGCGTCGCCATGCGGATGGCGGTCAGCACGCTCTTTCCCTGCCTGACTGCGCAGCGTATGATGTTATCCATGTGGCCGTCGGCAATTAGGTCGGCGGGATGCCGATCGTCCGTCGCCAAGATACAATGGCTCGCCCAGGGCTCTTCAAACAGGCCGCCCAGCGCTTCGAGGTTTCTCGCTGCCGAACCCTGACGGATCATGATGGTCTGGCCCTTGCGGATGCGCTCTTTCGCCTCTTCCGGAGAAGAACACTCGTGGTCGTCTTCGATGCCGCAGGAGATGTACTTGTCCAGATCGTTGCCGCTCAGCATGGGCGCATGGCCGTTGACCAGTTTGCCTGCCGCTCTGGCGTCTGCGATCTTTCGGTACAGATCGGGCATATCCGCCAGAATGCCGGGGTAATTCATCATCTCACCGAGACCCAGGACCCTCGGTTGTTTATAGAATGCCTTCAGAGACTGGGCATCCAGCACGGCGCCGTTCTCGTCAAAGCCCGTAGCGGGCACACAGGAGGGCAACACTACATACATCGTAACCGGCAGGCCTTCGCTGGCCTCCAGCATATATCCGATGCCGACCACGCCGCTGACATTGGCGATCTCGTGGGGATCGATGATCACGGTCGTTGTGCCGTGGGGCAGGACCGCCTTGGCAAACTCCGCAGGCGTGAGCATCGTGCTTTCGATATGGATATGCCCGTCGATGAGGCCGGGACAGACGGTCTTTCCCGTGATGTCGATGATCTCATCCGCCGCATAGCCGGAATAGTCGCCAACACCTTTAATGATGCCGTCCTCGATCAGTATGTCCGCTTTTTCCACGGCATCGATAAACACGTTCACCACGGAGCCGTTCTTGAGTATCGTCTTCATTGTTTTCACCTTTGAAAAAAATGCGCACCAAGGCGCATTGGGGATCGTTATTTGAATTTCAGTCCGTCACAGAACGCTTTTCCCGCAACGGTGCCGAGCCGGACGTAGGTATTGTGTACCGCATCAAATGTTATGGGGCTGTACTTGGCAAGATCGATGACGCCATCGGTCAGGATGCTCTCGTCGGCGGAAACATTGACCACCTTACCCACCATAATGCCGCTTTCCGGGTCATAGCTCTTGAGCTCGCACTCAAAGGTCATCGGCAGCTCACAGATGACCGGAGCATCCACCTTTTCGCTCTTTACGGTATGCAGACCCGAACGTTCCAGCTTGTCCGGCACATCGTTGGCCGAAACAAGACCCAGATAATCGCACTCCGCCGCAGCCTCCGCAACCGCAGGGCTCACGGTGAAAGCCTTCCGCTTCAGAATATTCTTCACGGTCTTATGACCGGCGGAAAGACACATGGCGATCTCCTCATAGTCATGAGTGCCGCCCCATGCGGCATTCATTGCATCGGGTGTGCCGTTTTCGTCGTAGCTGGCAATGATCAGGACCGGCTGGGGATAAAGCCAGGCCTTTGCTCCGAAATCCTTACGCATGTGTTCCTCGCTTTCACTGCTCGCTCCAGGGCAGATACATCTCGTCAAACCGCATGGGCTCCAGCCTGCCCTCAGACATCTGTGTGATGTCGGCATTCAGCTTTTCCTCGTCGCTCTGTTTGACCAGATACGAAAATGTGATAACGTCCGAAAAGTCCTTGTTTTCGATTATGACCGGTGCGGATTTGAAAAAGTATTCCACCCGGCTCAACATCGGATACGGCACATCCATGAGATACCGCACCGAAGGATGCATCACGCCGACACCGCTCTCATTAATGGCAGTCACGGCGCCCTGGGTATATGCCCGGCACAGGCCGCCTGCGCCCAGCAGGATGCCGCCGAAATATCTCGTCACGACCACCACGCAGTTGGTGATGCCGCGGTTCTTCATGACCTCGATGATAGGCATGCCCGCAGTGCCGCCGGGCTCACCGTCGTCACTGTAGCGCATGATGCCCATGTTCGTGCCGATGATATACGCATAGCAATTGTGGGAGGCATCGGCGTACTTTTTCCGCATTTCGGCAAGAAAAGCCAATGCTTCTTCCTCTGTCTGCGCCGGGGCACCGTGGCCGATGAAGCGGGACTTGTTGATGATAAACTCACCGTCGCCCCGCTTCATCAGCGTTTTATATACGGTCAATGCCATTTACTTTGCCAGCTTGAACAGATGATAGGTCTTCTTGCCCTTGCGGACCAGCAGACCCTCGCCTTCCAGCTGTTCCTTGGTCACGTGATAGTCCACATCGGTAATGGCCTCATCGCCGATGTACAGACCGCCGGCCTGCATGGTCTTTCTGGCTTCGCCGTTGGACTTGCACATGCCGCAGGCAGCTACGATAGCCAGCAGTCTGCTCTCCTGAGCGAGCTGCTCCTCGGTGAGCTCGGTGGTGGGCACGGAACCGGCCACGGGGCCGTTGCCGAACAGAGCCTCTGCAGCCTGCTGAGCCTTCATGGCCTCTTCCTCACCGTGCACGTTCTTTGTCACTTCAAAGGCGAGGATACGCTTTGCCTCGTTGATCTCGCTGCCCTGCAGGGCACCCAGTCTGCGTACCTCATCCATCGGCAGGAAGGTCAGCAGGCCCAGGCACTTCTCGACATCGGCATCGTCGACATTGCGCCAGTACTGATAGAAATCGTAGGGAGAGCACTTGTTGGGATCCAGCCACAGAGCGCCCTTCTCGGTCTTGCCCATCTTTCTGCCGTCATGGGTGAGCAGCAGCTGGAAGGTCAGAGCGAAGGCAGGCTTGCCGTCCTTGCGGCGGATCAGGTCAGCGCCGTGCAGCATGTTGCTCCACTGGTCGTCACCGCCGGTCTGCAGCATGCAGCCGTAGCGGTGGTTCAGCTCCAGGAAGTCATAGCTCTGCAGCAGCATGTAGTTGAACTCGAGGAAGGTCAGACCTCTTTCGAGTCTCTGCTTATAGCACTCGGCAGTCAGCATCTCGTTGACGGAGAACAGAGCGCCGACGTCACGCAGGAAACCGATGTAGTTAAGGTCTCTGAGCCAGTCTGCGTTGTTGACGATCAGGGCATGGTTGGGCTTGCTCTCGTCAAAGTCCAGGAAGCGGGCCATCTGCGCCTTGATGTGTGCCACGTTGTTGTCGATATCCTCTACAGTAAGGACCTTGCGCAGGTCGCTCTTGCCGGAGGGATCGCCGATCATACCGGTGCCGCCGCCCATCAGTGCGATGGGGCGATGGCCTGCCCGCTGAAGATGCGCCATAGCCATAATCGGAATGTAATGACCGATATGCAGGGAATCTGCGGTGGGATCAAAGCCGGTGTAGAAGGTCACCATGCCTTCATCAAATGCCTTGTAAAGATCGTCTGCGTAAGTTACCTGACGGATAAATCCTCTTTCTCTGAGGATGTCCATTGCGTTGCCCATGAGAAAATCACTCCTTAAATGTTATCTTGTTATTGTAAAAACAAACGCCTTCCAAAGGGAAGGCGCTGTGAATACGCTGTACCGCTTCCGTTCACCGCACTGCGCACAGCATATGCGGCCTCGTGAGCGCTGTAACGGGCGCACCCGAGCAGTCCTAATCGGCAGGAAGCCTTTCAGACGCCGGTTCCGGGATGTATTCGCATAAGAACGCTGTCACTGCCTTTCACCCTCCGGCAGCTCTCTGAGACGCCTGTCCTTCGCTACTTGTTCCCGTCTTTACCATTGGTTCTATATTAGCATTTTACCTGCATTTTGTCAAGCACTGCCCCAATTCTTAATAAAGTTCAATAAAGTTCTTAACTTAGCATAATACCTGAGTCTTTTTTTCCGTATACACCAAACAAACACGTTATTTGAGGTTCATCAGCCAATCACTCGTCACGAGGCTGCCGCCCTTGTATACACGTCTGACCTTGGACAGATTGTGCAGGTCATCCATGGGATTGCCGTCCAACAGCACCATGTCGGCGATATATCCCTTTTCGATCTTTCCCAGCCGATCTTCCATGTGCAGGATCCTTGCCGCATTGACGGTGGCGGTATCGAGTGCTTCCTTCCTTGTAAAGCCGCACTCCTCGAATATCAGAAGCTCGTTGAGCACCGAACCCAGCGTGTCGCTGCCTGCGCCGATCAGGATTCCCCTGTCCTTCGCCTTCCGGATGCTTTCCCGCTGAGGCAATACCACCAGCTCACGAACCGTCTGCGCCAGCTCGGCGCTGCCGCTCACCGCTTCCTTATTTGCTACTGCCGTGATGCCGCTGGCAGTCGGAACATAGTATACGCCCCGTTTCTCCATGATGTCCAGCGCCTCGTCGTTCAGCACCGTGCCATGCTCGATGCCGTCCACGCCTGCATGAAGCGCCGCCAACACCGGTTCCTGTCCCATCGCATGAACGGTCACTTCCCGTTTATGCGTATGGGCGGCAAATACAGCGGCGGCGATCTCCTCTTCGCTGAGCTCAGCCCAGTTGGGATGCTCCCGCTCCGGCATTCCGCCGATACCGCCGCTGGACATTACTTTGATGAAATCCGCACCGAGACGGATCTCGTTGCGGGTCGCCTTCATGATCTCGGCGGGTCCGTCCGCCTCCACGGCGCCCTTGTAACGGTGCGTCTCGTGTCCGTTGGTGGCTGCAATGGCCATACCGCAGACGATCATTCTCGGCCCGTGGATGACGCCGGTATTGATCGCTTCCTTCAGCAGGTTCGCCATTCTGCCCACCGAACAGAGATCACGCATCGTCGTAATGCCTTCGTTTTTCAGCTCGTACCACGCATTTCGGGCGGCATACAGCATCCGCTCCCCGTCAGGCAGCAGCTCGATCGCCGGAGCGCCCATACGAAATGTCCCCGTGCCCCGGGACACGTTGCGGCGATTGATATGCACATGCAGGTTCGTCAGTCCCGGAATGAGATATGCTCCGCCCGCATCCTCGCCGGGAAGCCTGCCCTTATGTATCTCTTCAATTATGCCATCATTCACGACAACGCTCATGTCGTCCATCGTGTTTCCGGCACCGTCCAGCAGCCTGCAATTGGTCAGAATCATTTTGCGATCTCCTTTGCCATTTCAAGAAGCCTGTCGCCGGTGACCCGATAGACCGTCCAATCGCTCATCGGAACCGCCCCCATCGAAAGATAGAAATCGATGCTGGGTTTATTCCAGTCCAGACACGACCATTCCAGCCTGCCGCACTGACGTTCCACGGCGATGGCGGCCAGTTTCGTAAGCAGCGCTTTGCCGTAACCCTTGCCCCGGTATTCCGGAAGTACAAAAAGGTCCTCCAGATACAGTCCGGCTCTGCCGAGGAAGGTGGAAAAGTTATGGAAGAACAGTGCAAAACCTACTTCTTTATCATTCTCCGTGACAAAGATCACTTCCGCCTTTTTCCGCTCAAACAGCCACTCCGTGAGCAGTTCCTCATCCGCCACAACCTGATCGAGCATATGCTCATAATTCGCCAGTTCCTTAATAAAATGAAGTATGACGGGAACATCCTTTCTCTCGGCAAAGCGTATATCCATTTCAGTATTTCTCCTCTTTCTTTTTTATGGTTTATAATAGTACATTCTCACTGTTTTGTCAAGTATTCACAGCCGGAAATATTACATTTTTCTTTCACTTTAGCTTGAATGTACTTGACAAAAATGTGCCAAACAGGTTATAATATAGGTAAGGCCCATATTCGCATTTTTATTATTTCTCTAAGGAGGTCACGACCATGAAATCCCGAAGACTCACTTCAGTGCTGCTGGTCATGCTGATGCTGCTGACCATGCTGCCTGTCCCGACGGCTTCCGCCTACATGTACGGCGAAGACTGGACATGTCCCATTTGCGGCAGCTCCAGTTTCGATCCCGACGGGGATTCCGTTTATCCCACCTGTACGCAGCCGGGCCGTCTCTGCGGCTATTGCGGCGAATGCTACGACCGAACTGAGGGCGCCAATGACGGCTATGTAGAGGGCAATGTACCCGCCCTCGGCCATAACTGGAGCCCGTGGTACACAGAAGACCCCGCCACCTGCACCAAAGGCGGCAAAGAGGTCCGCTACTGCCAGCGCTGCCAGATCAGCGAGCACCGGGATACGCCCGCCAACGGCCATCAGTGGGGCGACTGGATCGGCAGTGACGAAACCTCTCCCACCTGCACGGAGCCCGGCAAGGAACACCGCTACTGTGACAATTGCGAAGAGGGATACGAAGAAAGAGACGTTCCCGCCCTCGGCCACGACTGGGGCGAGAGCAGGATCACGAAAGAGCCGACCTGCACCGAGAACGGTTACAAGGAATACACCTGTGACCGCTGCGGCATCACCGGCGGCGAACCCATTCCCGCTCTCGGTCATGCTTACGGAGACTGGAAGGTCACCAAGCAGCCCACCTGCACCGAAGAGGGCGAGCAGCAGAGCAAGTGCTCCCGCTGCGGCAAGACCCTGACCGAAAAGATCCCCGCACTCGGCCATGCTTTCGGCGAGTGGACCGTCACCAAGCAGCCCACCTGTACCGAAGAGGGGGAAAAGCAGAGCAAGTGCTCCCGCTGCGGCAAGACCCTGACCGAGAAGATCCCGCCGCTGGGACATAATCACGGCGAATGGAAGACCGTAGAAGAGCCCACCTGCATCAAGGAAGGCACCCGGGAGAGCGTCTGCTCCCGCTGCGGCGACACCATTTATGACGGCATTCCCACCACTGACCACAAGTGGGGCAGCTGGCATGTCATTCAGGAGCCAACTGATTTTGCATGTGGTTATGAGCAGAGAGAATGTCAGGTATGCAACACTCCCCAGAAGCGTCCCATCTATCCCGAAGGCGCCATCAAAAATGGCGACCGGGGCGATGACGTCAAGAAGCTTCAGGAAGAGCTGAACGATCAGGGCTATGACTGCGGCAAGGCTGACGGCATTGCCGGCGGCAATACCGAAAATGCCATCGAGGAATGGCAGAAGGATCACGGCTATACGCCCGACGGCGTATGGTATCCGGGATACTGGACCATCAATCCCAATCCTGTCCCCGGTCCCACTCCCTTCCATGATGAACAGCCCGCCATTCAGCTGGAGGCGGCCGTCACCGGTTATGATCCCAACCAGGGCGTTCGCATCGATTTCACCATTACCAATACCGGCAATGTCGATCTGACTCATTGGACCTTCAATATCCTCAATTTCGAAACCGAGGAGATCAGCAAGCTCAACAATATTTACCGCAACATGGGCGCTGAAAACCCGCTCCCCGTCGGCGGAATCGTCACCCAAACCTTCTGGATGGTGCCGAGCGAGGCTGAGATCGCCATGGGCGTGTTCCCGTTCAAGGCACAGGCTGAATCATATGAAATAGTTGACGGCAAACCCGATTATGACGATCCCGTATACAGCAACATCGTGCCGCTCAGAGCCGTATTTGAGCCCATCGAGTCCGCTGAGCCCTATCCCGACCTGCTGCTGGAAGTTGTGTCCGTTTCCGCCACACAGGCCGGCTTCGGCGATACCGTAGAGATCGAACTGAAGGCTACCAACACCGGTACGGCATATCTGTATATCCCGTACACTCGTTTTACATTTGAAGACGGTACGTCGGCTTTGTCCTCCGATGGTGATAGCTTTCATAATTCAAAGGGTATTCTGACCAATACCCCCGGTGAGACCGTCACGATCACTTATAATCTGAAGGTACAACAAAAAGATTTGGATTACGGCTATATTCACAGAGATTTCACTGTTCTCTATCAGCCCTGGCTCAATAATGATGATGACACCATCGCAGGCCCCGAAAACGATCATAGTGTATATGTGCTTTATCCTGACAGTGTATGCCTGGATTCCAACACCGTTTCCGTTGATCTGAAGCTCCCGGGTGAGGGCGAGTACTGGCCTTCCATCGACCTGTCCGGCAGCGCCAAGACCTACATCGTCTATTCCGCAGGCGATATCATCAACATCGATCTTGAGCTGTGGAACAGCGGCAATACCGATCTTGACAAAACCGGTGTCAATTTCGGTGTTTACGATCCCGATGACAATCTGATGACTGACGGCGGCTGGCTGGTCGTCGGCGAGGATAATGCCTATCTGGCCCCCGACGGCACACGGGACACCGCCATGACCCACATCGTAACCGCCGAAGAGGCAGCGCTTGGTTCCATCACATTCGCCTTCTCGCCCGAGGCAGTAGAACCCGAGAAGGGTACTCCCGTTTCCGGCTCGGATATCTACTTCACCTTCCGGCTGGGCGGCAACGGCCCCGTACCGGATCCCGATCCTGACCCCGACCCGAATACCGATCCCGAGTACAAGCTGGTACTGGCCGTGGACGAGATCGATCCGCTGAAGAGTGAATATCAGGACGGCGATCCCGTGACCTTCCGCTGGACGGTCATGAACCTGAGCAATGTCGACCTTGCTTTCGGCGGCATCATCCGCTTCAGCGATCCCGCCACTGCCTATAAGGGCGGCTCCGAGAATCAGTTCGTCCTCGGTGACAGCAACGTCATTCTGACTGCGGGCGGCGGCTTCGTCAGCAGCGAGACCACCATCTATCTGGACGATGCACAGGCCATCGACGACGTGATCCATTCTGTCTTTGAGGCTTACGGCTGGGACGTCAACAACGGCGACGAGGTCTGTTCGTCCAATCAGGTACATCTGATCGACCCGCTGGGCGATGACAATCCCACCGGCTGGGAGATTCCTCCGGTCACCGATGTGGAAGTGATCAAGAGCTTCTCCGGCGTTCCCTCCAGCGTATACGGCTTCATGGAGGGTGACGTCATCACCTATGATATTACCGTTACCAACATCTGCGACGAAACCATTACCGATATCGAAGTCACCGATCCCCTGAAGGGAGAAAACGAGGATGCTCTGGTCGCCACGATCCTGAGCCTTGATCCCGCTGCCTCCGCAACAGTCTCCTTCCCCCATACTGTGACCGCCGATGACGTGGCCACCGGCTTCATCAAGAACACCGCCTGTGCCACCTGGATCGATGCGGACAGCAATACCCCTGTGACCCGCAAGTCCAATCAGGTCATCGTTCCCACCGTGCCCGGCGTGGCCTACACGCCCGACATCACGCTCGTCAAGTCCGTGGCCGGTGATCCGCCCAAGAACGGCACATTCTTCACCGAGGGTGAGACCGTGGTATTCGGCTTCGCACTGACCAACAATACCGATGCAGATTTCACCAATGTGGCGATCTCCGATATACTGGTTCCCGGCAGCGACAAGACCATTGCCGTACTGCCTACCCTGCCCGCCCATGCCACCGGAACCTTTGAGTACAGCTATACCGTGACCCCGCTGGACGCCATTCTCGGCCATGTCACAAATACCGCTGCAGGTACGGCCATCGACGTGAACGGCGATCCCGTTTCCTACATCAGCAACGATGTTACCGTGATCACCGGCATCGACAAGCCCACCGATCCCAAGGACCCCAAGGATCCCGAAGGTTCCACCCCCGTTGATCCCAAAGATCCCTTCGGTGTGATCACTGATCTGGAGATCACCAAGGCTGAGCTCAGCACACCCGCCAACGGTTCCTTCTATCAGGAGGGCGAGACCATCAAGTACGTCATCACCGTAGAGAACTCCGGCGAGAGCATGATCGACGAAGTACTCGTATACGACACGCTCAGGGAGCCCATCGGCACAGAGCTTGCTTCCATCGAAAGCTTCTATCCGGGTTCCATGCGCAGCTACATCTTTGAATATACCGTCACTGCCGAGGATGTTGCCAAGGGCTATGTAGTCAACTACGCCACCGCCATCTTCTACATGGGCATGTATTCCGATTTCCGCATTGCAGGTCCCGTCATCAGTGATACCGACGGTAACCCCGATGACTTCATTGATGAGAAACCGGGCTTCGATACTCCCATCACGCTGGACGGCGACAGCGGCGAGTATATCCCCTGCAAGCGCATTCTGGATGCACACGGCTACGGTGAATCCGACTACACCCTGCACACCTGCACCATCCATCAGCCCACTGCCGACAAGGTCGCATCTCTCGTGAACGCCGCCAAGACCGACGCCGAGAAGCTCGACGCATGGAAGCAGGCACAGGAGCTGTGGACCGCAGAGATCGACAAGATCTATGACGCCTGCTTCAAGGCCGCCAACAATGTCACCGCCATGACCGCCATCATCAACGAGAAGGCCATGTTCTACGCCCAGCTGAACGTCTACAAGGCTGCTCTGGCGCTGGAATATGACGAAATAACCGTTGAAATGAAGATCGCCGAGGCACTGATGAACCGCTGCACCGACTTCTGCTACGAGATCCACACCGCTCCCGAAGCCCGTGTCGACAGTCTGCTGGGAAGCTTCCAGATGCTGAATGACGCCGAGCCCGCCGAGAACTGCAAGCGTGAGATCCTCTCCGCAGAGGGCAGCGACGTGAAGTATGCCGAGAAGCTCTGCAAGGAGCACGCCGACATTCAGGCACTCATCGACAATGCGATCAATGACAGCAAGACGAAGATCGAGGATGCCTTCGATCATTCCATCAACCTGTGGCGCGGCGAGCTGGATACCGATACCAACGTCCGCTACAAGGCTGCCGACAAGGAACAGAGAGGCATTATTGCCGCAGACCGCATGACCTTCGACAGCTGGCTCACCGCAAGAGAAGCATTCCTCGATATGCTCTACGGCGATCAGATCGACAAGGCCGAGGTCTACTGCAAGACCATCATGAACCGTGTCATCGACTACTGCGAGGCAGAAGCAGAGTAACCGATCCCGATAAAAACAGAAGTCCCCGCCAATACGGGGGCTTCCGTTTTTTATACAAGCCGTGTTTTTTATGATGGAAATCAACAATAGATCCTGATGAAGTGCCGGACAAATGCCGTAATCTGATCCATAAACTGAGGCTCCTTATCCGGTTCTCTGTCGCAGGCATGCACCAGCTCGGTGATCGGTGCAGTATAGACAAACGCCAGCATCGCCGGATCGTCCTGCTTCAGAATCCCCTTCTCCATCATACCTTCAAATACCTTCGTATACATCGCCTTTGTACCGTTCAGAAAGTGCTCTGCCGCATAAGCACGGGCACGTTCATCACGGAACTGCTCGGTCAGCAGCAGCCGTCTCGTCAGCTTCACCTTTTCGTCGTGCATCGTGAAAGCTAGCATCTGCATGGTCATTTCAACCAGCTCTTCCGCAGAATCCGGCACCTTCGGCAGATTTTCCCCCGAGCCGAAACGCTCGGTATAATACGCCTCCATCATATCCAGCACTGCGTTCCATATCGCTTCCTTGCCGTCGAAATGCCGATACAGTGCCGACTTGCTCAGATCCAGCTGCGCTGCCAGATCCCGCAGATTCGTACCTTTGTATCCGTTCAGGGCAAAGCTCACCAGCGCCGATTCCAGTATCCTTGTCTTCGTTACACTCTCCATAAGCTCCTCCGATACAGCAAAGTGACCACACGGTCGCTTGTATTATAGTGTCCGTGCAGTCACTTGTCAAGAGCATTTTTGAAAGTTTCCGTTAGAAACGATTATTTCTTCTCCGGGGCTTTTACGTAATATCGCTTTATCAGGCTATTATGATACCAAACCATTACGGGAAACGGGGCGATCGGCAATATCAATAGCGTAAGTACCATTAGGAAACTGTCTCCGAGCAATATACTTAAGCCCCACGCCGCTGCCAAGCAGAATCCGTAACAGATCCACATCCGGCCGTGTTTTCTGTTCCATGCCCTCACGTCCGAGATCTCGTCTGCCGAGGGGGCTTTCTCGCCGGTATAGAATCCCACCGGCTTTTTGCTTTTCAGTTGAGAAATACCAATGCCCCACATGATGCATGCACACATACCGTAGACAAAACCGGTAATGATCGCTCCGCCCATGTTTCCTCCTTCACTGCTTCGGATGCAGAATGAACTCCTGATTGGGATAGCCGAATTCGATGGTCAGCTCCCCTTCCTTGAATCCGAATTTGCGGTAAAGAGCCCTCGGTGCTGTTCCCTTTTCGTCATCCTCCCGGAAGGTCGATACCATAATGTCCCGGCTTCTGTCCAGCTCCGAAAGCGCCTTTTCGAGAAGTGCGGAGGCAATGCCCCTTCTTCGGTATTCGGGGCTGACGGCGAGGCAGCAGATCATATTGTGTTTCTTTGACAACAGCAGCACACCGGCCACAGAACCGTTTTCCTTCACACAGAGGGCACGATGCTCTTTCATGAATCTCAATACCGTCTGCTCGTGTTCCTTCAGTTCATCTTCGGTACCAAGGCCGGGAAAATTGTGCTTGACCGTTCTCACCAGCCGCATCCATGAATCGATATCCTCCGGTTCACCGTATGCGACATTCACTTCTGCGACCTCTCCGTGAATGCATACCCTGCCGCCGTCCGGACACTTTGCATCAAAGCATTTGGCACGGCATTCCCCATAGTCCAGTTCGGCACCGTTTTTCAACGCATATACAGCAGGATAGATCGAATTCCACAACTCGTGACACAGCGGAGGACACAGATCTTCGACAATGAATTCCTGTCCTTTTCTGAAATATCCGCACCGACAATTGCTTTCGGTGATCGTCAGTTTTACCTTCGGCATATTTTCTATCCTCTTTTCTTCAGAACACCTGATATGTTCAGTTTTTAATGGCGTGGCAACGGATCGGTCCATGTTTCTCATTCCGAGAAGTCGATCTTACCGTGTGCCGTGGGACATCAGCACGCCCTCCGTCAGCTCGATTTTCAGGATGACTGTGTTCTCATCATTCAGGTCGGTGTGCCCATTGTCGATCCATTCGGCAAACACCTTAAGCATCTTTTCGGCAATATATCCGTTTTCCATTTTTCTGAAGCTGCCCAGATTCACGCCTTTTCCGCTTGCCGTAAACCACTCTCCCGCAATCGCAGCATGGGGATTGCCGAAAGCTGCTTCATCTTTCCCGAAAGAGCGTATGTCAGCACATAGAAGGCACCATCCTCGTAAAAAGCGTTTACACTGCGCACCTGCGGGCGGTCATCACAAACCGTCACCAGTGCGATCACACAGTCTCTGCCGAAACGCTCCTACAGGAGCCTTTTTACTTCTTCCGTCAGCTTTTTCCGTAATTTTCCCTTTCAGCATTACACGACCGAATGCTTCAGTATCGTTACCGTATATTCCGCTTCCTTCCGGAAGCCGTGAGACAGGGCCAACTCTGCCGAAGCAGCATTTTGCGCATCCCAGTGAACGAGGATCCCGCGCTCGGCACAGTCGTTCAACAGTGCCGCCACACAATGGTCTGCCAGACCCCTTCTGCGGTATGGTTCCAACGTCGACACGTCCAGTTCGATCTCGTTTTCAAACGTCAGAAAGCTCGATGCAGAAGAAACGACATCATTTCCATATCGGATGACAAACCCGCTGCCCCTCTTTGAAAAACCGTCATAATCCGGATAATTCTGCCCATGACCGAAGGGATGACACAAAAAGACTTCGGCATCAAACGGCATCAGCGCAAACCCGTCGGACAGCGGCAGCAGCACTTTTTCGGAACACCTGCACATCGGCTCCATCAACTGACGGGTATACGTCTTTTTTTATACGGAAGCTCCCCGATAAACCGTTCCCATTCCGGGCTCATACTTACCAGATACCTGTCTATAAACAGCTCCGGATGGTCATGGAAAAACGCTCCATCCGGCACGCCGCACAAATACGTAAACAGAGCCTGCTCCACACTGCCGCCCGGATATACCGTCCTGCTCCCGTAAGCTCCCGCACGGCACGCCCTGAGCAAAAGCGGACTTGATACGATGCCGCCTTCCGTCAGTTTTGTCATGATGTTCCCTTTCATACGTTGATATGACCTGATTATACCACATATTCCCACTCCATGCAATATATGCTGAACAAATCTCCACCTTCTTTTCTGTTTATGACAAATTCGTGAAATTGCTTGACACATGACCAATCAGTCGCTATAATATTATGTGTCCAAATGGTCACTACAGTTATATTTGAAAAAAGAGAGTATGCGAATGAAATCAATTAGCATTGATATGCGAAGACAATTTTATCGACGCATCCGAGCAGGGACAGGGTTACGGCAAAGCCGCACTCGGACTTGTGCTTGACTATATAAAATCAAAGCCGTTCGGTGAATCCGGCAGAATCACCCTCACCTGCAACAAGGAAAATGAAATCGGCTTCGAACTTACCGGCAACGAGGACGAGGACGAAGTTGAAATGGCAATGACGATATAAAAAGCATTTCAATCACATGAAAAATGAGGTGACAATTATGCTTATTGAAACCGAAAGATTGATGATAACTGAATTTTCGATGGATATGGCACAGGTAGTTCAGCAAAATTCCGTTGATGAAGACAACAAAAGGTTTGTTCCGGATGAGGTGTGGGAAACCGCTGAAGAGGCTGAAGAAACGCTGAACTTTCTGATCTCACAATACGGAAGTTTTGACGGACCATTGATATATCCGGTCATTGTGAAAGAAACAAAAGATAATATCGGATATGTTCAGCTATGCCCCATCGACGATGACAAATGGGAAGTCGGCTATCACATTGCAAAGAAGTATACAGGCAACGGATATGCAACGGAAGCTGTAAAGGCTTTCCTCCCGGTGATTGCAAAACAAGCCGGAATATCTGAAGTATTCGGCATTTGTTTGGCAGAGAATAAGGCGTCCCTTGCTGTCATGAAAAAATGCGGCTTTGAAAATGTGTTCGCCGGAGTCGGCAAATATCAGGGTGTTGACAGAGAAATAGTAAAAAGTATATGGAGAACATCATACAAATGAAAGGAACGATGAAAATGTTTGAATTGCATCACTGCGGAACGCAGGTGATTGAAACGGAACGGTTGATTCTGCGTCCATATACGGTTTTCGATGCTGAGGCTATGTATCGGAATTGGGCAAGCAGCGATGAAGTGACCCGATATCTCACATGGCAAGCACATACCGGCGTAGATGCAACCCGTAAACTGTTGGAGCTGTGGGTCGAAAGCTATCAGGATCCGGCAGTTTATCATTGGGGGATCACTTTGAAGGGCAATGATACTGTCATTGGGGACATCTCCGTTGTCCATATGAATGATAAAACGGCGGCAGCGGAATTGGGCTGGTGTATGGGGCAAGCCTGGTGGGGACAGGGCATCATGCCGGAAGCCGCATTGGCAGTTCGGGATTATCTGTTTGACCGGGTCGGCTTTCATCGCATACAAGCACGTCACGACAAAAACAATCCCAAATCCGGCCGTGTCATGCAGAAAATCGGTATGCAGTACGAAGGTACCCAGCGGGCATCCGATATCAACAATCAGGGCATCTGCGACATAGTTTTGTATGCCATTCTCCGGGAAGATCGGTGCTGATTATTACATATATTCATAACAAAGAAGCTGTCTCTTGGTGAGACAGCTTCTTTTTGTCAACACAAGTATTGATTATCAGAAGATTTCCTTCATGTCCTTTACCACGGCCTCAACGTACTGCTGGCCGCCGTTGGGAGAGAACTTGCAGCTGAAGGGAATGGCGGAATAGCCCTTGCCTTCCTTTGCACGCTCGGTGCAGAGGTAGCAGGCGTTTCCGGCATAAGCCACGGGCTGTGCGCACAGCTGGACCATGAAGACCTGCTCGAAGGGAGAACGGGCCTGGATCCTGTGCTGATAGTCCATATACAGCTCGAAGGGGTTGGTAGCGAAAGCGATATCGCCGACCTTGATCACATGTACTTCCACGGGACGGGTCTTCTTGTTTTCCTTCTGCTCGTTATAGTCCTTGATAACAGCCAGGAAACGGTTGCGGTCGGACAGCAGTGTGGTGTTGTACTTGAAATCTGCAGCATGGTCGTCGGTGGCCACGAAGGGCTTCTTGCGGGCCATCTCCAGACCGTTGACGCAGTACTCATACACATCCTCGGGAATGCTGTCACGCTCCAGCTCCACGGTCTCGACCTTATGTACCACGGGCATGGTGGTACGGATGTCCTTCTTTGCCCAGCTGTATACCTCGTCAAAGGCAGCGGCGATGCGCTCTGCAATGTCCTTGCGGGCGAACTCTTCGCTGATGGTTTCCTCACCGCCGAACTTCAGGTTGAAACGGCGCTCCTGCGCCTTCTTATAATGCAGGATTCTGGGAGCTAGGTCGCCTGCGCAGGCGCACTGGGGCAGCACGAAAATGTTGCCGTACTTGGCACGGATCAGCTGGCGCACTTCGTACCAGTAGGAAGCGGAAAGGTACTCGGAATGCTCGGAATTCTGGGAGGGACAGGGCACGTTGATGATAGCGCCGGTCAGCTTGCCTTCCTTGTCGAAGGTGTACAGAATGTTGATGAAGTGGTCTGCGCCTGCTTCATAATGGCTGTACATATCGTCGTTGGTATTGCCGTACATGGCAGCAGTGCCGTTGACGCCGAAGGTATTGGTCACATCCACATTGCCGCGCTTGGACAGATCGTCGAAATAGCATACACGGCGGGAATGAGCAACGACTGCATAGCCGTAGCCGTAAGCAACGCCGGATTCGGCTCTCTTGTCCCAGGCTTCGCAGATCTCGTCTGCAACAGCAGAAGTCATAAAATCGATATACTCATCGGAAGAAGCGATCTCGATGGTTACGGGGCACTCCTCGAGGCCGTCGATAGTCTTAAACAGGTTGGCATCGGGCGTACGGGGCGTACCTGCATGGGTATGGGTGGCGCCGATGAAAATGTTCATCACGGGGATCTCGGGGTTCTTCTTTGCAACCTTGGCACGGACCATATCCAGCTGGGGGCCGGTAACGGAAACCATGTCACAGGATACCATGATGGCGACATCACCGTCATCGATGACCAGTGCGGTCGTAGTGATGGGGTCATGAATACCCTTGGAAACACGCTGATAGGCCTGACCGGAAATGATCACGGGCTTATCGGATGAAATGTCACGGGATGCCCAGCCGATTTTTACGGTGCTCATTGTAGTTGTCCTCCTGTGTGTTCTTTTTGCCGAGGATGTTTCCTCGGCATTATTGTACTCCACGATTGTTAAGAACGTATGTCGCCCGGATGCTTTATGCGTTTCTTTCGATCATGTACTTGATGACCGCATCTAACTTGCTTTCCTTCCATGCGCCGTCTTCTGCCTTCTTTGCCAATGCAGCGACCACGGCAAGGTCCATGTGCTCATTCTTGACGTAGCTTCCTTCGACGTAGTTGTTGAAATGCTCCTGCCACTCGGCTTCGGTCTTATTGCTGTGCCTGTCGGGGTGCAGGAATATCTGACGCTTCTTTTCCTCTTCCAGGAACACTTTGGCAGACAGAGGAGACAGCTTTTCGTATTCCTTTGCATCGATATTGGTGAAGATCTCCGGCAGCGGGCCCTCGGTGATGTGCTGCTCGCCTCTGACGATCTTCGTGCCGATGGCATCGATCTTGAAATCGTCCTCGGTGAAGGTCAGCTTCAGCAGGATGCCCCGGTCTGTATACGGATGCACGCGCTGATAATCGGTATCAAAGATGAAGTTGCTCAGTGAATAGAAGATGGCCTTGCCGTTCTCAAACAGCTCATAGTTTTCCGGCACGTGGGGATGATGCGCCACGACCACATCGGCACCCATTTCGAGGTACTTCATATACCGGGCACGGGTATAGGGATTGGGAATATCGGTAAACTCCTCACCGCCGTGGGACACGACGATGCACCAGCGGCACTTGGACTTCACTTCGGCAATGCGGGCGGCAATGCGCTCCATGCTGTCCCAGCCGAACACACCGGACTCGGTATCGGTCGCACGAATGCATTCGGGCATGTAGCCGACACTCAGTATGCCGATGCCGCCTGCCTCCGTCAAATAGGTCGGCTCGGAGGCCTCTGTCTCGTTGAGTCCGGCGCCTATGGTGCGGCAGTTCTTCTCTTTTGCCAGTGCCTTGGTGCTGGTCACACCGTCTCTTCCGGCATCCATGATGTGGTTGTTGCCGATGCACCAGATGTCTGCGCCAATCTTATCCAGCATGCAAACGGCTTCCGGGTTCATGTTGTGGAAGAATACGCCCTTATGGCCGTCATCCACTGCATTGATCAGTGCCCCCTCAACATTCGCCACCACGTGATCTGCACTGCGGCAGAAATCGACGATGGACTGAGAAAGCAGCTCGGGGTCTTTCCACTTTTCCGCCATGTAGCGGTCAAAACCGATGTCGCCGGTAAACGCCAGGGATACGCTCTGCTTTTCCATGAGTGTTTCTCCTTTATCTCATATTTCCTTGCCCTATTATAGCACCATTGTCTCCATATTGCAACCATGTTTTTTCGGGAGCAGTTGTTCCTCCTTATATAAAAGTGCCCGTTTGGGACACAATGTCATTAAGATAGTGACATTGGCGTGAACGGGGTTCTGCAAGGAAATGAGCACATCGGAAATGGTGTGCCCATTTTTTAGAAAAAGGGTATGGGAAATAAGCAGACGGAAAATCTGCCAAAAACACTATACAAAAAG
>JAZLHZ010000228.1:0-2468 GCA_045617085.1 Clostridia bacterium
TCGGCACCGTCATCCTCGACTCCCGCAGAAAGGACGACAACCTCGACCGTAAGGAGAGATATCACTGCTACTCCTTCGACGCACTGGAGTACGGAGATAAGGACATCCATAACCCGGCTACAGACAAAACCCCTGAGAGCGAATTTCTTCTGGCAGAAGACAATGCGCACATCCGAGAGGTACTTTCCGCATTGACCGACGTTCAGCGCCGTAGGCTGCTGATGCTGGCAAACGGCATGTCTCTGCGGGACATCGCTAAAGCCGAGGGCACCAATCACAAATCGGTGGAGGAGTCCATCAACAGTGCCAGAAAAAAATTCAAAAAAATATACGGCAGATAACCCCCACAAAATGTCCTCTTTTTCTCCGTATATCCGGAGAGACGATAAACAATACTCAGTCTCCCGGAAAGAAGGAAATCGTATGACCCACAGTTTAAAGATCAGTATCAGCAAAAAACCTATGACCGGCGGTCTCATCAACGTGCGTAATGTCACGGTGAGAGAAAAAGTTCTCCGCTGGCTTCTTGGAGCACCGCAGAAGCTGACGATCATCGTTCCCGGCAACAGCGTAGAAAGCGTGAACATTGCCGAGATCGTTCAGGGAGGGACTGCGTGATGAAGCTTTACGAAGTCAATCAGGCAATCGAGGAGCTTGCTGCGAGGCTCGACCCTGACCCTGAAACCGGCGAGGTTACCGCTACGGAGGATATCCTGAACGAGCTTGACGCTCTGCAGATGGAACGGAGCCGTATTCTGGAATACCTTGCCAAGCTCGTGCTCAACTGCCGAGCGGAAGCTTCATCCGTCAAGGCTGAGGAAAAACGCCTCGCCGAACGCAGACACAGTCTCGAGATCCGTGATACACGGCTCATGCAGATCCTTGACCGCGAGTGCGCCGGTCAGAAGACCGACTGCGGTGTGGCCACCGTCAACTACCGTGCCACGAGCCGTGTGGATGTTTCGGACAGCAGGAAGGCCATCAGCTGGCTCAAGCGTCACAAATACACCGACTGCTACCGCACTCCGGAGCCGGAAGTCAATAAGACCGATGTCAAGAAGCTCCTGTCCGCTGGTAAGAAGATCCCCGGCGTAACGCTGGTACAGGACAAGTCATGTTCACTGAAATAAGGAGGAAGATGAAATGCTGAACATTACAGGCGGCAAGCTCATAAGGCCGCAGAAAGTTGTAATTTACGGCTCCGAGGGTATCGGAAAAACCACCTTCGCCGCCGCTTTTCCCGATCCGCTTTTTATCGATACCGAAGGCGGCACGGCGCAGATGGATGTCAAGCGTCTGGACAAGCCCGAGTCCTGGGAAGCTCTCGTTTCACTGGTCGAGGAGGTTTCGCAGAACCCCGGTATCTGCAGCTCCCTTGTGCTGGATACCGCTGACTGGGCAGAACAGGTCTGCATCAAAGACCTATGTGCCAGATACAAGAAGTCCGGCATCGAGGAGTTCGGCTACGGCAAAGGCTATACCTATGTGTCCGAAGAATTTTCCAAGCTCCTCGCAGCCTGTGACAAGGTCATCTCCGCCGGCATGAACGTGGTCATTACCGCTCATGCAAAGATGCGTAAGTTTGAGCAGCCGGACGAGATGGGTGCCTATGACCGTTGGGAGATGAAGCTCACCCGCCAGGTCGCACCGCTTCTCAAGGAGTGGTCGGATATGCTTCTGTTCTGCAATTACAAGACCTTTGTTGTTACACCCGATGAGGGCAAAAACAAGGTGCAGGGCGGCAAGCGTGTCATCTACACATCACACCATCCCTGTTGGGATGCCAAGAACCGCCACGGTCTCCCGGACGAGATGAATATGGAGTATGCGAATATCGCACATATCTTCGTCGCTTCACAGCCGTCAAAAAACGAGATCCCTGCGGCAAAGGCTGCAGATAAACCGGTCACAGAAAGCTCGGTCCCTTCACCGCTGGATGAGCTGAAAAAGCTGATGGTAGACTCGCACATCGTTGATGAGGAAGTCCGTCAGATCGTAGCGAAAAAGGGACACTTCCGTTATGAGACCCCTATCAGCAAATACCCCGACAGTTTCATTTCAAGCTGGATCATCCCCAACTGGGGCAAGATCGTTGACATCATCGAGGCGGAACCGAACAGGCTGCCGTTCTAAAAGGAGAGAAAGAAAATGAATGATTATAACAGCAACAACATGATCATGGACTGGGACGATGCCCTGGAAAACGACGGTCAGGAATATGTCGTTCTGGAGGAGGGCGACTACAACTTCACCGTCACCGGCTTTGAGCGCGGACGGTTCCCCGGCAGTGCCAAGATCCCGCCCTGCAACAAGGCTGCCCTTACCCTCGCAGTAGATACGCCCGACGGCACTGCGACCGTCAAATTCGACCTTATCCTGTATCGTACCCTCGAATGGCGCATCTCCTCCTTCTTCCGCTGCATCGGGCAGAAAAAGCACGGTGAGCGTCTGGTCATGGACTGGAGCAA
>JAZLHZ010000229.1:0-7745 GCA_045617085.1 Clostridia bacterium
CAGCCAGTCATTGAGACCGGCAGCCTCAAGCTGAGTCAGGTAGGAATCCCAATCATTGACAGGATCCATTGCGCCGGTCATGAAGGAAGCGATAGACTCCTTCACGAAGGTCTTGCAGGTGTTGATAATGTCGTTGTAAGCATCGAGCTCGTCAACAGTGTACTTGGGCTCCATGAATCTCTCTTCGGGAACGATGCCCATCCAGGCAGTCATCTTGGAAGCGAGGTAGTTCCTGTGCTTGTTGATGTCGCCGCCCTCATAGCCATCCTTCCACTCGAGTACGAACTCATCAATGGGAGTAGTAGAACCGGAAGCTGCATACAGGGAGATGGGGTTCATGCCGCAGAACTGGATGTTCCAGATAGAGTTGTTGGGGTTGGACCAGGGATCCTTCTTGCCGTCGGAGTAGTCGGTGCCCCACTTGATGTCCAGACCCAGAGCTACAGCGTTCTGAGAACCGTTGGGGAACTTGGCATCAAAGGCCTCGGGATCGTCGTCACGCCACAGCATGGTAGTGCCGGGCTCGCCGTAACGCATCCACTCAGAAATTCTGGGCTGTGCGAAGAAGTCGAAGAAGCGGAATGCGATCTCGGGGATCTCGCAGTCGCAGGAGATGAAGAAGTTAGGAGTCATCTGGGCAACACGGCTGGGAGTCCACTGTCCCTCGAAGGGCAGCAGTGCGTCATAGGCCAGCAAGTAGGGGTTGGACTTGTCTACGCAGATGTGAGCGGTAGAGCCGAGGACCACGCCGACGATGGCTTCTTCGGTCTTGCAGTTCTCCAGCATCTGAGCATACTCCTCACGGGTGATGGTTGCGGAAGTGGGAGCAAACAAGCCTTCGGCGCAGAGCTTGTTCATATAGATCATGGCGTTCTGCCACTCTTCGGTTGCGAAGGGAGCGAATACCTTGCCGTCCTCTACATCCAGCATATAATCTGCATCGTAGTAGATGAAGTTGTTGATGAAGAACTCGGCATAAGAACCATTCCAAACGCCGTCAGAGGTGATCATCGGGAACTCATCGGAAGCATCGCCGTTGCCGTTCATGTCGTTGTCACGGAAGGCAACCAGAACGTCATACAGCTCATCCGTGTTGGTGGGATGCTCCAGACCGAGCTGATCCAGCCACAGCTGGTTGATGTAAGCATCGATCTTTCTGGCATCGCCCAGGCCCTCTACATAGTAGCTGTAGCCGTAGATGTTGCCGTCAGCTTCCTTGACACGGGAGAGGTATTCTGCTCTCTGTGCATCGGTCAGCATGCTGTTGTCGAAGAAGTAGGTGTACTTGTCGAAATATTCATTCAGGGGCTTGAAGAATCCCTGCGTACCATAGCTCAGTGCTCCGGCAGAGCCGAAGTTGTAAACGATGATGTCGGAGAGAGGATCGCCGCTGGAGAAGCGAAGATCCAGCACGGTTCCGGTCTCAGCATTGGGAAGCAGATCCCAAACGATGTCGATGCCGGTCTGCTCTTCAACATACTTGGTCAGCACGTTGTCATCGAAATCGGTAACCATTGCATGCTGTGCATAGGCGATGGACAGCTTGGTGTCCTCGGTTACGATGGGCAGTACGCCGGGGGCGGTCATGCCGGGGATATCGCTCATCTCCAGCTCATCTGCATAAGCAAACGAGAAGAGCATTGCGAATGCAACCAGCAGAGCCAACAATGTGGACAGTGTTCTCTTCATGGGAAATACCTCCTTGTTTTTTTACAGCTTATCGCTGTTTTGTTATGTAGTATATCATACTTAACATTCATTGTCAACATATCGTCGCAATTGTCATCACATTTAACATTGATATTATCAATAAAACAGAGCAGGAGCTGTGCCCCTGCCCTGTCTGTATCAGTCCGTTGATATTATACGTTGGGATTCATGAAAGTCCTGCGCTTGGTACGATAGATGGCGCCGACATCCAGATGCCTCTGCAGCTGATATTCCTTTTTTGCCATAAGGTCGATGTACTCGTCAAAGTACTTCTCGGCGTTTGCCCAATCACCCTTTGCCCTGGCCTCAACTGCCTTTGCATAGGGAACGGCAAATTCCATGTGATGCTCCAGCAGCTGCCAGCTGACGGTCTGGACACGCATCTTCTTGACATAGTTGGCCTCGGCGATCGGTCTGAACTCATCAATCGCCTTCTGTACCTTGGCATAGCAGTCGGTCAGATCCTCATTGAGATTCTTCTGATCGGGACCATTGTAGCCGTAGCCGAAGGCATCGCTGATAGCGGTCAGATACTTGAGAGCAGCTTCCCAGTCCTCGCCGTAGGCTGCCTTGAAGTAATCGTCACGCAGCTCCTCAAAGCTGACATTGGCATCATACAGCGCTCTGCCGTAGACGTACTGCGGGAAACCGTTGGGGAAGTAGTTGCGCTGGGACTGGTCCTCGATGATGCCCTTCAGGTCCCACTTTTTGAGGCCGCGGATATCGTCGAATACCAGACGGGCAATGCGCATGTAGCCCATATCGACATAATGCTGCCACCAGAAATGATATTCATAGCAGAAAGCATCTCCTGAATAGGACTTGCGCCACTCCTTATAATATGCCAGGTTCTCAGCCTCGCCCTTGGGCAGGACGATCTTGTTGCGGACGTAAGGAGTTACTCCGTCGGGAGCCGCATCCTCGGCATAGGTGGTCTTATAGGTTCTGGTGATGGGAGCAAACAGCATGGTAAATCTGGAAGGATTCTTGAGCTTCTCCTCCACAGGTGCCCAATAGCTGTCCACATATACAATGAACACGATACGGGTATTCAGCTTTGCGGCAGTCAACTTCTCATCGACTTCGTTCAGCATCATGATATACCAGTCGGAGGGACGCTTCTTCTGGCACTCTTCGCACTCGCAGTGGTTGTTGCTGGCGTCTGCAAGCCAGATATGCAGGAAGTCCACATTGTTCTGGGTCTTTGCATAATTGACTACGGCATCGGCAACGATGGAGCGCGCCTCGGGATTGGACATACAGATATTGGTGTTCAGAGGTACATTGTGGAACAGGCCTCTCTTGCCACCCATCATGGCGAGGTACTTTCTGGTCTTTTCGGGAACAGGTTTCTCTGCCTTCTGGCTGCCTGCCCAACCATCGGAGGAATCAATGCCGAAGGGATCGGCGGTCCAGCCGTGTCCCATGTCATGGAACAGCAGTCCCCGCTTTGCGATCTCAACTTCACACACACGCTTCCACTGAAGCACGGTGTCATTATCCAGCTCTTCGTTGCGGACATACTTGTTTCCGGTATGAGTATACCAGGTATGATAATATACGGCAGGCACATCGAACTCCAGCATATAGGTGTTCATACCTATCTTGGGCACGAACTCGATAGTCTCCAGCATGTTGACCTGAGCCTCTGCACCCTCGTTGCACTGGCCTCTGTAGCGGTAGTCGGCCAGCTTCTGATACTTCACGCTCTTGACGGGCTGAACGGGAATGAACTCGCCGTCCACACCGGGGAACAGCCAGCGGCAGCCGTTCTGACGCAGATACTCATAAACCGCAAGAAGGATGCTGCGGTAGTTGCTGCCGGCAATTATGCCGCCCTGCTCATCGCAGTCGATATAGAGCATATCATCCAGATCGGGAATTTCCACGCCCTCCATCGGCAGACCGAAGCTCTCTATCAGACCCAGACGGAAACCGTCCTTGGCATCGGGAGCATACGCCGTCGGGATCTCACCGGCACGGGGCATCATCATGCGCAGATACTTTTTGAGTTCTTCTGCCGCATAATCAACCGTAGGATTTGACACAACCTTGTAAATCGAGTACATGTTTTTCCCTCCCAATTGATTTTTGTTCATTATAGCATACTCAAACGTAAAAAGCAATACCCAATCTTCATATTTTCTCTTCTGAAAAAACAGACTACGTCCTTTTGTTCAGACGGAGTCTGTTGAGAAATATTACAGGGACATGATGCCGAAAGCGCTGAGAACGGAGGAAACGAGGATCAGCACGATGCAGATGGGAGCAATATAGCGGATGATCACATTGAACAGCTTTCTGCCTGCAAACTTACCGTTGTGCTCGATCTCTGCTTCCAATGTGCCGGGCTTCAGCACATAACCGACGAAGATACAGGTGATGAGCGCCACGATGGGCATGATCACACTGTTGGTAATGAAGTCGCAGAAGGTAAGGAAGTCCATGCCGAGGATCGTAAAGCCTGCCCAGGCGCCGTTGCCCATGGAGGAAGGTACTCCCAGCAGGATGCAGATGCCGAATACGACAAGGCAGGACATCTTGCGGCTCAGCTTGCACTTATCCTGGAAAATAGAGACTACGGTCTCAAACAAAGAAATGGAGGAGGTCAGTGCGGCAAACAAAACCAGCAGGAAGAATACGGCACCGATGATTCTGCCGCCTGCCATGCTCTCAAAGACCTTGGGCAGCGTGACGAACATGAGGCCGGGGCCCGCGCCGAGGGCAGACTTGTCGCCGCCGGCAAACACGAATACGGCGGGAATGATCATGAGGCCTGCAAGGAATGCGATACCGGTATCAAAGACCTCGATCTGGCGGACGGAGGACTCAATGGCAACGTCCTTCTTCATGTACGAGCCGTAGGTGATCATAATACCCATGGCCAGAGACATGGAGTAGAACATCTGACCCATGGCAGCCAGCACGGTCTTTGCCGAGAACTGAGTGAAGTCGGGCTTGATGTACCAGATAACGCCTTCCATTGCACCGGGCATGCACATGGAATATATGGCAACGAACAGAGTCAGCACCACGAGGACAGGCATCATGACCTTGCTGACCTTTTCGATACCCTTCTGAACACCCATCACAACGACAAGTGCCGTCACGATGACGAAGATCAAGAACCATGCAATGGGCGGCACGGATGCGCCGATGAATGCGCCGAAATAGCCGTCTGCGGCAATAACGGATACTTCTTCGGTGATGAATGAGCCGAGATACTTGAATACCCAGCCGCCGATAACACAATAATAAGGAAGAATGATGGTGGGAACAAGTGCGCCCAGCCAGCCGAGGAAGGAGAAGCGCTTATCCAAAGCAGTATAAGCACCGATGGAGGAAAGCTGCGTCTTTCTGCCGATGGCGATCTCAGCGGTCATCAGAGAGAAGCCGAGGGTAACAGCGAGGCAAATATAAACAAGAAGAAAGATGCCGCCGCCGTACTGACCTGCCAGATACGGGAAGCGCCAGATATTGCCGAGGCCGACTGCGGAACCTGCAGCAGCCAGTACGAAACCGATCTTTCCGGTAAAGCTGCTGCGTTTGTTGGGGGTTTCCATTGGTTAGTTCATCCTTTCGATGTATGGTAATACTATGGGGAAATATGTATTAATGAATGATAAGGTCGAACAGCGCCGTCATCACGGGCATGGTAACCACGCTCAGCAGAGTGCTGAGGCAGACGATCCTTCCTGCATAGCCTGCATCCAGTTTGAGCTTCTGGGCATAGACCGCCACATTGGAGCCTGCCGGAGCACATGCAGCGAGGAATATCGCCAGACGGATCGCCGAATATTCTTCCGGGATCAGCAGGAATGAGATCAGTGTTACGGCTGGGATGATCAGCAGCCGCACCAGCGAGCACAGCCACACCCTTTTGTCCGTAAAGATCTCCACCAGTCTGCTTTGTCCGAGGAACACGCCGAGGATGATCATTGCCACCGGCGCATTACAGGATGCGATAGCCGAAAGGCTGCCCATTACGATCTTCGGCAGCGGAAGCTGCGTGAAGAATACCAAAAGGCCGAGGAGGAACGCCAGCACCATAGGACTGAGCAATACTGCCTTGGGAGAAATGTTCTTTTTATCGCCGCTCATGATCCACTGTCCGTAGGTCCACTGAAGTGCATTGAGCATCGCCACCAGACCCGCAATATAGCATACCGCCTGTCCGCCCAGCATGGCGGTAATCAGCGGAATACCCATGAATCCGGCATTGCTGAAGCTGGCGGAAAAGTTTGCAATGGCATCCTTGCGGAAAACAAGGAACGAGATACCCATGGCAATGACCAGCACCACCAGAGACACCAGCAACGACATGCCGATGCGGGACATGGTTTCGGCAGTCCGTTCCAGCCGGAACGAATTGACGATGGCGCAGGGAAGAATCACATACAACAGCAGATTGGAAAGCGCCGCACTGCCTTCCTTTGTGATCTTTTTTGTTCTGTAAAGTATAAAACCGATAGCGATATAAATCAGCATCTGAAGCAGCTGATTGAAAAGGATTCCCGCTGTTTCCATACTGTTTCTTCCTTACTTCTTCCAACCGGAGATTTCGTTGAATTCCTTCCATCCCTGAAGAGCATAGAAGCGATGACCTTCCTGACCGATGACATGACGGCACATACTGCCTGCACCCAGTTCATCATAGATGCTCTTTGTGAGATCATACTGCTTTGCAGCAGAGCCCACGGGGAAGATGATATCCTTCAAGCCGTTGACGATGACCACGGGCTTCGGGGCAAACATCGCCATCAGATCGCCCATGTCAAACCAATCAAATACCTTCGGTACAAAGTTGCAAACGCAGTGCTTCTGCACGCCGATGGACTCCTTATATCCGCAGAAGGCGCAGGAAGGCATCGCAGCAGAAAGACGGGGCTCCATTGCCGCCGCATAGATGGTCGCAGTGCCGCCGCCGGAATTGCCCATGATGCCGACCTTGTTTTTGTCGAGCTGCGGGAAATACTTTTCCAGCATATCGATGGTTCTGGAAATATCCCATACACGCTCTCCGATCAGTGTTCTGCCCAGCATCAAAGCGGTCATGGCCGGAATATGACACTGAGGGCCCTCGGGACTGCCACCGCAGTCGCCGAAGCCTCTCTGCTCCAGTGCGATGGCAGCATAGCCCTGTGCGATGCACTGGCGTGCAAAATCTCTGTCGCCGCCGTTGATGCTCTGCTCGTCGCCCTCATACTTGGGCTCGCCCAACGAGATGTGCATGCCCTTAGCATGACCCTGCAGGCAGATCATCACGGGGATCGGCGTACAGGCTGGCTTCTTGGGAATGCGCAGTCTTGCGATGGTGCGGAAGCTTTCTTCGGTATTGTAGGTCAGATGATATTCATCGAACAACTCATTTTCCTTCTGCCACTCGATCTTGAACGCATCGTCGCATTTGACGAACCGCTCCATGCCGAGAAGCTCGGAAAGCTTTGCTCTCGCCTTTTCCTGCCATGCGGCAAAGTCCTCGCCTGCCTTTTTACGCATGGCAAAGGGGGCATTATCCATCAATGCAATGTGCTGAAGCTGCGGATCGTGCATAACTTACATCTCCTTTTCGGCACCGTCATTCTTGGTCAGATGCCAGGTCTGATACAACTCCTTGAACACATCAAGGTGTGCTTCACAATCAAGATAATGAGAAAAATGTTCCAGACGCATCGGATTGTCCGGCTCTGTGTATGCACGCTTTACAACATTGGTATACTGCTCCGACACAGATTCCACAAATGCCTTCCAGCCGTCCGTCCACGTTCCGTCAAGCAGGCTCTCGCTCCTCTTCTCAAAGGCGGCAAGGACCTCCTTTGCTCTTTCTTCCGGAACAAGAGCGATTCCGCTGTCTTTCACTTCAACAGGGATAAACGTATATTCCGGCTTGTCGGAAATATCAACGGAGACCATCAGTCCGGTGCACCAGCCGGGCGTATCCAGATACTCCAGAAAATTGAAATTACCCTGACCATAGACGATCAAGCCGCCGTTATATTCCTCTTTGCAGCCGATAATGTGGCTGTGCTGGCAGA
>JAZLHZ010000230.1:0-15893 GCA_045617085.1 Clostridia bacterium
AGAAGCCGACCAGCTGATCCTCGAAGCCGGGGATGAAGCTGCCGGAACCGATGGTGAGCTTGTAATCCTTTGCGGTGCCGCCCTCGAAAGCGACGCCGTCGATCTTGCCTTCGTAGTCCAGAGTGATCTGGTCATCCAGCTTCACGGCTCTGTCGGTGATGTCTACCAGACGGCTTGCGTTATCACGGGCACGCTCGATGTCGGCCTTGACGTCGTCTTCGGTGACTTCGGTGGTGTGCTTCTCGGCCTCAACGCCCTTGTACTCGCCAAGCTTGACATCGGGCATTACGGTAACTTCGACGGAGAACTTGAGCTCCTTGCCCATACCGATCTCCTGTACGTCCAGATTGTCGGGACGGGAAACGACATCCAGCTTGTTCTCGATGATGGCGGGATAGAACTCCTGAGAGAACACGATGTCAATGGCATCCTCGAACAGGGAAGCCTCGCCATAGTAAGCAATGGCTACGCCGAAGGGAGCCTTGCCGGGACGGAACTTGGGAACACGGAACTTCTTTGCGTTGTTCTTATAAGCCTCGTGCATGGCCTTGTCAAAGGTCTCTGCGGATGCGGTGAAGCTGAGCTTTACCTTGCTGTTTTCGAGCTTTTCTACGGTTGCTGCCATAATAAAATACCTCCTGATATGCATAGGGATAATATACTCATACAAACACTGATATATTTTACCACATAACCAAACGGTTTGCAAGTATTCCTCGGAGTTTTAGCGTAAATTTATCAAAAACTAATCTGCATGAAAACAGGAGGCTGATTGTAAAATGTTAGAACTGTCAAGGAAAATGCTTGACAGTCAGAGAGGAAAGTGGTACAATAGTCAAGGTTTTTAAATGGAGGCCGATTATGGAAAAGCCGATTACAGAAAAGCCGATTATCGAGAAGCGTGTGGAGCTGGGAATGCTGCTGGACTTTTACGGGCCGCTGCTTTCCGAAAGGCGCAGAGAAGTCATGCAGATGTATTTCGGCGAGGACATGAGCCTTCAGGAGATCGCAGACACGTTGGGTATTTCGCGGCAGGCGGTGCACGATCTGGAAAAGAGTGCTTCGCTGCAGCTGTACAAGCATGAGGAAGCGCTGGGACTGCTTCAGCGGTATCGCCGGTTTGAACAGGAAATACAGAAGTGCACAGACCTCGTAAAACAGGTCAGGGGTGCCGATGAAGATGACCGACAGACACTGAAAGAGATCAAAAGCACGCTGGAGCGGATCGACCTGCTGGAGACCGAATAGGAGTTTCTACCTATTATATATTGGAATTGAAATACATAAGCAAAACCAATTGCATTATAGATATACATAATATAAGGAATTACGCAAATGGCATTTGAAGGACTTACAAGCAAGCTCAGTGCAGCGTTTCAGAAGCTGCGCAGCAAGGGCAAGCTGAATGAGCAGGATGTAAAGGCGGCAATGCGGGAGATCCGCATGGCGCTGCTGGAAGCCGACGTAAACTATGCCGTGGTCAAGGACTTCATCAAGAAGGTGACCGACAAGGCAGTCGGCGCAGAGATCCTGGAAAGCCTGACTCCCGGTCAGCAGGTCATCAAGCTCGTCCATGAAGAGCTGATCCAGCTGCTTGGCGGCACCAATGCAAGGCTGACGTATTCGCCTCAGGCACCGACCGTCTACATGCTGTGCGGCCTTCAGGGCGCCGGTAAGACGACGATGGCGGCAAAGCTGGGCGGCATGCTGAAGAAGCAGGGCAAGAAGCCGCTGCTGGTCGCCTGCGACGTGTATCGTCCTGCAGCAATCAAGCAGTTGAAGGTCGTCGGTTCTCAGGTAGGTGTTGAGGTCTTTGAAAAGGGACAGATCAACCCCGTGGACATCGCTAAGCAGGCGATCGATCATGCACGGTATTACGGCTTCGATCCCGTGATTCTGGATACGGCAGGCCGTCTGCATATTGACGAAGCGCTGATGCAGGAGCTGAGAGACGTCAAGACCGCTGTCAAGCCGCAGGAAATTCTGCTGGTCGTGGATTCCATGACCGGTCAGGATGCGGTCACCGTGGCGGATACCTTCAATAAGAACCTCGGCGTGGACGGCGTCATCCTCACCAAGCTGGACGGCGATACCAGAGGCGGCGCAGCTATCTCGGTCAAGGCCGTTACCGGAAAGCCCATCAAGTTCAGCGGCACCGGTGAGAAGTTAGGCGATATCGAGCCCTTCTATCCCGACCGCATGGCGGGCAGGATCCTGGGCATGGGCGATGTGCTGAGCCTGATCGAAAAGGCGCAGGATGCCATCGATGTGGACGTGGCCAAGGATCTGGAGCACAAGCTGAGAACGTCGAAGTTCGATTTGGACGATTATCTGAGCCAGCTGGAACAGATGAAGAAGATGGGCTCGCTGTCAAAGATCCTGGGCATGATCCCGGGACTGGGCAGCAAGATCAATACCGCCGACATCGACGAGGACGCTTTCAACAAGGCGCAGGAAAAGAGCAAGGCGATCATCCGCTCCATGACAAAGATGGAGAGAAGAAACCCCGATATCCTGAACGCATCCAGAAGGCGCAGGATAGCTGCGGGCAGCGGCGTCACGGTGCAGGATGTAAACCTGCTGCTGAAGCAGTTTGAGCAGACGAAGAACATGATGAAACAGGTCATGGGCGGCGGAAAACACGGCAGAATGAAGCTGCCGAACGCCTTCAAGAATCTGCCCCAGTAACACAGGAATCAAGAACCGAAAGCAGTGTTCTTATTCATATATCTCAACAACACACATTTTAGGAGGAAACACACCATGGTTAAGATCCGCATGAAGAGAATGGGCATGAAGAAGGAGCCTTTCTACCGCATCATCGTTACCGACAGCCGCAACAATCGTGACGGCCGCGCCATCGAAGAGCTGGGTTACTACAATCCCGTTGCAGAGCCCTCCGTCCTGAAGATCGATGCAGAGCGCGCAAAGTACTGGATCAGCGTCGGCGCACAGCCCTCTGATACCTGCCGCGGCCTGCTGAAGAAGACCGGCGTCCTCTGATTTGAATTGATCCGGAGGTTCGTATGCTGGAGTTTATTAAGTACATGGCTCAGTCTCTGGTGGACAAGCCCGACGAGGTCGAGATCACCGAGACGGAGAACGAGGACTCCATCGTGTATGAGCTGCATGTTTCCCCCGATGACATGGGTAAGGTCATCGGCAGACAGGGACGTATTGCCAAGGCTCTGCGCACATTGGTAAAGGCGGCAACTCCGAAGGATTCGAAGCCCGTTTTCGTGGAAATCGTTTAAGCTGTGTCTCCGACTGTCGCTTCGTGCGGCGGTCGGATTTTTATATGCGCAGTTTGGAACTTGACATTCCCGGTAAAATGGGCTATAATGAAAAAAATATGAAACAGGAGAAATATCAATGCTGGATGAATATATCATGATCGGTGAGGTGCTTAAGCCGCAGGGGATCCGGGGCGAGGTCAAAGTGCGTCCGATCACCAACGACGTGAGCCGCTTCAAGGGTGTCAAGAGCGTTTTTCTGAAAAAAGGGGACAGCTATACCGAAAAGGCGGTTAAGGTGACCAGAGTGGACGTGGATGCCGCTTATCTGATATTTGACGGAGTAACAGACCGGAATGCCGCCGAGCTGATGCGGGGACAGTTCCTGTATGTGGACAGGGCGCACAGCGTGAAGCTGGATAAGGATACCAACCTCATTGTCGATCTGATCGGCTGTGAGGGCATCGATACCAACGGCAGAAATATCGGCAAAATGACCGATGTGATGCAGCCCGGAAAGAACGATGTCTATGTGTTCGAGGGTCCGCTGGGCGAGGTGCTGGTTCCGGCGCTGAAGTCCGTGGTCGTGGAAGCGGACATGGAGAATAAGCGGATCGTGTTTGATGCAAAACGTCTCGATGAGGTGGCGGTGTTCGATGAAGATTAAGGTCCTGACGATATTCCCGGAAATGCTTCAGCCGATGCTGGAAACCAGTATATTAAAGCGGGCGATCGAGGCGGGCATCATTTCCGTAGAGCTGATTGATATCCGCCCGTTCTCCGAATGTAAGCATAAGAATACCGATGATTATCCCTTCGGCGGCGGTCCCGGCATGGTCATGATGGCGCAGCCCATCGTGGATGCAGTCGAGGCCAGCACCGGAGAGGAATTTCACGGCAAGCGCCTGTATCTTTCCCCCAGAGGCAGAACATTCGATCAGCACATGGCGGAGGAGCTTTCCAAAGACGACGAGCTGCTGCTGCTGTGCGGACACTATGAGGGCGTTGATCAGCGGGCCATCGATCTGGTGATCGATGAAGAAGTCTCTATCGGCGATTACGTACTGACCGGCGGGGAGCTGGGCGCCATGGTCATCATCGATGCGGTGGCACGGCTGATCCCCGGCGTACTGGGCTGCGACGAGTCCAGCGAGGATGAAAGCTTCTCTTCGGGGCTGCTGGAATACCCGCAGTATACCCGCCCCAGAGAATACAGGGGACTTGAGGTGCCGGAGGTGTTACTTTCCGGTAATCATGCAAAAATCAACCGCTGGCGGAGGGATCGTGCACTTGAAATTACCCTGAAAAGGCGGCCCGAATTGATAAAAAACGTAACGTTAGATAAGAAAGATAAACAATTTCTTGCAGGATTGGATAACTAATCATTCATTATGTCATTAATGTTGAGCAAGCGTTAATGAATACTTAATTTAATGTTCATAGATACTTGCTTTTTTCTGTTAAATATACCTGTTAGAATATAAGTACAATATAAAAAGGAGGATTCTATCATGAAGAGACGTCTTCTTTTCGTACTATTGTGCGGTTTGCTACTAACTCTGTTTTACGTTGTGCCTGCATCGGCGGACAGTACCGGGTTCACCATTCGGAATGGTGTGTTGACCTCGTACAACGGTGCAGGCGGCGTTGTTACTATACCGGATGGCGTTACATCTGTCGGTGCGGACGCTTTCAGAGGGAATAAGACCGTTACGGCGGTCAACATTCCCGAAGGCGTGGTTGAGATCGGCAACGGTGCCTTTGCCAACTGCACCAATCTGAACAGGGCGGGTCTGCCCTCCACGCTGACGACCCTGGGTCCGAATGCGTTTTACGGCTGCTCTTCTCTCAGCAATGTAACGCTGCCCTCCGGATTGACCTCTATCGGTTTGTCCGCTTTTTACGAGTGCGCTTCTCTGTCCTCGGTCAACATCCCGAACAGTGTGCAGTCGATCGGAACATATGCCTTTAAGGGGTCCGGCATTACTTCTGTCACCGTGCCTTCCAGTGTCACGAGCATGGGTGAATATGTTTTTGAAGAATGCAAACAGCTGAAGTCTGCAGCTCTGAATGTAAATATGGCCACGGCTCCCGGTTATACATTCAGAAACTGCACGGCGCTTCAGTCAGTTTCCTTCGGCGAAGGCATGACGACGATGAACGGGTATATGTGCTTTAACTGTACCTCTCTGACCAATGTGTCCCTGCCTTCTTCTCTTTCGGTCATCAATCCCTATTCTTTCCATAACTGCACTTCCCTGCGTTCCGTTACGCTGCCCTCCGGTTTGACCAAGATCGCGACCTATGCCTTCGCTAACTGCACATCTCTTGAAGGCATTACGATCCCGGGCAGCTGTACGTCTCTGGGCAAAAGTGCCTTTTATCGATGCAGCGACCTGACAGATCTGACTATTCAGAACGGCGTAACCACGATAGAATCCATGGCATTCTATATGTGCTCCTCCCTGACGGAGATTACCTTGCCGAATAGCGTGACGAGTGTCGGGGACGCTGCATTTGCGCATTGTGATTCTCTTTCTTCTGTCACGCTGCCCGGATCCTTTAACATTCCGACGCAGATGTTTGACGAGTGTGAGAATCTTACCACTGTGAGCATTGGCGAGGGTGTACAGGTGATCGGCAATACTGCCTTTGAGTACTGTACGTCACTGCGGAATGTCTCTCTTCCGTCGAGTCTGACTGCCATCGGCTATGATGCCTTCATGGGCTGTTATGCACTGACTGCGATCGATATTCCCGACGGCGTCAGCTCTATAGGTGACAGAGCATTTGCCAACTGCACAAATCTTCATGATATCACGCTGCCTGCTTCTCTGACGGACATCAGTCAGGGACTGTTCAGCAACAGCCTGTCCTTTACCTCCATTGAGATACCCTACAATGTCACATCCATCGGAGCCAACGCATTCAGCGGCTGCTCCAGTCTCAGCAGCGTGGTGCTGCCCGAGGGACTGATCTATATCGGCAGCAGCGCATTTGCGTCGGATATGTATCTGTCACAGATCAATCTGCCCGACAGTGTGGAGGTCATTGCCGATAACGCCTTCTCCAACTGCCTCAGAATGAAGGCGGACATCAGCAACAACAGCTATGCCCGTGATTACTGCATCAGTCACAATATAGATTACTACAACAGAAATGAGTGTCCCGAGATCCTTCGAGTGTACATGAACGGCTCAACCAGCGTGGGTCAGCAGCAGCTGATCTATGTTGAGACACCGATCCGCACGCAGTATCTGAGAGTGTACAACGGCGACGGCATGCTCATCCGCACGATGACCCTGACCTCCAATAACGGCATCACGGACAGCGGAGATGTACGTACCTGGGCGGTCAGCACCGGCGCCAACGAGGTGCGGGATATCGGCTTCGTGTTCTATGCCTCCGAGGACGGCGAGGACTACGGCCATGGCAGGGGCTTCAGCTACGGCGTTATCGCAGCTCCCGATGTACTGGAGCTGCAGATGCCGGAAACCGTGCGGGCTGGTCAGACGGTCTCCTTCACGGTGCTGACGGACATCAATGCGCTTGGCGTTATCATGCTTGATGAAGACGGAAATATGAGAAAGTACTGGGAAGAAGGCTATACCGATGACGCCGATGTGAGGACCTGGAGCCTGACCTGTTCTTTCTATGAGTCGGATGACGGAGCATCCTTTACCTTCAAGGCTACTGCGGGCAGCGCCATTTACGGTGAAGGTACCTGTTCCGCCACGGTGAATGTGCTGCCCACGCCTCCCAATATTTCGAGCGTCAAGGCGACTACCGGACTTCAGGTGGGTCAGAGCTTCACGGTTACTGTGACCACCGATAAGAAGGCGCTGTATCTGGCGGAGTGCGAATCGGACGGAACCGTCAAGCGTACATTCACCACCGGATATACCGATACTACAAACAGCAGAGTATGGACTATTGACGGCTATACGGCAAACAGCGAGAGTACAAAGCTGTATTTCACTGCATCCGCCGATATGCAGGAGTTCGGCAATATCAGCAGCGTTACCGTGACTGCGACGGCGCCGGGTCCCGAACTCACGCTGATCAGTGCACCCGAAATTGCCTATGAGGGCGAGAAAACCATCGTGACGGTTGCCACCGAGACAAGAGTCAAGTATGTCTCTCTGTTTGATGCCAACGGCACAAAGAAGGATACCCGCAGGACCTACACCGAGGTCGACGGGCAGCGTATCTGGGAATTCCCGATCACGATCAAGGACTTTACCGGCGAGATCGACTACACTCTGAAGGCCAGCACGGATAACAAGAACTACGGCGCACCGCTGGAGCTTCACTTCCGTGTGGTTCCGTTCATGTCAGAGGTCTCGGATGTAGTCTATAATGAGCTGGTTTCCAACGGCGAGACCGTTCCCTATGTGGTTACTACCGATACCCGAGCCAACTATATCGCTCTCTATAATGAGGACGGTACACTGCTGGAGAAGTGGAACGACGGTTACATGCTGATCGACGGCAACAGGGAATGGACCGTGTTCCACACACTCAGCGGCATTCAGGAAGGCGACTTGCTGCACCTGAAGATGAAGGCCTCCGTCGATGATGTGACCTACAGCGAGGGCTTCAGCATCACGGAAAATGTATTAGGTCCGATCCCCGAGATCTATGCGGCATCGATCTTTGCCGATGGCGGTGAAGATACGGACGTGCCCGTGATCCAGGAGGGTGCTACGCTGAACATTGCCGTGACCACAGGCAACAACGCACGCTATATCGGCGTGTTCAACACGCACGGTCAGCTGCTGCAGCGCTGGTCGAACAACTTCATTGAGACCAGAGGCATACGCAGCTGGAGTCTGTCCTATACACTCCCCGGTTCCGTGTCAGGAAACCTGCAGCTGGTATTGAAAGCCTCCAACGACGGTGTGACTTACGGTCCCGAGGTTGTTGAAGCCGTAACCGTTCAGGCTTTCGTGCCCGATATCATCGGTGTGGGCTTCCCCAATACCGTTACCACGGGCGAGACCGTCAGCTTCTCCGTGACGACGGGCATCAGGGCACAGTACATCACGCTGTATGATGATCAGTATCATGAGCTGGCCACATGGACGACGGGTTATACCGACAACAACTCCATCCGCACCTGGCGGCTGACGTACCGGGTCGGTGAAACCACCGGTTATACGCATTACCTGTTCAGATCTTCTGCAGACGGAGTTCAGTACGGCAGTTACTATAACACGTATTTCACGATCAATCCCTTCCTGCCCGACATCGTCACCGTCGAGTTCGCTGCCGATATCATGGAAGGCGTGCCGACGCAGATCACGCTGACGACAAGCCTGCGGGCAAATTATATCTCGCTCTATGATTCCTCTTATCGGCTGCTCGCTACATGGACGGAGGGCTATGAGGTCGTCAACAACATGCGCCGGTGGACGCTGCCCTATACCTTCAGCGGAATTACCGGCAGCACGCTGCTGCACTTCCGTGCATCCAATGACGGCACCAATTACGGCTCCTATTACAACAAGACGCTGACACTGAGTGACTATATTCCCGACGTCATCAGTGCCTCGATGACGTCCAACGTGAAGGAAGGCGACAGCGCCGCATTGACTGTCGTGACTTCTACCAGAGCAACCGGCATCAGCCTGTTCGATGCGGAAGGCGCCCTGCTGACCGGCTGGATCGACGGCTATACCGACAGCGGCGATACCAGAACCTGGAACGTTTCCTATATGCCCATCGGCAGGGGAACAAAGAACTATACCGTGAAGGCAACTGCCGACGGCACTGTCTACGGTGCAGGCAAGAGCGTATCGACTGTTGTCGAGGCAAGGGCCGAGGTCATTCGTGCATCCTTCGACGATAATCCCACGGTAGGCATTCCCGTATCCATTACCGTAGTCACCACCAAGGCTGCCAAACGTATCTGCATGTGTTATGAGACAGGCGGTACGTCTGCAACCTGGACAAGCGGCTATACCGAGACCGAGGACAGCCGGGTGTGGAATGTCAGCTATACCTTCAGCGGCAGCGGCGACAGAAAACTGACCTTCAAGGCGAGCGCCGACGGCGGCAGCTGGGATGCAGGTGTACCTGTTGAACAGCATGTATATCCGGCACCGCCCAAGATCCTCAGTACAAACATACCTTCCGACATGCTGATGAATACGACGCAGTATGCGCAGGTCGTGACTCCGACCACAGCAACGCATCTCAAGTTCGTCATTGATGGCATCTCGTATCAGCACATTGTGTCCTCCGGCTATACTGACAGCGGCAGCCAGAGAACGTGGTCAATCAGCTTCGGCGCAACGACGCCCGCAGGTGATGGCATGACCTTCCGGGCAAGCGCCGACGGCGTGAACTATGGCGAGGCATACCATGTCAATACCATTTTCCACCTGCCCGTTGTCAATGTGTCCAAGGTGACAGCAGGCACGAGACAGGTCGTCAATGAGCCCGTCAGCTTCACCGTGACCGCCGCATCGCAGTTTGAGTATGTGAACGTGTACGAGAACGATCAGCTGATCAATACCGTGCACGTATCGAAGACTGCCTCTGCGAATGTGCAGCATACCTTTGCGACAACCGGCAGTCATACCCTTACCTTCAAGGTCTCCGGCGACAATCTGGTTTACGGCACAGGCGTGTCTGTCTCAGTGAACATCAGCGATACGCCTGCCGATGTCCTGACCGCCGTGCTGGCAGCAACCAAGGTGGCCGCCGGCAAGGCAGTCAAGGTGACTGCCACCACGACGACGAATGCGGAAACGCTGAGTCTGTATAATCCCAGCGGCTCCCTCCTGCAAACATGGGACAGCCGGTATGCAACCGTCAAGAACAACCGGAAGACCTGGATCGTCGAGTTTACCGCAGGTAATCCCGGAAGCTACACCTATACGGTACGTGCCAATGCCGCCAACGGTGCCCTCGGAAATACCGGCAGCGTGAGCCTGACTGTCACCGGTGATCCCGTGGTTGTACAGAGTGCTTCCTTTGCCGCCAATACCGTGGTCGGCAAACAGTCGACATTTACGGTCGTTACCAGTAAAAATGCCACATCCGTGACCATGTATGCGGAGAACGGCAGTGCCGTGAAAAAGTGGACCAGCGGATATACCGTCAGTGGCAATAACCGTACATGGACATTGCCGTATACCTTTGCTACTGCCGGTAACCGCTCGCTGTCCGTGACTGCAGCATCGAGCAATGTGACCAGCGAAAAAAAGTACTTCACTGTTCAAGTCGGCCCGGCAGTGCCCAAGATCACGAGCGTGACCTTCCCCAATGACGTCTATGTCGGCGATACAGTTTCCGTAAGGATCCGCACCGACAAGCCTGCGACCCGTATCGAAATGTACAGTGAGGGCGGATACTTCGTTACTGCATGGACGAGCACAACAGCCAAGAGCGACTGGAATGTGTACTATACCTTCAGCGGCAGCGGCAACAGAAGATTGACATTCAAGGCATCGGCGGATGGCGTAAATATCAGCACCGGATTCCTTCAGGATGTTACTGTCGGTCTGAAACCGTCTGAGACGACCGCAGTATCCGTATACGGCGGCAGTGCCGTGGTTGGTCAGAATGCGACCATCAATGTGACCACCTCCGCCAGTGCCAAGTATGTGCGTATGTATGCGGAAAACGGCGGCGTTGTGAGAACGTGGACGGGTCTGCAAAGCGGTGTTACCGGAACGAAGGTCTGGAATCTGGATTATTCCTTCGCCGGTGAAGGTTATCGCACGCTGACGTTTGCTTCCTCCAATGACGGTACCCGCTATGATTCGGGCGTGAAGCTGTATCTGGCGGTCAATCCCGCAGTGCCGAAGATCAAGAGTGCTTCCTTTAATAAGACCAGTGTTGCCGTAGGTTCTTCTGTCGGCATCACCGTTACCACCAACAGCAACGCAAGTTATCTGGCACTGTGTTCGGAGAATGGCGGCGTCTGCAAGATCTGGGCGGCAAGCGGCAATTCCACGGTCAGCGGCAACACGAGAACTTGGAATGTGAGCTATTCCTTTGCCGGCGCAGGCAACCGTAACATCGGCTTCAAGACAGCTCCTTCCTCCGGTGCCTACGGAGACATGACATGGGTATCCATCAAGGTAACCCCGTAAATAACAGAAAAAACGAACATTCCGGGCATGACCCGGAATGTTCGTTTTATATGGAGAAGATTATTCGCTGAGAGCTTCGAGAAGCTCGATGCGGATCTTGTCGATCAACAGTCCGTCTCTTGTATAGTCGTCAAACGTGCGGCAGAGCTTCCGAATGATCTCCTCGGCTTTTGTGCTGTCCTTTTCCTTCAGCATCATCAGCAGCTCGGCATCCTCCGCACCCATGCGCTGCAGGTGAGAGCGTACCGAGTCGATGGGACCGTCCGCATCGGGATATACGATATAACCATTGCCGGAGGGCATGGAGTTACTGCCGTTGCCCACGGGTATGCAGGTGATCTCGTAGGGCTTGTCCGTCACGCAGTGGTAGCCCCAGTGCAGGAAACCAACGGCCCCGTACAGCACGCACATCCAGAAGGGGAGACGGCTGGCGGTCAGCGGCAGGTCCATCGCCCGGTTCATCGTATAGCCTGCTGGATAGCCGCAGGTGTACAGCCAGATAGGTTCGCCGATCTGCTGCAGCTTGCGGTAGTCGTCAATATACTTCTCATAAACGGCCTGCTTGATGCACCAGATGTCGGTGCCGCCCATCAGCTCGGTGGATTCTACGGGATCATGGATGACCGTACCGGGCAGAAACTTTCGGCAGATGGCACACAGGATGCGGTAATGCTCGCTGTTGGGGAACTGAGGCTCATCTACCAGACACTGCTGATATTTGTCGCCCCAGCCGTTCTTGTCGGCACAGGCTTTGGCTCCCTCAAAATACAGCTTCAGCTGGCGGTAGCCCTCCACGGATACGATGGATATGTTTCTGTCCCACAGCAGATAGTGGTTCGGGTCATCCCATTTTACGAATCGGGCGACGAAACCGCCGAGAATGTGGCGGAAGCCCATTTCCAGAGCAAGATTGCCGACAAACTCCGCATCGGAGAAATCAAAGCCGATGATATGGCCTGCGGCATCCCTGACAGGGTCGGCGGAGGGCAACTTGAAATCGGTGTTGCGCATGTCGATCTGGTTGCGCAGATAGGCTCTCAGCACATCCTCACGGCGCTTGTCACCCTTTGTCAGGCCATGGTTTTCGTCCATTTTGTCCATGTACATCCAGTTGATCTGACCGAATTTGGCATGAGTAACATCGGGAACGGTGCAGTTGTGAACCGTCAGCAGGATGTTGCAGCCGAACTCCTCGCCGCCGATCTGGAAGGTGATGCCGATGTCGGTCGTCTCTGCAGCGGCATCCTGAGGCACGTCAAAGCGGAGATACAGGGCGATACGGCCGGCCTTCAATATGCCGTCATTCAGCGGCCTTGTGGCGTCATATACGTCAAAGGGCGCCTTCCGGGTGACGAAATCCTTGACCTCATCGTAGTTTTTCGTACACAGAACGTCACGGGCGCTGTTCAGATCTACCGTGGCGGGGATCAGCTGATAGACGGTTACCCTGACATTGCGGGCGTTGCACACGCTGACGGCGCAGGCTTCGTCCTTGGTGAGTACCTTGTCGGTGAGCAGCTGTACGCAGACAGAACCGCCCTTGGCTGCATGCAGCGATGCAGTAGCCTGATCGTGTTCGATCAATGTATCGGGAAATATCCATTCGTTTTCGGAATACAGATGAAGCATAGGTTTGTTCCTCCTGATATTACAGTATGAGTGAATTCAGTATTTCAGTGGCTTCCTTGACAATCAACTCGCCGACACCGGCTTTGAACCGGGAGGAGCGGGCTTCATAGCCGCCTTCGGCAAAGGAATCGAACATCGGCAGGTATCCCATTGATTCATTGGCCTGACAGCAGGGGAGGATGCAATCCCAGCCCTGTGCCAGCTTGATACCGGTGCCGATGCGGGTGAAAGGCTCACCGGGAATGCCGACCAAAGCGATCTTTCCGAAGGCGATGACCGAAATGTACATCGGAATGAATTCAGGACCGTGCTCAAAACTGATCATCCGCCTGGCCTCGGCAATGCGTGCGCCCTTTCCGATGCCGGTGTAGGGGATCTCGTCATCTCTGCCCTCCTCATGGAGCTTCAGGATGCGTTTCGCCTCGGGAATATCCTCGGGCTTGGGCATGTTGGAGGGGACCTGTACGGTCTTCTGTGCGAAACGCACCGAGTCGATATCTACATACTGCAGATCACCGAACACCTGAAGTGCTGCACCTGCCACAGCCTGTCCCATGAACCGGGCATGCTCGTAGCCACCGATCTTTCCGGGCTTGACGCTGACGGGCTGCATGCTTTCCGGCAGCAGCTTGGGGTTCAGGTTGATATGATTGACGTCGCCCTGCGCCCCATTGAAGAAGGCGCATTTGACGCCCGGAACCGCTTTTTCAAACGTCCGCCGCACAAAGCCCGGCCAGTCGGCGGAAATGCCGGTGCCGCCGATGACGTCGGGATGTGTGCCGAAATTGATCAGCACGATGTCATCGGCGTCATTGCGCAGGAAGCGGGGCACATTGACCCGTTCATCCGGTTTTCCGACAGGCCCGACCACATCGGGATTGTTCCGTCCGGGATTGGTGCGTATCGTGCCGTCCTTCATGTAGTAGCGTCGGATGAAGGAGATACCGGGCACATGACTCAGTCCGTAGCCCAGGTGTGCTTCTTTCAGATCGGCAATGGCAAGTACAGCCGCATCGGTGATCCTGCGGTACATGAAGCGGTCATATTCGGCGCTGAGTGCATAATCCTCCTTTGTTGCCCATGAGGTGACCTGTCCCCACAGAGGCCCTGTATGGGTATGGGTAGCGCAGATGAATACGCCTTCATAGGGGAGGCCGGTGACGTCTGCGATATGGTGCCGCAGCTCGTCACATTTTTCGGGAAGCGGCAGTTTGACGTTGTCGATGGAGATGAAAACCGCCTTTGTATCGCCGCATTCCACGGCGATGGCGTTGGCCTCCAGTTCATCCCGGATATGGTCGGCATAACGGGGTTCAAAATAACCGGTTATGGCGATGCCCAGCATGGGGGTGATGTTGACCCGGGCAAATCCGGCTTTCAGTGTGTTAGCCATACAGATACCGCCTTTCTCTTATCCCAGTTTACGTCCTCTCAGGATGCGGAATTCCTCTTCGGTCACGCCCTGCAGCGCCTCGATGGCCAGATACCCGCCGCAGCAGGACAAGGCGCCGGTATGGTCGGTGCCGCCGCAGTGATACAGATTATAGGCCGTGGCAGCTTGTTCGGCCAGCTGTGTTTCCTCCATGCTCAGATCGGGATGTGAGATCTCGATGCCGTTCATGCCCAGATCGACCAGCCTGCCCACATAAGCGGACTGCGCCTTGGAGGGATGCGCCACCGCCGCAATGCCGCCGGCTTTCCGGATGACGGAAATGACCTTTTCCACCGTAGGCATCACGGGGTACATGGCATGCGCTTCCGGAGAGCGGAACATTTCCTTCCTCAGTGCTGCGGATGCGGGGCCGCCTTCTCTGGGCACGATCTTCTTCTTTTCCAGCAGGTCAAACACCTGATCGACGCAGATCCACATGCCTTCTTCGCATGAATCCAGTACATCGTTCCATGTGACATCATGAATGAGCCCCAGCTTCAGCGCCCGTTCCACGCATTTTCTTGTGTATTCGGTATACAGGTCACAGCGCTCTTTGATGAATGCGTTGAAGCCCGGATCGTCATTGTCAAAGTCCAGCGCAGTGATGTGGAAATTGATGCCCCAGCCGTCGCCGTAGAACTCCACACCGGGAATGGACTCCATGCCCTCCACGGCTGCCGCCGCTGCCAGCTCTCTCACGCCGCCGTTGGTCTCGTGATCGGTCAGTGCCAGTGCCTTGTAGCCCAGTGACTTGGCGATCAGCACCAGCTGCCTCGGGGTAAATCCGCCGTCGGAAAATGTCGAATGGAGATGCATGTTTGCATATTTCATGATCAGATCCTCCCATCATATATGATTATGTACAGTATAGCACGGATTTAACAAAATGTCAATGGGGACAAGGGCAAATCATCCCAAACGTCGCTCGATCAATGTGAGGTATTCCTCTTCCGTGACGCCCTGAAGTGCTTCAACAGCATTGTGCCCGCCACAGCAGGAGAGGGCACCTGTATGATCGGTGCCGCCGCAATGATACAAATGATAGGCTTCGGCGGCTTGCTCGGCGAGAGGAGTTTCATCGTACAGATGCGGGTGAGAGATCTCAATGCCGTTCATGCCGAAATCCACGAGCTGCCCCACATATTTGGTCTGTCCCTGATACGGATGAGCGACGGCGGCAATGCCGCCCGCCTTGCGGATCACGGAGATCACTCTTGCCACTGTGGGTATTTCGGGATAAAAGGACTTGGCTTCGGGAGAGCGGAACATTTCCTTTCTCAGAGCAGCAATCGCCTCGCCGCCTTCCTTCGGAATGATGTGTTTATTTCTGAGTACTCGCATGACCTGATCCACACAGATCCAGGTGCCTTCATCGCAGGTATCCAGCACGTCATTCCATGTAATGTCCCGTATCAGTCCCAATTTCAACGCCCGTTCTACACACTTTTGCGTATAATTGATATATTTGTCACAGCGTTCTTTGACAAAAGCGTT
>JAZLHZ010000231.1:0-5446 GCA_045617085.1 Clostridia bacterium
TCATTCTTCTTGGTCAGGTTGTAATACTCCTTCGTGCGTTCGTTGATCATTGTGATTGCTCCTTTCGCTCTGATTGCCATCGACAAGTTGCCCTTACAGCAAAAAGCACCCTTCAATTTCTTGAAAGGTGCTCTCTGTTTCAGCAGTAGTGCTGTCAAAGACGAATGCCTGACAATTCACAGCGATTCACAGTGCTTCGTGCGCACTTGGGAATTTGTTGTCAATTTGTTGTCAACCGCCCTTTTGATGTCAGAAATTTGGGGCTTAGATTCCCTTATTCTGACTCAATAGAGCTTCGCTCCGGCAGGAATGTGTCCGTCAACCATCAACAAATGAAGCTTCTCTTCGCCTTCCTCGTGGTGGATCGCCGAAAGCAGCATACCGCAGGAGTCGATGCCCATCATGGCTCTCGGAGGCAGGTTGGTGATGGCGATAAGCGTCTTGCCGACCAGCTCTTCAGGCTCGTAGAATGCATGAATTCCACTCAAAATGGTTCTTTCGGTGCCTGTTCCGTCGTCCAAAGTGAATTTCAGGAGCTTTTTTGACTTCTTGACGGCTTCGCACGCCAGAACCTTTACAGCTCTGAAATCACTCTTGGAGAAGGTTTCAAAGTCAACGCAGTCCGCAAACAGGGGCTCGATTTCCACCTTGGAGAAGTCGATCTTTTCTTCTACAACAGCTTCCTGTACCTCTTTGCTGTCTTCAGCAGACGGACAAGTCTCGTCTGCCTTTTCGGTGGTTTCGGCTTTCTTTTCTGCGGATTTTCCGCCGACCTCCTTCATTGTCGGGAAGAGGATGACTTCACGGATGGTGTCGGAATTGGTGAGCATCATGACGGCTCTGTCGATGCCGATGCCCATGCCGCCCGTGGGAGGCATGCCGTATTCGATGGCGTTGAGGAAATCCTCGTCCAGCATCTCGGCTTCGTCGTCGCCGCGCTCTCTTGCTTCCAGCTGCTTCATGAAGCGCTCTCTCTGGTCAATGGGGTCATTGAGCTCGGAGTAGGCGTTGCCCATTTCGCTGTGGCAGATGAAGAACTCGAAGCGCTCGGTGAGGCGGGGATCCTTGGGGGAGCGCTTGGTCAGGGGGCTGACCTCAACGGGGTACATGGTGATGAAGGTGGGCTGGATCAGATGCTCCTCGACCTTCTGGTCAAAGCACGCATACAGGGCGTTGCCCCAGGTCTTCAGTGCGGAATCGGCCAGCTCTACGCCCTTTTCCTTGGCGGCGGCCACGGCCTCGGCATCGTCGGAGATGGCGCCGAAGTCGGTGCCCACGTACTGCTTGACGGCCTCGATCATGGTGAGCCTCGGCCAGCCGGGGGTCAGGTCGATCTGCTGGCCCTGCCACTCGATCTGGTAGGTGCCCAGGATCTCCTTGGCGGCGCCGGAGAAGATGCCCTCGGCGATGTCCATCATGCCGTGGAAGTCGGTATACGCCTGATACAGCTCGACGGAGGTGAATTCGGGGTTGTGCTTGGGGTCCATGCCCTCGTTGCGGAAGATGCGGCCGATCTCGTATACTCTTTCCAGACCGCCGACGATGAGGCGCTTGAGGGGCAGCTCGGTGGCGATACGCATATACATATCGATATCGAGGGTGTTATGATGGGTGACGAAGGGTCTTGCGGAGGCACCGCCGGCGATGGTGTTCAGCACGGGGGTCTCGACTTCGATATAGCCGATGTCATCCAGATACTTGCGGACGTACTTGATGAAGCGGGAACGGATCTCGAAGTTGCGGCGAACCTCGGGATTCATGATGAGGTCCACGTAACGCTGACGGAAGCGCAGGTCGGTATCGGTCAGACCGTGGAACTTCTCGGGCAGCGGATGCAGGGACTTGGAGAGCAGGGTGACGGACTCGGCATGAACGGAGATCTCGCCGGTCTGGGTGCGGAACACCTTGCCGGTGACGCCGAGGATGTCGCCGATATCGTCGCTCTTGAAGGCGGCATAGGCTTCTTCGCCGATGTCTTCTCTGCGCACGTAGATCTGGATCTCGCCGTTTCTGTCCAGCAGATGAGCAAAGGAGGCCTTGCCCATGACACGGCGGCTCATCATTCTGCCGGCTACGGTGACGGTGGAGTCGATGAGGGATTCATCGGCCTTGATCTCGTCGGAATGGTGGGTCACGTCAAAGCGGACGATCTCAAAGGGATCCTTGCCCTGCTGCTGGAGGGCGGTCAGCTTGTTGAGTCTGATCTGGGTCTGTTCGTCCATATTCGGGATGGTAACTTGTGCCATTTTCCTGTTCTCCTTACTTCAGTTCCTCTGTGGAAGCCTCAAGGATCTTCAGCTTGATGACTCCGCCGGGGGTGGTAACGTCGACGGTATCGCCGACCTTTGCTCCGATCAGGGCTGCGCCGATGGGGGAATCGTTGGAAACATAGAGTTTTTCAAAATCGTATTCGTTGTTGCCGACGATCTTGTAAATATCGGTCTCGTCGAATTCCTCGTCGTAAACACGGACATAGTAGCCTACGTTGATGGTGTTGCTGGTGGCATCCACCTCGACGATCTCCGCATGCTCCAGCATGTGCTGGATCTCGATGATACGGCCTTCGATCTTGCTCTGGCGCTCGCGGGCGGCGGAATATTCCGCATTTTCGCTGAGGTCGCCGAAGCCCTTGGCAACTTCGATCTCATGGATGACGTCGGGGCGCTGTACGGATTCCAGGTCTACCAGCTCTGCCTGAAGAGCCTCATAACCGGCTTTGGTAAAAGTAAAAATGTCTGCCATAATATGATTCCTGCCTTTCGATGATAAAGCGATATATCTGCACATTTTTATTATATACAGTCTGTTTTGTGTCTCAATTGTGGGAAGGTTAATAATCAATGTGATTGTCTTGCGGATTCTGTTATTTCGTTTTATCAACAGAAGAAACAAGGGCGGAAGGGAGAACATTTTTCAATAATTAACGGGTTTTGTCTTTCAAATTTACGCTCATATTGTATAATGCATTATAAGCGCATCCTTGCTCTGACGCCAAGTTCAGAGCCGCAAGTCCATAAGGAGGTGAAAAGCAATGAATCAATACGAAGTCATGTACGTCATCGATACCGCTCTGGATGAGCAGGCACGTGCCAATCTGATCAAGCGCTTTTCAGATCTGGTAGAGGCCAATAATGGTCAGGTAGACCGCATCGATGAGTGGGGCAAGCGTCGTCTGGCATATGCCATCAACTACAAGACCGAGGGTTACTATGTACTTATGTACATCGCCGCACCCGCCGATCTGCCCCGTGAGCTGGAGCGCAACATGAAGATCAACGAAAACGTGCTGCGTTACATGGTGATCCGCTACGAAGGAGCACTTCCTCCCAAGCGTGAGCCCCTGAAGCCCTACAATCCTCATACTGCCGAGGCAGTTGAGACCGAAGCCGCTGAGACCGAGATCGCAGAGACCGAGACCGCTGAGCAGGAATAATCACATACTTCTGACTCATGCCCGCGTTTAATCAGGATTAGGTGATAGAATGAATAAGGTAATGCTCATTGGTAATCTGACCGCCGATCCCGAGCTGAAGAAGGTCGGCGCGGAGGGAATTTCCTTTTGTTCCTTCCGTCTGGCGGTACAGCGCCGCTTTGCCAACGCTCAGGGCGTTAAGGAAGCGGATTTCATCAACATCGTAACTTGGCGCCAGCTGGCTGATACCTGCAGCAAGTTCCTCGCCAAGGGCAGAAAGTGCGCCGTCAACGGTTCGCTGCAGACCCGCACCTATGAAGCCCAGGACGGAACCAAGCGCTACATCGTAGAGGTTGCAGCTGACGAAGTGGAGTTCCTTTCTCCCCGCACCACCGACAACGGCGGCTACGGCGAGCAGGTTCCCCCGCCTGCCAATATCCCCCCGGAGAACCACAACAACTTCGGCGGTGAGAACGGCGGAAACGCAAGCTACGGCAATTCCGGTTCTTTCGAAGAAACCGACGACGAACTTCCCTTCTGATTCGGTTTCAGATGCAGTTAAGCAAAGGTCCTCTTGAGAACAGCCGACGGATGAATAAATATGCAGATTCTTTGATGCGCTTGTTCTGCCGTTATTCCTCCCGAAACCGTTTTCGAGGTCCGATGCACCATCATTATTAAGGAGGCTTATCCTATGTCTGAAGATAGAGGCGATCGTGCAGCACGTCGTCCCCGTGGTGGTCGTAAGCCCCGCCGTAAGGTCTGCGCTTTCTGCGTGGATAAGGTAGCGAGCATCGACTACAAGGACGTTCTCCGTCTGCGTAAGTTCACTAACGAGCGCGGCAAGATCATGCCCCGTCGCATGACCGGCGCCTGCGCAAAGCATCAGAGACAGCTGGCAACCGCTATCAAGCGTGCTCGTACCGTGGCTCTCATGCCCTTCAGTGCGGACTAATCATTGCACAAAAGGCAGCTATCCGAATCATAAAATTCGGATGCTGTTTTTTTTATTTTCTCTCTTTTTTATTAGCCATCTTTCTCTGAACCACGTATAAAGAGATGTAAGACAAATGAACAACAAACAAACGCAAAATAAGGAGGAACAAAACCATGATGAATAAACTGATCGACAAGCTCTTCAACCTGAAGCTGGATACCATCTACATCGCCGACAAGCCCGTGACCTGCAAGAGAAAGTAAGAGAAGAGGGAGCAATGAAAGGAGTGAGTCCGATGGACAATCAGAACGAAGCCGCATCAAATGCGGCTTTTTTTGTTTGAAAAAATCAAAAAAGTATTGACAATGACGCGGCGTCATAGTGTATAATGGGTCGTGAAAAGGAGGCGTGGCGGGATGAAGACGGTCAAGGAGATGAGTCGTATTTCCGGTGTGAGCGTGCGCACACTGCACCATTACGATTCCATCGGGTTGCTGAAGCCGACGGACCTGACCGAGGCAGGCTATCGGCTCTATGACGAACAGGCGCTGCGGCGGCTCCATACGATCCTGATGTTCCGGGAGCTGAGGTTTCCGCTGAAGGAGATCCGGGAGATGCTGGACTCACCGATGTTCGATCCGTCGGAGGCACTGGATAGGCAGATACGGCTGCTGGAAATGCAGAAGGAACACACGGAACAGCTGATAAAACTCGCAAAGGCATTGAGAGAAAAGGGGGAAAGTGCGATGGATTTTGATGCATTCGACAATGCGCAGCAGGAACAGTACCGCAAGGAAGTGAAGGAACGCTGGGGGAATACCGAGGCGTACCGGGAGTTTGAGAAGAAAATACCCGCTGCGGACGCCGGGCAGAAGCTGATGGAGCTGCTGGGACAGATTGGAAAGCTGCGTCCGCTTCCGGCAGACAATGAAAAGGTTAAGGCAAAGGTACGGGAGCTTCAGGCGTTTATCACGAAGAATTTATATAACTGCACGGATGAGATACTGCTGTCCCTCGGCGAAATGTACGTTTCGGACGGGCGTTTCACGAAAAACATCGATGACTGCGGCGGTGACGGCGCGGCACAGTTCGTCCGG
>JAZLHZ010000232.1:0-6585 GCA_045617085.1 Clostridia bacterium
GGAATCGCCGATATTACTCTGCAGGTACTTTGAACCGCGCAGCTTCTGCAGATCCGCCTTATTTTCCGCAAAGATATGCTTTACCGAATAACAATCCTCGCTGAATGCACAGCCGCAGACGACGCCGCCGTTTTCCATTACCCATTCGGCGGCCAGTGTAAAAGCACCGCCGGATGAACTGACGGCACGGATCTCGTTACCTGCCCAGACACCGTATTCCTTCGGAATTTTTCGATTGGAATAATCGGGATGAGCAACCGGACAGGCAGACTCACAGAGGCCGCAGCCGATGCATTTCTGTGCATCGATCATCGGAAAAACGAACCCGTCCCGGCCCGATTCCATAGATATTGCTTTTTTCGGACATAGATTGAAGCATGCGCCGCATCCGGCGCATGCAGAGGGAAGTACATCTTGAATCGTTTTGCCCATGGAGATATACCCTTCTTTGTTCGCTTATGTCAGATTCTGTAAATATCCTCAGGCTTTTCCACGCTGAAGCCCTTTTCGTGGAGCAGTGCTTCGGCCCGGTCGGTCTCGTTGACCCGCATGACCATAAGTGCCTTGCCTATGGTCTTGCTCACACAGGCATACATATACTCCACATCGATACCGGCATCGGTCAGCAACTGCACGACCTGTGCGGCGCCGCCGGCCTTGTCATCCATGACGGCGGCGACCATACGGGTGATGCGAACGGTAACGCCGCTCTCCATCAGCACTTCACGGCCCTTTTCGGGCTGATTCACGATGAGCCGCAGCACACCGAATTCGGAGGTGTCAGCCAGTGAAAGGGCACTGATGTCGATATCGTTCTTTGCGAGGGTATTCATGATGGCGGCAAGCCTGCCCTTGCGGTTTTCAATGAAGACCGAAAGCTGGTTGATAATCATAAGGATTCCTCCTTCTTACAGTCTGCGGCGGTCGATGACACGCTTGGCCTTGCCTTCGCTGCGTTCAATGCTCTTGGGGTTGACCAGGTGCACCTTCGCGCCGATGCCGAGGGTACTGCGCAGTTCGGCGGTGATATCCCGCTCGATCTTTTCCATGCTCTTGATATCGTCGGCAAACAGGGCGTCACTCATCTCGACATTGACGTCAAAGGTGTCGTTATTGTTGACCCTGTCGACGACAATCTGGTAGTTCGGGGTGATACCGCCGCCCACCTTCATCAGCACTTCCTCGATCTGAGACGGGAACACGTTGACACCGCGGATGATCAGCATGTCGTCGCTTCGGCCGCTGGGCTTGTTCATGCGGATGAACGTCCTGCCGCAGCTGCACTTGCCGGGGATCAGCGAGCAGATATCCCTTGTGCGGTAACGGATGACCGGGAAACCTTCCTTGGTCAGCGTGGTAAACACCAGCTCACCGGTAGCACCTTCGGGGAGCACCTCTTCGGTTTCGGGATCGATGATCTCGGCGATGAAGTTATCCTCGTTGATGTGCATGCCGCTCTGGCACTCGCACTCGACGGCGACGCCGGGACCCATGATCTCGCTGAGACCGTAGATATCATATGCCTTGATGCCCAGCTTATCCTCCAGCTGGATGCGCATGCCCTCGGTCCAGGGCTCTGCGCCGAAGATACCGACCTTGAGGCTCAGCTGATCCTTGACGCCCATGCGCTCGATCTCCTCGGCCAGATACATGCCGTAGGAGGCGGTGCAGCACAGCACGGTGACCTTGAAATCGATCATCGTCTGGATCTGCAGAGCGGTATTGCCGGAGGAGATCGGGACGACTGTTGCGCCGACCCGCTCAGCGCCGGAATGGACGCCGAAGCCGCCGGTAAACAGGCCGTATCCGAAGGCGATCTGCACGATGTCGCTGCTGCCCACGCCGATGGCGGTCAGCATTCTGGCGATGCAGTCCGACCACATCTCCAGATCTCTTTTGGTATAACCGACCACGATGCGCTTGCCGGTGGTGCCGGAAGAGGCATGGACGCGGCAGATGTTGCTCATGGGTTCGGCAAACAGGCCGTAGGGATAGTAGTCCCGCAGGTCTTTTTTATAGGAGAACGGAAGCCTGTGCAGATCCTCGATGCCGTGGATATCGGAGGGCTTGAGTCCCGCTTCGTCCATGCGGTTGCGGAAGCACTCCACACGCTCATACATGCGTTTTACCTGCCAGACCAGACGCTCGCTCTGCAGCTGTTTCAGCTGCTCGCGAGGCATACATTCGTAGACTTTATTGAAGCAGCCCATTGGCTTTCACCTCTGCTACTTTTGTTTACTGATGATTGTATCCCAGTTCGAAGGCCTTGAGATTGACATCAAGGAACTTGGCGGGCACGGTGGTCTTGATGACCTCGACCCACTTTTCATAGGGGATATCCGTATTCTTCGCCATGACGCCGATGAGCACCACGTTGACGGACTTGCTGTTGCCAGCCTCTTTGGCGAGCTTCAGCGCATCCAGCGCCGTAACATCGGCGAGAGCCGTCAGCTTTTCGGTGATGTTCTCCGGATACTCCGCAGCGCCAGTGATCACGGGCATGGGATCCATGGCCTGTGTATTCATGATGAGCTTTCCGCCCTTCTTCAGGAAAGGCAGAGCCCGGTATGCTTCCAGCATTTCAAAGGCAAGAATGATGTCCGCTTCGCCCTTGCCGATGATGGGAGAATACACCTTATCGCCGAACTTGACATAGGTGACTACGCTGCCGCCGCGCTGGCTCATGCCGTGGACTTCGCTGACCTTGACGTCATAGCCTTCGTTGATGACGGTGTTGCCCAGGATTCTGCTGGCGAGGAGGGTTCCCTGACCGCCGACGCCGACGATCATGATATTGGTAGTGCTCATGGTCAAACCTCCTTTTCGATTGCGCCGAAGGGGCAGACGTTCATGCACAGGCCGCAGCCGATGCACTGATTATTGTCGATCTTCACTGCGCCGTTCTTCACCGAGATGGCGGGACAGCCCAGCTTCATGCACATCTTGCACTTTTTGCATTTTTCGGGATTGATGACGCACTTGCCGACATACTTGGTGGTCTTGAGCAGAGCGCAGGGACGCTGGGCAATGATGACGGAAGGCTCCTCCCGTTCGACCTCTTCCTTTACGATGCGCTCGAATTCCTTCACATCGAAGGGATCCGCCACGACCACATGCTCCACGCCGACAGCCTTGCACAGCAGCTCCAAATCGACCTGCTTGGTGGCCTCGCCGCGGATGGTCTTGCCGGTGGTGGGGTTGTCCTGATGTCCGGTCATACCGGTGATGGAGTTGTCAAGGATGATGACAGTGTTGGCGCCCTTGTTGTATACGATATCGATGAGTCCCGTAATGCCGGAATGGATAAATGTGGAATCGCCGATGACGGAGACCAGCTTTTTATTGAATTCCTGTCCCCTTGCCTTGGCCATGCCAAGTGCGGCGGAGACGGAAGCACCCATGCAGATGGTGCTGTCCACCGGGGCAAGAGGTGCCACGGCGCCGAGGGTATAGCAGCCGATGTCGCCGGAAACGGTCAGACCCAGCTTCTTCAGTACGTAGAAGGTGCCTCTGTGGGGGCAGCCGGCGCACATGACCGGAGGACGGACCGGGATGCTCTCGGGCAGCTCGGTGCAGGCAGCGGGAGCCTCGTCAAAGACGGCTTTGGCGATCATGGCCGGCGTATACTCGCCCAGCATGGTGAATACGTCCTTGCCGGAGACTTCCAGACCGATGGCCTTGCAGTGCTCCTCGATGAAGGGATCCAGCTCTTCAATGACAAACAACTTGTCGCACTTGGCGGCGAAATCCTTCAGGCCCTTGACGGGCATCGGATATGCCATGCCCAGCTTATAATAGTTCACTCTGTCGCCGAGGGCTTCCTTGGCATACACGTACGATGCACCGGAAGTGATCACGCCGATCTTGCTGCCGTTGTCCTCAATGATATTGAATTCGCAGTTCTCCGCAAACGCTTCCAGATCCCTTGCCCGCTGCTCCACGACCACGTGGCGCTTGATGGCATTGCCGGGCATCATGACGTTCTTGGCGATGTTCTTTTCATAGGGCTTCAATTCATACGCTTCCCTGTCGCCCAGCTCGCACAGGCTCTGGGAATGGGAAACACGGGTGGAAAGACGGATCATGACGGGGGTGTCGAACTTCTCACTGAGGGCAAACGCCTTCTTGGTGAATTCGAGGCACTCCGAGGAATCCGAAGGCTCCAGCATGGTCAGCTTGGACGCCTTGGCATAATGACGGGAATCCTGCTCATTCTGGGAGGAATGCATGCCGGGATCGCCCGCCACGCAGATGACGAAGCCGCCGTTGGTGCCGATATAGCTGGCGGTGAATACGGGATCGGCCATGACATTGAGACCGACGTGCTTGCAGCAGGTCATGCTGCGGGCACCGGCGATAGATGCGCCGAAAGCCACTTCACAGGCGACCTTCTCGTTGGGCGCCCATTCCACATATACTTCGGGATAGCTCACCATGCTCTCGGTGATCTCGGTGCTGGGAGTGCCGGGGTACGATGCCACAACACCGACACCTGCTTCGTATGCGCCCTGAGCTACGGCCGCATTGCCAATCAAAAGCTTTTTCATTCCGATTACTCCTTACTTATTGATCTGCTGGGCAACCAGTGCCTCGCCGCAGTACATCTTACGCAGCTTCGGCTTCTCGATCTTGCCGGTGGGGTTGCGGGGAACGTCTGCGAATATGATCTTGCGGGGACGCTTGTATCTGGGCATACCGGTGCAGAAGTCGTTGATCTCCTCCTCGGTAAGCTCGTAACCTTCCTTGACCTCGATGATGGCTGCGGCGATCTCGCCCAGTCTGTCATGGGGCAGACCGATGACAGCCACATCCTTGACGGCATCATGCTTGCGGATATAGTTTTCGATCTGTACGGGGTACAGGTTCTCGCCGCCGGTGATGATAACGTCCTTCTTTCTGTCTACCAAATAGATGAAGCCGTCCTCATCCTCCATGGCCATGTCACCGGTGAACAGCCAGCCGTCCTTCAGCACCTCGTTGGTGGACTTCTCGTCATGATAGTAGCACTTCATGACGCCGTCGCCCTTGACGCACAGCTCGCCGACATCGCCCTTTTCGACATCGTTGCCGTTCTCGTCCACGATCTTGGTCTTCCAGCCGAAGCTTGCCTTGCCGATGGCGCCGACCTTATGGACGTTCTCCACGCCCAGATGCACACAGCCGGGTCCGATGGACTCGCTGAGGCCGTAGTTGGTATCGTACTGATGATGGGGGAACACGGTCATCCAGCGCTTGATCAGAGACGGCGGCACGGGCTGAGCGCCGATGTGCATCAGTCTCCACTGGCTGAGGGTGTATTCATCCAGCTTGATATCTCCCCTGTCGATGGCATCCAGAATATCCTGTGCCCACGGCACCAGCAGCCCTACGATGGAGCACTTCTCCTCGGAAGCGGTCTTGATGATCCATTCGGGCTTGGTTCCCTTCAGCAGTACGGACTTTGCGCCGACCAGGAAGCTGCCGAACCAGTGCATCTTGGCGCCGGTATGATACAGCGGCGGGATGCAGAGGAACACGTCATGATGGGTCTGGCCGTGATGCGCCTGCTCGGTCTTGGCGGCATGCATCAGCGCCTTATGGGCGTGCAGAATCGCCTTGGGAAAGCCGGTGGTGCCGGAGGAATAGTAGATGGCTCCGTCGTCCTCATCGGTGATCTCGACCTTGGGCGCATGGCTGGAGCAGAAGACGATCATGTCATCATAGCTGTCCGCAAAGGAGGGGCACTCCTCGCCGACATAGAACATATGCTTGACCTTATGGATCCTGTCGCAGATCTCCTCCATACGTCCGATAAATTCGGGACCGAAGGCGATCATGGAGCACTCCGCCTTTTCCAGGCAATACTTGATCTCGTCTGCGGTGTAGCGGTAGTTCAGCGGAACGACCACACAGCCCGCCTTCAGAATGCCGAAATAGATGGGCAGCCACTCGATAGAGTTCATCAGCAGAATGGCGACCTTGTCGCCCTTCTTGGCGCCTCGGGTAAGCAGCAGGTTGGCAAATCGGTTTGCCTTTTTGTCAAAATCGCCCCAAGTGATCTCACGGCGGAAGGTCTCGCCGGGCTGCGGCTGTACCAGAGAATAATCACGCCAGGTGACACGGCTCTCCGGTTCAAAGTGGGGGCTGATCTCTACAAGAGCGGTCTCATTTCCGTAAAGCTTGGCATTTTTTTCCAGGATCTCTGTAATCGGCATATCGGTAAACCCCTTTCATTATCAGCAGAAAACAAAATATCGTCCTCTGCACGGTTTAATGCTGAGGACGACAAATATAAAATCCATGATTATCTTCACGATTTATATTCACCGCGGTACCACCTCGTTTGCCGGATGCATTCCGACCTCTTAGGGTACTTCATACCCACTCGCTGTTACGGGCGACCCCGTTGCAGCCTACTCGGCGCCATCGCCTTTGGGTGCAAAACTGATAGGGATGTATTCGCTTCGGTCTCCGGCTTACCGCCTTTCACCGCCCGGCGGCTCTCTGAAAGCATCGACTGAGCTACTTCTTCCCCGTCATCGTCTTTAATTATGGATTATAATACAATATCGCTGATTTGTCAATACCCTTTCGGAACTTTTTTGT